>NZ_JBHWBZ010000040.1:64859-81986 GCF_042735475.1 Kitasatospora sp. NPDC059577 | reverse complement strand
CCACCGGCGGCGCCGTTACGGCCGGCGCCGCGGGCGGCGGTGCCGGCGGCGGCAAGCTGCCGCAGGCCGGCACCGCCGTGAAGTTCGGCCAGCCCGCCACCGTGGACTTCGCCGACAAGACCTCGAACATCAGCACCAAGCTGGAGTTCACCGTCACCGGTGTCGTCCCGGGCTCGCTCAAGGACTTCCAGGACGCCAAGGCCAACACCACCGGCCTGGACGGCCGCGCACTCTTCTACGTCAGCTGGACCATGAAGAACCTCGGGGACACCAAGCTGTCCTTCAGCGCCCCCGATTCCAAGCTCAAGGCCTACGACGCCACCGGCAACACCGCGATGTTCGCCAACCCGGTCGGCTCGACCCCGGTCGCCAAGTGCACCACCCCGAGCTTCTCGGGTGCCACCAAGGGCGTCGAGTTCAAGGGCTGCGACATCGTCAGCTTCCCGGCCGGCGCCTCCCCGGTGATGATCGGCCACGCACCCCCCACGAACATACCCAAGGCCCGGCCCGCCTCCCCCACGTCCGCCCGCGCCATTTGCGCAACGGCACCGGCCCCCCCCCCCCCCCGGGGGGGGGGGGGCCGTTCGCGTCAGCCGGCCGGACCGGCTCAGTCCTCGTCGTCGCCCTCGTCGATGGCGGCCTGGCGGCCACCGGACAGCGCCTCGAAGGCGAGGAACTCGGCCTCGGCCGCGTCGCGGCCCTTCTGCTTCTCGCGACGGCGGTCGACCGCCGGGCGCTGGGTCTCCATGCGGTGGTCCTCACCGCGGCGGCCGAGCATCTCGGCGCCGGCGGCCATGGTCGGCTCCCAGTCGAAGACGACGGCGTTCTCGTCCGGGCCGATGATGACGGTGTCGCCCTCGTGCGCCCCGACCTTCCAGAGCTTCTCCTCGACGCCGAGGCGGGCCAGCCGGTCGGCGAGGTAGCCGACGGCCTCGTCGTTGCTGAAGTCGGTCTGGCGGACCCAGCGCTCCGGCTTGACGCCGCGGATGCGGTAGGCGCCGTCCTCCTCGGTGATGGTGAAGCCCGCGTCGTCGACGGCCACCGGCCGCAGCACGATCCGGGTGGACTCCTCGGCCGGCTTGGCGGCGCGCGCCTCGGCGACGATCTTCGCCACCGCGAAGCTCAGCTCGCGCAGGCCCTTGCGGGAGGCGGCGGAGACCTCGAACACCTGGTAGCCGCGCTCCTCCAGGGAGGCGCGGGTCAGGTCGGCGATGTCCTGGCCGTCCGGCACGTCCACCTTGTTGAGCGCGACCAGGCGCGGCCGGTCCTCCAGGCCGCCGTACTCGGCGAGCTCGGACTCGATGGTCTCCAGGTCGCTCAGCGGGTCGCGGCCGGGCTCCAGGGTGGCGCAGTCCAGCACGTGGACCAGCACCGAACAGCGCTCGACGTGCCGCAGGAACTCCAGGCCCAGGCCGCGGCCCTGGCTGGCGCCCGGGATCAGGCCGGGCACGTCGGCGATGGTGTAGACGGTGTCGCCCGCGGTGACCACGCCGAGGTTGGGGATCAGGGTGGTGAACGGGTAGTCCGCGATCTTCGGCTTGGCGGCGGAGAGCACCGAGATCAGCGAGGACTTGCCGGCGCTCGGGTAGCCCACCAGGGCCACGTCGGCGACGGACTTGAGCTCCATGACGATGTCACGGGACTCACCGGGCTCGCCGAGCAGCGCGAAGCCGGGCGCCTTGCGGCGGGCCGAGGCCAGCGCGGCGTTGCCGAGGCCGCCGCGGCCGCCCTGGGCGGCGACGAAGCTCGTGCCGTGGCCGACCAGGTCGGCCAGGACGTTGCCCTTGCGGTCCAGCACCACGGTGCCGTCCGGTACGAGGAGGACGAGGTCCTCACCGATCGCGCCGGTGCGGTTGCCGCCCGCGCCCGGCTTGCCGTTGGTGGCCTTGCGCTTGGGCGAGTGGTGGTACTCGAGCAGGGTGGTGACCTGCGAGTCCACGGTGAGGATGACGCTGCCGCCCTCACCGCCGTTGCCGCCGTCCGGGCCGCCGAGCGGCTTGAACTTCTCGCGGTGCACGGAGGCGCAGCCGTGGCCCCCGTTACCCGCGGCGACGTGAAGTTCGACGCGGTCCACGAAGGTGGTCATGGGTGTGCCTCCAGTGCGCGAGAGTCTGCTTGCTACCTGCGTAAAGCGTGAAGGGTGGACCGGAGAATTCCGGCCCACCCTTCACTGTGAGTCATGCGACTCGGGAGTCCGTTCGGACTCAGGCCTCGACGGCCACGATGTTGACGACCTTGCGGCCGCGGCGGTTGCCGAACTGCACGGCACCGGCGGTCAGCGCGAACAGGGTGTCGTCGCCACCGCGACCGACGCCCGCACCCGGGTGGAAGTGGGTGCCGCGCTGGCGGACGAGGATCTCGCCGGCCGAGACGACCTGGCCGCCGAAGCGCTTCACGCCGAGGCGCTGGGCGTTCGAGTCACGGCCGTTACGGGTAGAGCTTGCGCCCTTCTTGTGTGCCATATCTCGCTATCCCCTTACTTGCTGACCGAGTCGATGCTGGTGATGCGCACCGCGGTGTGCTGCTGGCGGTGGCCCTGACGGCGGCGGTAGCCGGTCTTGTTCTTGTAACGCAGGATGACGATCTTGTCACCCTTGGTCTGGTCGACCACCTCGGCGTGAGCCTTCACGCCGGCCAGGACCCACGGGTCGGAGGTGACGGCGTCACCGTCGACGACGAGGATGGTCGAGAGCTCGACCGAGTCACCCGCCTTGGCCTCGATGCGGTCGATCTCCAGCACGTCGCCCACGGCGACCTTGTGCTGGCGGCCGCCTGCGCGAACGATCGCGTACATGCGGTACCTGCTTTCCTTGCTCGGTCGGAACCCCCGACGCCAGCTGCCTGGGTACGGACACAGGAGCCTCTCCCCGGCCCTCCGCGCGAACGCGGCGACCCGGGAAGGTGATGTGCTCGGGAGCATGGCGTAGACACGCCGATGGTCAAGAATACGGACCGGCCGCCCGGGGGGCAAACCGGCCCGTACGGCCCGGGGCGGGATGGCTCCCGCCCCGGGCGTGGGCACTACTCGGACGCCGTATCACCCTCGGCGGCCGCGGCCTTCTTGGCCGCCGCGCTGGTCCGCTTGGTGGCGGTCTTGCGGGCGGTGGTCTTCTTGGCCGCCGCGGTCGTCTTCTTGGCGGCGGTCTTCTTGGCGGCGGTCTTGCGGGCGGCCCGCTTCTTCGGCGCCGGCGCCTCCTCGGCGGCGGCCTCCTCGCCCGGGGCCTCCTCGGTCGGGGCGGCGGGAGCCTCGGGGGCCTCCGCGGCCGGGGTCTCGACGACCTCGGCCTCCGCGACGACGACCGGCTCGGCGGCGGCCGGAGCCGCGGCCTCCAGGGCCGCCTCGAGCGCCGCCTCGGCCTTCGCCTGCAGCACCACGATCTCGGCGGCGACCGGCGAACCGGCCGGGGCCGTCGCCTTGCGCACCGCGCGGCGGCGCGGACGGCCCGCCGGAGCGGCGACCGGGGCCTCGGCCACCGGTGCCTCGACGGCCGGGGCCTCGACGGCCTCGTCGCCAGGAACCTCCAGGGCCAGCTGGCCCTCGATCTCCTCGCGCACCGGCTCGCCCGGCAGCTCCGCGACGGCGGCCTCGACGACCCGCGTGACCTGCTCGGCGGCCTCGGCCGCCTCGGTCACACCGGCCTCGACGGCCTGCGACTCCTCGTGGCCCGCGCCGCCCTTGCCCCGGCGACGGCGCTTGCCGCCGCCCTGGGCGGCCTCGCCCGCCGGGGCGGACGGGGCGTGGACGTGGGCGCTCGGCTGCTCCATGTGGACGATCACACCGCGACCGTTGCAGTGCACGCAGGCCTCGGAGAAGGACTCCAGCAGGCCCTGGCCGACCCGCTTGCGGGTCATCTGGACCAGGCCCAGCGAGGTGACTTCCGCCACCTGGTGCTTGGTCCGGTCCCGGCCCAGGCACTCCAGCAGGCGGCGCAGCACCAGGTCGCGGTTGGACTCCAGCACCATGTCGATGAAGTCGATCACGATGATGCCGCCGAGGTCGCGCAGCCGCAGCTGGCGCACGATCTCCTCGGCCGCCTCGATGTTGTTGCGGGTGACCGTCTCCTCCAGGTTGCCGCCCTGGCCGACGAACTTCCCGGTGTTGACGTCGATGACGACCATCGCCTCGGTGCGGTCGATCACCAGCGAACCGCCGCTGGGCAGCCAGACCTTGCGGTCCAGCGCCTTCATCAGCTGCTCGTCGATCCGGTAGGTGGCGAACACGTCCACCTCGGAGGTCCAGCGCTGGAGCCGGCCGGCGAGGTCCGGGGCCACGTTGGAGACGTACTCGTGGATGGTCCCCCACGCCTCGTCACCGGAGACGATGACCTTGGTGAAGTCCTCGTTGAAGATGTCGCGGACGACCCGGACGGTCATGTCCGGCTCGCCGTACAGCAGCGCCGGGGCGTTGCCGGTGGCGGCCTTCTTCTGGATGTCCTCCCACTGCTGCTGGAGGCGCTGGACGTCGCGGGTCAGCTCCTCCTCGGAGGCGCCCTCGGCGGCGGTGCGCACGATGACGCCCGCGTCGTCCGGGACGATCTTCTTGAGGATCTGCTTCAGACGGGCCCGCTCGTTCTCGGGCAGCTTGCGCGAGATGCCGGTCATCGAGCCCTCGGGCACGTACACCAGGTAGCGGCCGGGCAGCGAGATCTGGCTGGTCAGACGGGCGCCCTTGTGGCCGATCGGGTCCTTGGAGACCTGCACCAGCACGGACTGGCCGGACTTCAGCACCGACTCGATCCGGCGCGGGCCACCGTGGCCCAGCGCACCGAAGTTGACCTCACCGGCGTACAGCACCGCGTTGCGGCCCTTGCCGATGTCGACGAAGGCGGCCTCCATCGACGGCAGCACGTTCTGGACCTTGCCCAGGTAGACGTTGCCGACGTACGAGGTGGCCTGCTCCTTGTTGACGTAGTGCTCGACCAGCACGCCGTCCTCAAGGACGCCGATCTGGGTGCGCTGGCCGTTCTGGCGCACCACCATGACGCGCTCGACCGACTCGCGGCGGGCCAGGAACTCGGCCTCGGTGATGATCGGCACCCGGCGGCGGCCCAGCTCGCGGCCCTCGCGGCGGCGCTGCTTCTTCGCCTCCAGACGGGTCGAGCCCTTGATGGACTGCACCTCGTCCGGGTCGAAGGACGGCTCGGTGGAGCGGCGGCGCGGCTCGCGCACCTTCACCACCGTGCGGACGCCGTCCTCGGTGGTCTCGGCGGTCTCGACGGCGCCGGCCTCACCGCTGCGGCGGCGACGGCGACGGCGACGGCGCGACGAGGACAGGCCGGCGGCCAGGTCGTCGTCGTCCTCGTCCTCCTCCTCGGCGACGGCCTGGGCCGGCTCCTCGGGGGTGGGCTGCTCGGTCTCGGCGGCCTCGAACTCCTCGGCCTCGCCACGGCGACGGCGACGGCCGCCACGACGGCGACGGCGCGACGGACGGTCGTCCTCCCAGTCGCCCTCGGTGTCCGGACCGGCGGCGGGGGTCTCCTCGACGGGCTCCTCGACGGCCGGCTGCTCGACCGGGGCGGCGGCGACCGGCGCCGGAGCGGCCTGCGCGGGGGCGGGCTGCACGGGCGCGGCCTGGGCCGCGGCGGCCTGCGTCCTGGCGGCCGGAGCCTTGGCGGCCGACTTGCGGCGGCCCGGCTCGACGCGGGCGCGGACCCGGCGGCGGCGGCCGACGCCGCTGTACTCGAACTCGTCCTCCTCGTCGCGCTCCGCGACGGCCGGGGCCTCGACCGGCGCCGGGACGGCGGCGGCGGGCTGCTGCTGCTGCGCGGACGGTGCGACGTAGGGGGCCGGCTCCTGGAACACCGGGGCCTGGAAGACCGCGGTGGCCGGACGGACGGCGCGACGGCGCACCCGGTGGTGCGGCTCGGCCTCGACGGCCGGGGCGGGGGCGGCGGGCGCGGCCACCGGCTCGGCGGCGGCCTCCTCCTCGGGCTCCTCCGCGACGACGGGCTCCTCGGCCTGCGGCTCCTCGACCGGGGCCTCGACGACCGGCGCGGCCTCGACCACGCGACGGCGGCGGGGGCGACGGGCCGGAGCCTCCTCGGCCACCGGCTCGGCGGCGGGGGCGGCGACGGGAGCAGGGGTCTCGGCGGGCTCCTCGGCAGCGGGCTCCTCGGCGGCCGGCGCACCGGCCGGAGCCTCGGCCCGCTTGCGGGTACGGCGGGCCCGGACGGGCTTCTCCGCCTTCTCGTCCTTCTTCTCGGCCTGCGCCTCGACGGCGGTCTCCGCCGCCGGGGCCTCGGCGGCCTCGGGCGCGGTGACCACGATCGCGGACGCCTCGGGCGCACCGGCCGGCGCCTCGGCGCGCTTGCGGGTGCGGCGGGCCCGGACCGGCTTCTCGGCGGCGGGGGTCTCCGCGGCCGGAGCCGGGGCGGTCCCGGCCGCCGGCGCCTCGGCCGGCAGGACCGTCTCGGCGGCGTCGGCGGCGGCGCCCTGCGGGGTGCCCGCCGGGCGGGACACCGCGCGGCGACGACGGCGCGGCGGCGCGGCGGACGCGCCCTCGCTGCCGGTCGCGGTGGTTTCGTTCGGTTCCGTGGCCGCAGTCTGCGGGTCGGTGTTATCGAGCATGCGGGTGGATCTCCCGTCAGGCCCCCGGGCTCCGCATCCGGGCACGGCACGGCACCGGTGGGCGGCCGGCATCGCGAGGATGCTCGGGCCGGACCCTTTCACGGTGCCGCCGCGCGGACGCGAGGCCGCACAGGGGCTCGTAGTCTCGCTCGGCGCCCCGCGCTCGGCGGGGTGTCGAAAGTCTTCTGGTTCTGACCAGTCTTCTGAGGTTTTCCCAAGCTGCGCCGTCCCCCAACCCCGGGTGGCTCCCGGACCGGGTCCCGGGCCCACCGGCCTTCGTGGCCGGCAGGCCCCGGTTGGCAGGCCTGTGCTGCGACGACGCTCGCTCCCCTGGGGAGCCGCGGGAACCCTGGAGGACCATCGGGTCCAGTGAGAACTGGACCCGGCCTCCGCCCGCTAGGCGGGCGCGGTAGCGCGCGGCCCGGCGCCCGGCTCCGAGCCGGCCTGGGCCGCGGCGCGGTCGAGCGCCAGCGGGTCGGTCACCGTGCCGGTCCCCTCGTCGAGCGGCCCCTGCGCCAGCCTGGTCACCTCTGCGGGGACCGGCGGCGCCAGGTCGGCCGTCGCACGGAGACCGGACAATACGTCGTCGGGTCGTACGGCGGGTGTGGCGTGTCGTACTACCAGGCGCAGTATCGCACAGGGACGGCCGGTCCGAACATCGCGGTCGGTTCCGGCCTCCGTGTCCGCACCGCCGTCGACCTGGGGCGGGACGATCTGGAGTGCCGCCACCGCACCGCGCGCGTCGAAGACCCGCACGCCGTTCTTGGTGAGGCGTTCGACCTCGACGCGCTCCTCGGCGAGGAAGCGCGCCACCGCGGCGGCGGCCTCGTCCGGCTCGACGCCGTCCAGCCGGACCAGCCACTCGGAGGCCTCCAGGCGCTCCACGAAGTTCGGCGTCCGCACCTCGACCGCGTCGATCACGTCCAGGCCCGTCGGCAGCGACTCGTCCAGTTGCGCCCGGAGCTGTTCGGGGTCGCGAACGGCGGCCAGGCCGATCTCCAGGTACTCCGCCTCGCTCGCCAC
The DNA here is from genome assembly GCF_042735475.1 of Kitasatospora sp. NPDC059577. Taxonomy (NCBI): domain Bacteria; kingdom Bacillati; phylum Actinomycetota; class Actinomycetes; order Kitasatosporales; family Streptomycetaceae; genus Kitasatospora; species Kitasatospora sp. NPDC059577. The sequence goes on along the minus strand of NZ_JBHWBZ010000040.1, from coordinate 74,396 downwards.
CCCGGTGGGGGCCGCGTTGGCGTAGGAGACCTTCGGGTGCGGGGTGAAGCCGGCCGAGTAGGCCATCGGAACGGCGGACCGGCGCAGGGCGCGCTCGAAGGCGCGCTGGAAGTCGCGGTGGCTGGTGAAGCGGAGCCGGCCGCGCTTGGTGTAGCGGAGACGAATCCGCTGCACCGTCGGCGCGGGCGGCGGACCGTCGGGCGTACGGCGTGCCAGGGTCGCTCAGTCCTTAGTCAGTTGTCCCCGTCCGGCGCGGCGCGTTGCCGCCACTGCCCGGACTCTGTCACCTCAAAGGGTACGCGCCCCGCCACCCCCCTCGCTCCGCCCCTGGTCAGCCGCATGCCCGCGACCCCCGGCCGGAGGTTCCGGCCGGGGGTCGCGGGTGTGGCAACCGTCACTCGCGGCGACTACTTGTTGACGACCGTCAGCGGCAGCATCTTCTTGCCCGTCGGGCCGATCTGGATGTGGGTGTCCATCTGCGGACACACCCCGCAGTCGAAGCACGGCGTCCAGCGGCAGTCGTCGACCTCGACCTCCTCCAGCGCGTCCTGCCAGTCCTCCCAGAGCCAGTCCTTGTCGAGGCCGCTGTCCAGGTGGTCCCAGGGCAGCACCTCCTCGTAGGTGCGCTCGCGGGTGGTGTACCAGTCGACGTCGACGCCGGTGCCGGCCAGGCCCTTGTCGGCACAGGCGATCCAGCGGTCGTACGAGAAGTACTCGCGCCAGCCGTCGAAGCGGCCGCCGTCCTCGTAGACCGCGCGGATGACCGCGCCGATGCGGCGGTCGCCGCGGGAGAGCAGGCCCTCGATGATGCCCGGCTTGCCGTCGTGGTAGCGGTAGCCGATGTTCTTGCCGTACTTGCGGTCGCCGCGGATCGAGTCGCGCAGCTTGGCCAGGCGGGCGTCGGTGGCTTCGGCGGACAGCTGCGGGGCCCACTGGAACGGGGTGTGCGGCTTGGGCACGAACCCGCCGATGGAGACGGTGCAGCGGATGTCGTTCTGGCCGGTGACCTCGCGGCCCTTCTGGATGACGTTCTTCGCCATCTCGCCGATCTGGAGCACGTCCTCGTCGGTCTCGGTCGGCAGGCCGCACATGAAGTACAGCTTCACCTGGCGCCAGCCGTTGCCGTAGGCGGTGGCGACGGTGCGGATCAGGTCCTCCTCCGACACCATCTTGTTGATCACCTTGCGCATGCGCTCGCTGCCGCCCTCGGGGGCGAAGGTGAGGCCCGAGCGGCGCCCGTTGCGGGACAGCTCGTTGGCGAGGTCGATGTTGAAGGCGTCGACGCGGGTGGACGGCAGCGACAGGCCGATCTTGTCCTCGGTGTAGCGGTCCGCGAGGCCCTTGGCGATGTCGCCGATCTCGGTGTGGTCGGCGCTGGACAGCGACAGCAGGCCGACCTCCTCGAAGCCGGTGGCCTTCAGCCCGCGCTCGACCATCTCGCCGATGCCGGTGATGCTTCGCTCCCGCACGGGGCGCGTGATCATGCCGGCCTGGCAGAAGCGGCAGCCGCGGGTGCAGCCGCGGAAGATCTCCACGGACATCCGCTCGTGCACCGTCTCGGCGAGCGGGACCAGCGGCTGCTTGGGGTACGGCCACTCGTCCAGGTCCATCACGGTGTGCTTGGACACCCGCCACGGCACGCCCGGGGCGTTCGGGACGACGCGGCCGATCCGGCCGTCGGCCAGGTACTCCACGTCGTAGAACTTGGGGACGTAGACCCCGCCGGTGCGGGCCAGGCGCAGCAGCACCTCGTCGCGCCCGCCCGGGCGGCCCTCGGCCTTCCAGGCGCGGACGACCTCGGTGATGTCGAGCACGGCCTGCTCGCCGTCGCCGACCACGGCGCAGTCGAGGAAGTCGGCGATCGGCTCCGGGTTGAAGGCCGCGTGACCGCCGGCGAGGACGATCGGGTCCTCGTCGGTGCGGTCCTTGGCCTCCAGCGGGATGCCGGCCAGGTCGAGCGCGGTCAGCATGTTGGTGTAGCCGAGCTCGGTGGAGAACGACAGGCCGAACACGTCGAAGGCCTTCACCGGGCGGTGGGCGTCGACGGTGAACTGGGGGACGCCGTGCTCGCGCATCAGCGCTTCCAGGTCCGGCCAGACGCTGTAGGTGCGCTCGGCGAGCACGCCCTCGCGCTCGTTCAGCACCTCGTAGAGGATCATGACGCCCTGGTTGGGCAGGCCGACCTCGTAGGCGTCGGGGTACATCAGTGCCCAGCGGACGTCGCAGGCGTCCCAGTCCTTGACGGTCGAGTTGAGCTCGCCGCCGACGTACTGGATCGGCTTCTGGACGTGCGGGAGGAGGGCCTCCAGGCGTGGGAAGACCGATTCGACAGTCATGTACTAGGAACCCTTACGACGTGATTCGGTGCCGCGAGTCGGCACGGGAGGGGTGACCCTCAAGGGTAGCCCAATCCGGGGATGGGGCCGTCTGCCCCGGAGCGCGGGCCCTCCGCGCTCCGGCGCGACCCGCCCGTCGGGCGCCCGCCCCGGCACGCGCAGTGCGCGCCCGCCGCCCGGCGCCGTCCGCCGTTGACACGCCCGAACGGCCCGTGCGCTACTGACAGGGCTCCGCCAAGAACCCCTGTGCCCCTTCCGGACAAGGGAGTTGGGTCGTACGCTCGGCCCTCGTCGGAGTTCCCCGGCGATGCCCTCTCCCGCCCCTCACGCACGGCCTCGTCGGAGTTCCCCCGGCGATGCCCTCCCGCCCCTCACGCACGGCCCAGTCCACCCTCACCAGGCCCGTCCCGTGTCCGCCCGGCCGCCGTCCCCGGCCCGCGGTGCCCCGTCCCCCGCCCGCACTCCGTGCCCGGCGGCGCACCCGCGTGCCCGCGCCCCGGCGGCCGTACGAGCCGTACGACCGGCGCAAGGAGAACCATGACCGACACCGGTCGGCGGATCCGCCCCCTCCGGCCCCTCGACTCCCGGCCCGCCCGCTACCCCACGCCGGCCCAGGCCGAGTGCGCCGCCCGGCGGCTCGCCCTGCGCCACCCGGACCGCTGCCGGCTGCGCGAGGTGGGCCGTTCCCGGGCCGGACGCCCGCTGCTGCTGCTGTCCGTCGACCGCGGCCCGCGCACCGCGCTCGTGGTCGGCGGCCCGCACCCCAACGAGCCGATCGGCACGGCCGGGGCGGTGCGGCTGGCCGAGCTGCTGCTGGACCGCCCCGCCCGTCCCGGCCTCTCCTGGCACCTGCTGCTCTGCCTCGACCCGGACGGCGCCGCGCTCAACGCCGGCTGGCTGGACGGCCCGCTCACCATGAGCCGCCACTACGAGCACTTCTTCCGCCCCGCGTTCGAGGAGCAGCCCGAGCTGCTGCCCGCCCCCGGCTCCGGCCGTCCGCCGATGCCGGAGAGCGTGGCACTGACGGGCCTGATCGACGAGTTGCGCCCGTTCCTGCAGTGCTCGCTGCACGGGGTGGACTTCGGCGGGTCCTTCGTCCAGCTCACCGGTCCGGTTCCCGGCCTGTCCGAGCGTTTCGCCCGCTCCGCCGAGCGGGCCGGCCTCCCCCTGGACGTGGACTCCTACGACGCGATCGGCTGGGCCAGCCCGGCCCCCGGCACCTATCTGATGCCGGTCCCGGGCGGTTCCGGGGCTTCCTGGGCGCTGCCGGACGAGCCCGAGCTGTCGACCTGGTCGTACGCGGCCCGGCACGGTGCGGTCAGCGCCGTCCTGGAGGTCCCGATGTGGGCCGTGGACGCGGTCGGCGACGCCCGCCCGCACCCGGCGGGACCGCGGGCGCTCGCCTCCGCCGCCCGGGAGCTCACGGTGCGCGCAGAGGAGCTGACCGCCGTGCTGGCCCGGGTCCCCGTGCACAGCCACGAGGCGTACGGGCCGATGGTGCGCACCGCCGAGTTCAGTCTGGCGGTGGCCCCGCGGGTGGCCGAGGAGTGGCTGGACCGCTGGCGCCCCGGGCCGCTCTCGTCCTCGCGGGTGACCACGGCCGGGCTGGTGGCGGCCCGGCTGCCCTTGCGGGTGGCGTCGATCCTGCTGCGGCTGCTGGCGGACGCCCGCGGCCCGGGTGCGGAGGCCGCCCGCGAGCGCGCCCGTGCCGTCGTCGCGGACAGTCTGGACCGGCTGCGGCACCGGTTCGGTGCCCGTTGGGTGCCGGTGCAGGAGCAGCTGGCCCACCAGTCCCGTGCCGTGCTCACCGCCGCCGACTGCCTGCTCCAGCCGCGCTGACGCACCGCCGGCCGGGCGCCGGGGGAAGGGGCGCCGGGTCGGGCACGCGCAGGGGCCGGCCCGGGTTTCCCCGGACCGGCCCCTGCGCACACTCGCTCAGGCCGCTATCGGCCGCTGGCTCCGCACCGCCTGGAGCAGCCCGATCGCCATCCAGTTCGCGAACATCGAGGACCCTCCGTACGAGACGAACGGCAGCGGGATGCCGGCGACCGGCATGATGCCCAGGCACATCCCTATGTTCTCGAAGGCCTGGAAGGCCAACCAGGCGATGATCCCGGCCGACACGATCGTGCCGTAGAGGTCGGTCGCCTGACGCGCGATCCGGCAGGCCCGCCAGAGCACCACGCCGACCAGCAGGATGATCGCCAGCGCCCCGACGAAGCCGAGTTCCTCGCCCGCGACGGTGAACACGAAGTCGGTCTGCTGCTCCGGCACGAACTGCCCGGTGGTCTGGGTCCCGTGGAACAGTCCCTTGCCGGTGAGCCCGCCCGACCCGATCGCGATCCGGGCCTGCGCGGTGTTGTAGCCGACGCCGTTCGGGTCCAGCTGCGGGTTGGCGAAGGCGGCGAAGCGGTCGATCTGGTACTTGCTCAGCAGCCCGAACTTCCAGATCGCCACGCATCCGGCGGCGCCCGTCACCAGCAGCCCGAGGACCCAGCGGTTCGCCGCGCCCGAGCCGAGCAGGATGCCGAGCACGATCGCGGCCATCACCATCACCGAGCCGGCGTCCGGCATCAGCAGCACTATGCACATCGGCAGGCCGGCCCAGACGAGACCGCGGAACACGGCCCGGTGCGAGGGGAACTCCCGCTCCCCCGCGTCCACCTGGTCGGACAGCACGACCGCCATCGCCAGCACGATCGCGAGCTTCGCGAACTCGGCGGGCTGGATCGAGAAGCCGCCGCCGAGCTGGATCCACGAGTGCGCGCCGTTGATGGTGGATCCCAGCGGGCTGAGTGTCGCCAGCAGCAGCAGGATCACGCCGACGTACAGGAACGGCACGATCGTGCGGAAGCGACGACTCCCTATCGCTATCACCACGGAGCACAGCACCAGCCCGACCACGAAGTTGGTCAGGTGCCGGTACAGGAAGTACTGCGGGTCCCCGTGGGTGAGCGAGTCGCGCCCCCGGGTGGCCGACCAGACCAGCAGCGAGCTGCCGGCCGAGAGGGCCAGCGCGGCCAGCAGCAGTATCCAGTCCAGCCGCCAGAGCGGGGAGTCCTTGGCGAGGGCCTTGGAGACCCCGCCGCGCTGCGGGGCCAGCCGCAGTTGCCGGTAGGAGCCGTAGGAGGTCATGCCCGTCCCCTTCCCGGGCTGCGGCCGGGTTCGAGCGCGGCGTCGGCCGCGGTGTACGACGCCGGGCGGTCGGTCGGAGGTGTCCGGTCGAGGAAGGCCGTCGCCGGCGCCGGGTCCGCCTGCGCCGCGTCCTGGAGCACCGGGACCAGCGCGGGCGCCTGGGCCGCGCCCGGCGTCTGGTCGACGGAGTACGCGGCCGGCTTGATGATCGCGGTGCCGTCCGGGTTGAACTTCGGCAGCTCGGCCTGCGGGGCGGGCAGCAGCGCCTTGGTGGTGTCGACGTTGCCCTTGTCGTCCACGCCGTACAGCGCCTGGTAGATCCGGCGGACGGAGTCACCCGAGCCGCCGGAGCCGGTGCCGCCCTGGCTGATCGTCATGATGATCGCGTAGTCCTTGCTGTACGTGGCCAGCCAGGAGGTGGTCTGCTTGCCCTCGACCTCGGCGGTGCCGGTCTTGGCGTGCAGCGCGATCTTGTCCTGCGGCCAGCCGGCCTGCGTGAACTTCCAGGCGGCGGTACCGCTCTTGACGACGCCCTCGGTGGCCTGGTTGATGTAGCTCAGCAGCTTCTGGTCACCGGGGAACTGGGCGTCCGCCTGCGGGGCGATCTCGCGGACGAGGTCCCCGCCCGGGCTTATCACCGCCTTGGCGATGGTCGGCCGGTAGAAGGTGCCGCCGTTGGCCAGCGCCGAGTAGATCCGGGCCATCTGGACCGGGGTGACGAGGGTGTCGCCCTGGCCGATCGCGAAGTTGACGGCGTCACCGGCGCGCATCTGGTAGCCGTCGACGCAGTTCTCCTTGGCGATCTGGTCGGAGAAGCTGTTGCCGCCCTTCTTCGCCTGGGCGCACCAGGCGTCCTTGTTGTTGTCGTAGAAGGACTGCTTCCACTGCCGGTCGGGCACCCGGCCGGTGACCTCGGACGGCAGGTCGATGCCGGTCTTGGCGCCGAGGCCGAACTCGTGGGCGGTCTTGAAGAACCAGTCGGCCGCGTCCTTCTTCGGCTTGATGCCGCCGTCCTTCACCCACTGGTCGTTCGCCAGGCCGTAGAAGACGGTGTCGCAGGAGACCTCCAGCGCCTTCTCCAGCGAGATGGAGCCGAAGCTCTCGCTCTCGAAGTTCTTGAACTCGCGCCCGCCGATGGTCATGCTCTTCGGGCACGGGTAGGTGCCGTCCAGCGAGTAGCCGGCCTGCACGGCGGCGGTGGTGGAGATGACCTTGAAGGTCGAGCCGGGGGCGGACTGACCCTGTATGGCGCGGTTCAGCAGCGGGAAGTTGGAGTCCTTGCTGGTCAGCGACTGGTAGTCCTTGCCGGTGATGCCGCCGACCCAGAGGTTCGGGTCGTAGGTGGGGGCGCTCGCCATCGCGATGATCCGCCCGGTGTGCACGTCCATCACCACGGCGGCGCCGGAGTCGGCCTCGTAGTTGCGGTTGGTGACCTTGTCGAAGGTGTTCCGGGCGTCGGCGATGGCCTGCGCGAGGTTGTCCTCGACCACCTTCTGCACCCGGGCGTCGATGCTGGTGACCAGGTTGTCGCCGGTCTGCGGGGCGACGGCGCCGGCGGTGCCGATCACCCGGCCGAGGTTGTCCACTTCCAGCTGGGTGATGCCGGCGGTGCCGCGCAGGTCGCGGTCGTACACCGACTCCAGGCCGGCCCGGCCGATCTGGTCGGCCGGCAGGTAGCGGTCCAGGCCGCTCTTGGCGGCGGTCTTGCTGACCTCCTCGTCGGTGACCGGCGAGAGGTAGCCGAGCACCTGGGCCATGTTGGCGCCCTCGACGCCGGTGTAGCGGCGTACGGCGGTGGGCTGCGCGGTGACCCCGGGGAAGTCCTCGCGGCGTTCCATCATCTGCATCGCCTGCTGGGTGGTCGCCTCCTTGGTGACCGGGATCGGCTGGTAGGGCGAGCCGTTCCAGCAGGGCTGCGGCGTCTTGGCGTCGCAGAGCCGGACCTTCTCCTGCACGTCCTTGGCGGGCATCCCGAGCACGTCGGCCAGCCGGGCCAGCACCGCCTTGCCGCCGTCCTTCTGCTGCAGCAGCGAGGTGCGGCTGACCGAGACCACCAGCCGGGTCTCGTTGCCGGCCAGCACCCGTCCGGAGGCGTCCAGGATCTCGCCGCGGACGGCCGGTTCGACCACTTCGCGGATGTGGTTGCCGGTCGCCTTGGCGGTGTACTCCTTGGCGTTGCGGATCTGCAGGTACCACAGCCGACCGCCGAGGGTGGCGAGCAGCGACAGCACCAGGATCTGCAGCACCACCAGACGGATCGTCACCCGCCGGGTGCGGCCGGTCTCGGGGATGTTGCTCACGTCTCGTGCGCTCCAGGGTGCGGGGAAGTCGGGAGGTCGGGGCCGGTCCGGTTACGGGCGGCGGGCGAAGCCGGGCACGCGCCGTTTCCTGTACGACGGGCCGGAGGAGACCTCGCGGGTGGTGCGGTAGCGGGCCAGCGAGCCCATGCCCGGGCCGCCCTGGTCGTCGTCGGCGGCGGCCACCGGGTCGCGCCCGAAGCGACGGCCGAGGAGCATCACCAGCGGCACCACGAACGGTGCCAGCAGCAGGTCGTACAGCAGGGCGCTGATCACCAGGCCGCCGAGGCCGACGTGCCGGGCTGCGGTGTCGCCGACCAGCGCGCCGACCAGCGCGTACAGCAGGGTGGAGGCGACCGCGGCGACGCCCACCACCAGCAGCGAGCCGACGACCGAGCGCTGGCGGCCGTGGTCGGGCCGCAGCAGGCCGGCGGCGTAGCCCATCAGGCAGAGCACCAGCGCGTAGCGGCCGATCGCGTGGTCGGAGGGCGGCGCGAGGTCGGCGAGCAGGCCGGCCGCGAAGCCGACCAGGCAGCCGCCGGTGGGCCCGTAGACCATGGCCAGGCCGACCACGACGAGCAGCAGTATGTCCGGGGTGGCTCCCGGGAGCTGGAGCCGGCCGAAGACGCTGACCTGGAGGATCAGGCCGAGCAGGATCAGGCAGGCGGAGACGGGGATGCGGGCGAGGCGCATGGCTCAGTTCCCCCCAGTGGGCTTGGCGGGCGGGGCGGCGGGCGCGCCGGCCGGGGCCTGGCCCGGGGCGGGCGGCAGGACGGCGTCCCGCGGGTCGGCGCGCGGCGGCACGACCACCACGCCGACCAGGTCCAGCCGGGTGAACTGGACGAAGGGCTCGACCAGGACGGTCTTGGTCAGCTGCCCGGCATTGGCCTGGACCTCGGTGACCTTGCCGACCGGGACTCCGGGCACGAACGGGCGGCCGCTCTGCGAGCCGAAGGTGACCAGCCGGTCGCCGGCCTTGACCTGGGCCTTGCCGTTGAGCAGGGAGACCTTCATCGGGCTGTCGCCGCCACCGGAGGCGAAGCCGATCTCGCCGGTGCCCTCCAGGCGGGTGCCGGCCGAGAAGCCGGGGTCGGAGGCGAGCAGCACGGTGGCGGTGGTCGGGGCGACGGTGGTGACCCGGCCGACCAGGCCCTGACCGTTGATCACGGTCATGTCGCGGGTGAGGCCGTCGTCGCTGCCGGCGTCGACGGTGATGGTCCAGGAGAAGCCCTGGGCCGGGCCGATCGCGATGACCTGGGCGGCCTTGACGGTGTAGCCGCCGGCACCGGCGGTGCGCAGCAGGTCGTCCAGCTGCTTGGTGCGCCCGGCGGCCATGTCGGAGGAGGCGAGCTTCTGCCGCAGTTCGGTGTTCTCGCGGGCGAGCTGGTCGGTGCGGCCGCTGTTGGTGGCGGCGTCCCGGAAGGCCCGGACGGTGTCGGCGACCGGGTCGACGACGGTGGCGGCACCGCGTTCGACGGGCCCGAGGACCCCGGCGGCCGCGTGCCGGGCGGGGCCGAGCGGGGAGTCCTCACCGCCCTTGATGTCCACGGTGATCAGCGCGAAGGCGACGGCCACCAGCAGGATGAGCAGCAGCCGGCTCTCTCGTGTGTCCCTCACGGTGGTGGTACTGCCCCTTCGTACCTGGCGGGGGGCCCCGGCCCGGGGGGGCCGGCGGGGGGGCGGGCGGGGGGGGGGGGGGGGGGGGGGGGGGGGGAGGGGGGGCGGGGGGGGGGGGGTGCAGCGGGGGGGGCGCCAACACCCCCGCGCCC
>NZ_JBHWBZ010000040.1:53172-64849 GCF_042735475.1 Kitasatospora sp. NPDC059577 | reverse complement strand
CCGCGCGCCGGCGTCCCCACCCGCCCGGTGGCCACCCCGCGGCCAGAGCGGTGGCCCCACCGCGGTGTGTGACTCCCCGGTCCTCCCCCCGCGCCCCCCCGGGCGGGGGGGCCGGGGGGGCCGGCCCGTTCAGTCGTGTCGGATGTGTGCTGTGGTGCTAACGGCGCGGCTGGGCGTCGAGTACCTGCTGGAGGGCCTCGAACTCCTCGACGCACTTGCCGGAGCCGAGCGCGACGGAGTCGAGCGGGTTCTCGGCGATGTGGATCGGCATGCCGGTCTCGCGGCGCAGCCGCTCGTCGAGGCCGCGCAGCAGGGCGCCACCGCCGGTGAGCACGATGCCGCGGTCCATGACGTCGCCGGCCAGCTCGGGCGGGCACTGGTCGAGGGTGGTCTTGACGGCGTCGATGATCGAGTTGACCGGCTCGTCGATGGCCTCGCGGACCTCGGCGGCGGAGATGACGACGGTCTTGGGCAGGCCGCTGACGAGGTCGCGGCCGCGGATCTCGGCGTGCTCGTCCTTCTCGCCCTCCAGGCCGAAGGCGCTGCCGATGCTCATCTTGATCTGCTCGGCGCTGCGCTCGCCGAGGAGGAGGGAGTACTCCTTCTTGATGTGCTGGACGATCGCGTTGTCCAGTTCGTCGCCGGCGACCCGGATGGACTGGGCGGTGACGATGCCGCCGAGGGAGATGACGGCGACCTCGGTGGTGCCGCCGCCGATGTCGACGACCATGTTGCCGGTGGCCTCGTGGACGGGCAGGCCGGCGCCGATGGCGGCGGCCATCGGCTCCTCGATGATGTGCACCTGGCGGGCGCCGGCCTGCGAGGAGGCCTCGATGACGGCGCGGCGCTCGACGCCGGTGATGCCGGAGGGCACGCAGACGACGACGCGCGGGCGGGCGAGGTAGCGGCGGCGGTGGATCTTGAGGATGAAGTACCGCAGCATGCGCTCGGTGATCTCGAAGTCGGCGATCACGCCGTCCTTGAGCGGGCGGATGGCGACGATGTTGCCCGGGGTGCGGCCGATCATCTTCTTGGCCTCGGCGCCGACGGCGAGGATGCCGCCGGTGTTGGTGTTCACCGCGACGACCGACGGCTCGTTCAGGACGATGCCCTTGCCCCTGACGTACACCAGCGTGTTGGCAGTTCCGAGGTCGATCGCCAAGTCGCGGCCGATGAACGACAGGTTGCTCGCCATGGGGTGTAGGTGCCTTCCCGGGCTCGGAGTTCATGGGGGGGGTGGACGACTGCGTGCGCCCACGCTTGGGCGGAGACCAGCTGAGCTGCCTTACCGGGCCCTTGAGTCGCGTCCATCGTAGTCACGCTGCACGGTACGGACGTCGACGCGGGGCATACCGTCCATTGTCCGGAGCGTGATCGCTTCTCCCCGGATTGGGACGCCGTGTCGGGATGCCCAGTTCCCTATTTCACGATAAGAATGCCCCGGCCGGGCCAATGGTCCCGACCGGGGCAGTCCCGAGGTCCTCCGGGCGTGTCGCCCGGCCGGCTCAGGCGTGCGCCGGGAAGAAGATCTTGATCTCGCGCTCGGCGGACTCCGGGGAGTCGGAGGCGTGGATGAGGTTCTCGCGGGTGATCGTCGCGTAGTCGCCGCGGATGGTGCCGGCGCCGGCCTCCAGCGGGTTGGTGGCCCCGGCCAGCATGCGGATGCCCTTCACGACCTCCTCGCCCTCGACGATCAGCGCGAGCGAGGGGCCGGAGGTCATGAACTCCAGCAGCGGCTCGTAGAACGGGCGGCCGACGTGCTCCGCGTAGTGCTGCTCCAGCGTCGCCCGGTCGAAGGTGCGCAGCTCGATCGCGGCGAAGCGCCAGCCGGCCTTGCGCTCGATGCGGCTGATGATCTCGCCCGCCAGGCCGCGGCGGACGGCGTCGGGCTTGAGCAGGACGAGAGTGCGCTGGGACACGGTGCGTCTCCTGGGGATTCGGTTCGGCAGGCAGTCGGGTCGACGGGTGGGCCGACACGGCAGAGGTTACCTTGCGTACACGGCGTGTCGGTCGGCCGGTCCGGACCCCCGGTCCTGCCCCCGCGCGCCCGCCCGCGGGGGCACGGGGACGGGGCCCTAGACCCGGACGGCGGCCGCCTCGGTGGCGGCCGCGCGGGCCGCCTTGAAGGCGTCCACCTTGCGGCCGTAGTGCACCGAGCACCACCACAGGCCGGCGAAGACCACGCCGAGGCCGAACATGGTCGGCAGGACGAAGCCGCTGGCGATCAGGCCGATCTGCAGCGCCCAGCCGATCTGCACCGCGCCGGGGCGGTCGATCATGCCGCAGAGCGCGATGCACAGCGCCATCGCGATGCCGCTGACCGTCCAGATCTCCCCGCCGGAGACGTCCGAGAGCCGCATCGCGACCAGTGCCGCGAACATGATCAGCAGCGCTTCGCCGATCAGCGTCGAGGAACAGAGCGTCCTCATGTTCACTTCCTCCCGAGCAGCAGGCGGGCCTCGCCCACCGTGATGACCGAACCGGTGACCAGCACCCCGGCGCCGCCGAGGTCGCCCTCCTCCTCGGCGAGGGTGACGGCGGCGGCGATGGCGTCGTCGAGGCGGGGCTCGACCTGGACGCGGTCCTCGCCGAAGACCTCGACGGCGAGGGCGGCGAGCTCGTCGACGTCCATCGCGCGGTGGGTGGAGTTCTGGGTGATGACGACCTCGGCCAGGATCGGCTCGAAGGCCTCCAGCACGCCGGCCACGTCCTTGTCGCCGGAGGTGCCGATCACGCCGACGAGCCGGGTGAAGCCGAAGGACTCGGTGAGGGCCGCGACGGTGGCGCGGGCGCCGTGCGGGTTGTGCGCGGCGTCCAGGACGATCGTGGGGCTGCGGCGGACGACCTCCAGGCGGCCGGGCGAGGAGACGCCGGAGAAGGCCTGGCGGATCTTGTCGACGTCGAGCTGCCCGCCGCGGGCGCCGCCGACGCCGAAGAAGGCCTCGACCGCGGCCAGGGCGAGCGCCGCGTTGTGCGCCTGGTACTCGCCGTGCAGCGGGATGAAGACGTCCTCGTACTCCTCGCCGCCGAGTCCGCGCAGCGTCACCAGCTGGCCGCCGACGGCGAGTTCGCGGCGGATCACGCCGAACTCCATGCCCTCGCGGGCGACCGTGGCGTCCACCTCGACGGCGCGGCGCAGGATGACCTGGGCGGCGTCCAGCTGCTGCTGGGCGACGACGGCGACGGCGTCGGGCTTGATGATCCCGGACTTCTCGACGGCGATCTCGCCGGTGGTCCCGCCGAGCTTGTCGGTGTGGTCGAGGCCGATCGGGGTGATCACGGCGACGGCGGCGTCGATGACGTTGGTGGCGTCCCAGGAGCCGCCCATGCCGACCTCGACGACGGCGACGTCGACCGGGGCGTCGGCGAAGGCGGCGTAGGCCATGCCGGTCAGCACCTCGAAGAAGGACATCGGCACCGGCTGCGCCGAGTCGACCATCTGCACGTAGGGCTCGATGTCGCGGTAGACCTCGACGAAGCGCTCGGGGGCGATCGGGGCGCCGTCCAGGCTGATCCGCTCGGTGACGGATTCGACGTGCGGGCTGGTGTAGCGGCCGGTGCGCAGCTCGAAGCTGTTGAGCAGCTGCTCGATCATCCGGGCGGTGGAGGTCTTGCCGTTGGTGCCGGTGATGTGGATGGAGGGGAAGGACCGCTGGGGCTGGCCCAAGATGTCCATCAGCGCCTCGATCCGGTCGAGCGAGGGCTCCAGCTTGTTCTCCGGCCAGCGCTTGGAGAGTTCGGCCTCGACGTCGCGCAGGGCGTCGCCGGTGCCGCCGTCGGCGGGGCGGATGGTGTACGGGTTCGGGTCGGCCTTGTCGCTCACGACCACAGTCTACGGAGCGGTGGCGGGGCGTCCTCACAGGGTGAGGGGCGGGGTGAGAACGGCCACTTTGTCCGACCTTCACCGCTACGAGCCAGTTTGATCCCTTTACTATTCATTTAGCGAATCCAAGCCGCAACGAAGCAGCAATTCGCAGCCGACAGGAGCCGCCAGCCTTTGATCACGAGGAGCACTGCGCCATGCCCGACGCCCTGCACGACTGGATCACGCTTCGACAGGACGCCGTCGTCCGGGTCGCCGGACTGATCTCCCTGGCCCTCGTGGGCTACATGGCGCTCGTCTTCGGACGCTTCCTCGTGTACTGGGCCGGCTCCCGCCACGCCTTCCGGCACAACCGGCCCGCCGAACCCGGCGACCCGGCCGCCTTCCAGTGGCACCTGGTCGTCCCGTGCCGCGACGAGGAGGCGGTGGTCACCCAGACCCTGGACGGCCTGCGCGCCTCCGCGCCCGAGGCCCACCTGTGGGTGATCGACGACGACAGCGAGGACGCCACCCGCGAACTCGTGCTCGCCGCCGCCGCCCGCGACCCGCGCGTCCACCTCGTCCGGCGCCGCCGCCCGCACGCCCGGATCGGCAAGGGCGCCGCCCTCAACGCCGCCTACCGGGAGATCTCCGCCTGGCTGCCCGGGGACACCGACCGCTCCCGCGTGGTGATCGGCGTGGTCGACGCCGACGGCCGGCTCGACCCCGGCACCCTCGCCCGGGTCTGCAACGACAAGGCCCTCGGCCGCCCGGACACCGGCGCCGTCCAGATCGGCGTCCGGATGCGCAACGCCGACGACGAGCTCCCGCTGCCCGGTCGCGGCCGGGCCGCCAACGCCGCCGCCCGCGCGCTCGTACGGATGCAGGACGTCGAGTTCCAGGCCAACAACGCGGGCATGCAGCTGCTGCGCCGCCGCACCGGCAGCGTCGGCCTCGGCGGCAACGGCCAGTTCGTCCGGCTCACCGCCCTCGACTCGCTCACCGCCGAGGAGGGCCGGGCCGGCCGCCCCTGGCCCGAGCGCGCGCTGCTGGAGGACTACGAGTCCGGGCTGGACCTGCGCCTGGCCGGCTGGCGGCTCACCCACGTCACCGAGACCCAGGTCTCCCAGGAGGGCCTGGTCTCGCTGCGCCGCTTCCTCACCCAGCGCACCCGCTGGGCCCAGGGCAACATGCAGTGCCTGCGCTACACCGGCCGGGTGCTGCGCTCCCCGCACTACACGTGGTCCGGCAAGGCCGAGGTGATGTACACCTTCCTGCAGCCCGTGGTCTGCGTACTGTTGGTCCTGCTGTTCCCGCTCTCGCTCGGGATCACCGCCGCCGGGCTGGTGCTCTTCCCCGCCGAGACCGCCGACTTCCAGCTCCGCTACGGGCCGTGGATGCTGCTGGTCCTCGTGCTGGCCACGCTGCCGATGGTGTTCTGGGGCCTCGCCTACCGCAGGACTGTCCACCCCGACCGGGGCCGGCTCACCGGGCTGCTCTGGGGCGTCCTGCTCTGGCTCTACGCCTACCACCTCTTCGTGGTCGCCGGCCGGGCCGCCGTCCGGTTGCTGCTCGGACGCAACGGCTGGGCCAAGACCCGCCGCAACGCCGAGAAGGTCGCCCTCGGCGCCCCCACCGCGCTCGAATCCTGAGCCGCCCCGCCCCCACGCCTCGTCCCCCGCCCCCGGAGCCTCCCGCATGAGCACCTGCCTGCCCCCGTCCAGCGTCGCCGTGGTCCTCGGCACCCGCCCCGAGCTGGTCAAGCTCGCCCCGCTGATCCACGAGCTCGGCGACGCCACCCGGCTGGTGCACACCGGCCAGCACTGGGACGAGGCGATGTCCGGCCGCTTCCTGCGCGACCTGGACCTGCCCCGGCCCGAGCTGCTCACCGGCGTCGGCGGCCGACCCCGGGCCGGCCAGATCGCGCAGTCCCTGGGCCAGCTGGACGCCGCCTTCGCCGAGGACCGGCCCGTCGCCGTGGTCGTCCAGGGCGACACCAACGCCACCCTCGCCGGCGCGCTGGCCGCCAACGCCCGGGAGATCCCGCTGGTCCACGTCGAGGCCGGGCTGCGCAGCTTCGACCGGGCGATGCCCGAGGAGCACAACCGGGTGATGGTCGACCACGTCTCGGACCTGCTCTGCGCCGCCACCCTGGACAACGTCGCCAACCTGCGCGCGGAGTCCCTGGCCGAGGACCGGATCCGGCTGACCGGCAACACCGTCGTCGAGGTGGTCCGCCGCCGGCTGCCGGACGCGGCCACCCGTGCCGCGCTGCTCGCCGAGCTCGGGCTGCGGCCGGACGGGTACGTGCTGGCCACCGTGCACCGCCCGGAGAACACCGACACCGCCGAGGCACTCGGCTCCGTGCTCGCCGAGCTGGACCGGATCGCCCGGGCCGGCACCCCGGTGCTGTTCCCGATGCACCCGCGCACCCGGGCCGCCGTCGAGCGCTTCGGCCTGGACGGCCTGCTGCAGCGCCTCACCGTGACCGGCCCGGTCGGCTACGCCGACTTCCTGGGGCTGGCGGGCCACGCGGCGCTGCTGGTCTCCGACTCCGGCGGCGTGCAGGAGGAGTGCACCGTGCTCGGCCGCCCCCTGCTGGTGGTGCGCCGCTCCACCGAGCGTCCGGAAGCGGTGGAGGCCGGCTTCGCCGCGCTGGTGGGGCCCGGTGAGGAGCTGGGCGAGCTGGCCCGCGACTGGCTCTCCGACACCCCCGAGCGCCTCACCCGGCTGGCGGCCACCCCCAGCCCGTACGGCGACGGCCTGGCTTCGGCCCGGATCGCCGCGCTGACCGCCGCGCTCGCCGAAACCGCCGGGGTCCAGGCTCCGGCACTGGCGGCCTGAGGCCGGGCCGGACGGGCCTGGCGCCCTCCTGACAGTCGAATTGGCCTACTCCACCTTTTGAGGCAAGTCCCCTTTCCCGAAAGGGACTTGAGTCGTCGGCGGCTCCCAA
This sequence comes from Kitasatospora sp. NPDC059577, assembly GCF_042735475.1. Classification (NCBI taxonomy): domain Bacteria; kingdom Bacillati; phylum Actinomycetota; class Actinomycetes; order Kitasatosporales; family Streptomycetaceae; genus Kitasatospora; species Kitasatospora sp. NPDC059577. The sequence goes on along the minus strand of NZ_JBHWBZ010000040.1, from coordinate 58,094 downwards.
GCGCACCATCGACACCCCGTACGACGCCGGCGGCACCGCCCGCAACACCCGGACGCCCTGCGGCGGCTGGACCCGGCTGAGCACCGGCTTCACCACCGGCCCCACCACCACCGGCGTCACCGACGCACTGGACTGCCCGGCGGCCGGCACCGACTGCGGCAGCTACCGGCCGGACACCACCTGGCCGGGCATCGGCGGGGCGATGACCTGGTCCACCGACTGGGACGCCGAGGCCGGCAACCCCGCCGCCGTCACCATCGGCGCCCACCCGCAGACCATGCCGTAGGCGCGGTGCCGCCCGCCGTGAGGACGGCGGGCGGCCTGCCGCGGGCCCGGGCTCAGACCCCGGCCCGGGCCTCCGGCAGGTGCGCGGTGCCTCCGTGCCGACGGCGCAACTCGGCCGTGATCTCGCCCAGTTCGCCCTCGGGTAGCAGCGGCAGCATCATCGCGACGCCCTGCAGCAGACCGCCCAGCAGGAAGGTGGTGTCGGCCGTCGAGGCGACCAGGCCGCGGACCTCGGCCACCTCGCCGGCCGCCACCGCTTCGATCAGCCGGGCCGCGTCGGCGCTCTCCTCGTCCACCGCGACGGCGCCGGTGTCGGCGGGTGCCCGCCGGGCCATCGCCCGCAGCACCCGGTCGCCGACCTCGGGGGCGTACGCCTTGCGGACGGCCTCGGCGGCGATCCAGGCGAGCAGGGTGGTCACCTCGCGCTCGGCCCGCTCGGCGAACAGCACCTCCAGCTCGTGGTCGAACGCGAGCTGGTTCCCGTGCCGGAAGGCGAGCAACAGGGTCGCCGCCCTGGCCTTGGCCTCCTCGACCGCCTCGGCAGGCAGTTCGTCGGCCAACTCCTCGGTCACCACCACGCCGTGCCCTCCCGTCCGTCACCCATCAGGAACACCCCGCGGAACGCTCAGCAGAAACGCCCTTCGGAAACTCCGTGCACACCGTACACATCCCACCTGCAAACTTCCGCGAACGCGCGCGGGCAAGACCGGAATCAATTCGCTCGGAATAGGACCTCACCCGGTCCAGGATGAATATTCGCCGGAAGGGAGCAATGTTTCTGCGCTATTAGGCGTAACGAAAGCCGCCCCGCGGCGGAACCCGACGCCTGCACCGCGAAACGCCGAGGGGCCGCACCCCGCGCGTCGCGGAGTGCGGCCCCTCACGGACCGGTGCGGGCTCAGCCCTGCGGCAGCGCCGCGAGCTGGGCGGTGAGCCGGGCGATGTCGGCCTCGGCGGCCTCCTGACGGACCTTGATCTTGGCGACCACCTCGTCCGGCGCCTTGGCGAGGAACGCCTCGTTGCCGAGCTTGGCGGTGGTCTGCGCCTTCTCCTTCTCCGCGGCCGCGAGGTCCTTGGCGAGGCGCTTGCGCTCCGCCGCGACGTCGATGGTTCCGGACAGGTCCAGCGCGACGGTGGCACCGGCCACCGGCAGCGAGGCGGTGGCCGAGAAGCCCTCCTCGGGGACGGTCAGCCGCAGCAGCGAGCGGATCGCGTCCTCGTGGGCCTCCAGCGCGGTACCGGCCAGCTCCAGCTTCGCCGGGACGCGCTGGCCCGGCTTGAGGCCCTGGTCCGTGCGGAAGCGGCGGACCTCGGTCACGACCTGCTGCAGCGTGGCGATCTCCGCCTCGGCCGCGGCGTCGCGGAAACCGCTGTCCTGCGGCCAGTCGGCGATGACGACCGACTCGGCGCCGGTGAGCGTGGTCCACAGCGTCTCGGTGACGAAGGGGACGATCGGGTGCAGCAGGCGCAGCGTCACGTCCAGGACCTCGCCGAGCACCCGGCGCGCGGCGTCGGCCTGCGGCCCGCCCTTGGCCAGGGTGGTCTTGGAAAGCTCGACGTACCAGTCGAAGACCTCGTCCCAGGCGAAGTGGTACAGCGCCTCGGAGAGCTTGGAGAACTGGTAGTCCTCGTACAGCCCGTCCACCTCGGCGACGGTGCTGTTGAGGCGCGACAGGATCCAGCGGTCGCTCGCGGTCAGCTCCTCCGGCGCGGGCAGCGGGCCCTCGACGGTGGCGCCGTTCATCAGCGCGAAGCGGGTGGCGTTCCAGATCTTGTTGGCGAAGTTGCGGGCCGCCTGGACCCAGTCCTCGCCGATCGGCACGTCGACGCCCGGGTTGGCACCGCGCGCCAGCGTGAAGCGCAGTGCGTCGGAGCCGTACTTGTCCATCCAGTCCAGCGGGTTGACCACGTTGCCGAAGGACTTCGACATCTTCTTGCCGTTCTGGTCACGGACCATGCCGTGCAGCGCGATGGTGTGGAACGGCGGGGTGCCGTCCATCGCGTAGAGGCCGAACATCATCATTCGGGCGACCCAGAAGAACAGGATGTCGTAGCCGGTGACCAGGACAGAGTTCGGGTAGAACTTCGCGAGGCTGTCGGTCTGCTCCGGCCAGCCGAGCGTGGAGAACGGCCACAGGCCGGAGGAGAACCAGGTGTCCAGGACGTCGGTGTCCTGGTGCCAGCCCTCGCCGCTCGGCGGCTGCTCGTCCGGGCCGACGCAGACGACCTCGCCGTTCGGGCCGTACCAGACCGGGATGCGGTGGCCCCACCACAGCTGGCGCGAGATGCACCAGTCGTGCAGGTTGTCGACCCAGTCGAAGTACCGCTTCTCCATCTCCTGCGGGTGGATCTTGACCTTGCCGTCGCGGACCGCGTCACCGGCGGCCTGGGCGAGCGGGCCGACCTTGACCCACCACTGCATGGACAGCCGCGGCTCGATGGTGGTCTTGCAGCGCGAGCAGTGGCCCACCGAGTGGCTGTACGGGCGCTTCTCGGCGACGATCCGGCCCTCGGCGCGCAGCGCGGCGACGATCGCCGAGCGGGCCTCCAGGCGGTCCAGGCCGAGGAAGGGGCCGTGCACGGTGATGACGGCGTGCTCGTCCATGACGGCGATGTTCGGCAGGTCGTGCCGCTGGCCGATCTCGAAGTCGTTCGGGTCGTGCGCGGGCGTCACCTTGACGGCTCCGGTGCCGAACTCCGGGTCGACGTGTGCGTCGGCGACGATCGGGATCCGGCGGCCGGTCAGCGGCAGCTCGATCTCGGTGCCGACCATGTGCTTGTACCGCTCGTCCTCCGGGTGGACGGCAACCGCGGTGTCGCCCAGCATCGTCTCGGCGCGCGTGGTGGCGACGACGATGGAGTTCTCGCCCTCGCCGTAGCGGATCGAGACCAGCTCGCCGTCGTCGTCCTGGTACTCCACCTCGATGTCCGAGATGGCGGTCAGGCAGCGCGGGCACCAGTTGATGATGCGCTCGGCGCGGTAGATCAGCTCGTCGTCGAAGAGCTTCTTGAAGATGGTCTGGACGGCCTGGGACAGGCCCTCGTCCATGGTGAACCGCTCGCGGGACCAGTCGACGCCGTCACCGAGGCGGCGCATCTGGCCGGAGATCTGGCCGCCGGACTCCGCCTTCCACTTCCAGACGCGCTCGACGAAGGCCTCGCGGCCCAGGTCGTGGCGGGACTTGCCCTCCTTGGCGAGCTCACGCTCGACCACGTTCTGGGTGGCGATGCCGGCGTGGTCCATGCCGGGCTGCCACAGGGCCTCGTAGCCCTGCATGCGCTTGCGGCGGACCAGGGCGTCGATCAGCGTGTGCTCGAAGGCGTGGCCCAGGTGCAGGCTGCCGGTCACGTTCGGCGGGGGGATGACGATGGTGAACGGCGGCTTGTCGCTCTTCGCGTCGGCGCTGAAGTACCCACGCTCGACCCAGCGCTCGTACAGCTCGCCCTCTACGTCCGCGGGGGTGTAGGTCGTCGGGAGGGTGGCTGCTTCGTCCCCGGCGGAGGTGCTCACGGGGCGCTGGTTCGTCGTGTCGGTCACGACGCACAGTTTACGTAACCGGGGGGCGGGTCACGAACGGCTTTCGGTCCGTGGACCCGCCGCGCCCGGACGGGCCCCGGAAGGGCCCCGTGCGGTAGCGTGCCCGGGCACTCGTCCGGTCGACCGGACGTGCACGGAAAACTCCACACCAGACAGGCCGCGGGTGCGGCGGGGGAGCACAGAGCAGATGTACGGCCAGGGACAGCAGTATCCGCAGGGACAGCCGCAGCCGCAGCCCTACGGGGGCCAGCCGCAGTACGGCCAGCCGCCGCAGCCGGCCTACGGCGCGCCGCAGCCGCAGCCGCAGTACGGTTACCCGCCGCAGCAGCCCTACGGCGCGCCCCAGCAGCCGTACGGCGCGCCGCCGCAGGCGCCGTACGGTCAGCCGGGCTACCCGGTGGCGCCGCCGCCGAAGGGCAAGGGCGGCCTGGTCATCGGTCTGGTGATCGGCGCGCTGGTGCTGGGCGGCGGCGGCTTCGCCGCCTGGAAGTTCCTCGGCGGCAGCGACCAGGGCGGCAAGTACAAGATCACCGCCCCGCAGACGCTGGCCGACGGCTACGTCCAGAAGTCGGCGAAGGAGCAGGCCGCCGACATGAGCAAGCCCGAGGCGTCCAAGCTCGGCACGGATCTCCACGTCCTGGTGGCCAGTTACAGCAAGGGCTCGGACGCGATGGACACCTTCTCGGTGATCGGCGTCTACGGCGACCTCAACGACCCCGGGCAGATCATCGAGGACTCCAAGAAGGACAGCGGCGGCCTGTCCTTGACGATGACCGACTTCCCGGCGCAGGACGCCAACAACTCCGCGGCGAAGCTCTCCTGCGGCACGTCGACCATGCTCGGCAAGCCCGGCCCGACGATCTGCGTGTGGGCGGACAAGTCCACCACCGGCCGGGTCTCCTTCACCAAGGTCAGCCTGAGCGGCGGCAGCGGCCAGGCGCTCACCGCGGACCAGGCGGCCGCCAAGACCCGGACGATCCGCGACGCCATGGTCGTCGCCAAGTAGCACCGGGGATCACCCGCCCGGGGCGGGGCGGGGGGCCGGGCGCCCCGCCGCCGGGGGGGGGCGGCGCGGCGCCGGCCGAGGGCGCCGCCGCCA
>NZ_JBHWBZ010000040.1:18924-53162 GCF_042735475.1 Kitasatospora sp. NPDC059577 | reverse complement strand
GGTCACCCCCCCCCCCCCCCCCCCCCCCCCCCCCCCCGAGGCGGGCCCGGGGCCCCTGCGCGTGACGCGCGTCGATCAGGCGCTCTTCTCGCGGCGCTCGCGCTTGATCATGTCGCGCGGGACGAGGGTGGGGATGGCGTGCTTGGAGACCACGTCCCCGGTGACCACCACGCGGGCGACGTCCTGGCGCGAGGGGACCTCGTACATCACGGACATCAGCACCTCCTCCATGATGGCCCGCAGCCCGCGCGCGCCGGTGCCGCGCAGGATCGCCTGGTCGGCGATCGCCTCCAGTGCGTCCCGGGAGAACTCCAGCTCCACGCCGTCCAGTTCGAACAGCTTGCGGTACTGCTTGACCAGGGCGTTGCGCGGCTCGGTGAGGATCTGCAGCAGCGCCTCGCGGTCCAGGTTGTGCACGCTGGTGATCACCGGCAGACGGCCGATGAACTCGGGGATCATGCCGAACTTCACCAGGTCCTCGGGCATCACCTGGCGGAAGTGGTCGCTGGCGTCAGACTCCCGCTTGGAGCGGATGTTGGCGCCGAAGCCGATGCCCTTGGCACCCGCGCGGCCCTCGATGATCCGCTCCAGGCCGGCGAACGCGCCACCGACGATGAACAGCACGTTGGTGGTGTCGATCTGGATGAACTCCTGGTGCGGGTGCTTGCGCCCGCCCTGCGGCGGCACCGACGCGGTGGTGCCCTCCAGGATCTTCAGCAGGGCCTGCTGCACGCCCTCGCCGGAGACGTCCCGGGTGATCGACGGGTTCTCGCTCTTGCGCGCGACCTTGTCGATCTCGTCGATGTAGATGATCCCGGTCTCGGCCTTCTTGACGTCGTAGTCGGCCGCCTGGATCAGCTTGAGCAGGATGTTCTCGACGTCCTCGCCGACGTAGCCGGCCTCGGTCAGCGCGGTGGCGTCCGCGATCGCGAACGGCACATTGAGCATCCGGGCCAGGGTCTGCGCCAGCAGCGTCTTGCCGGAGCCGGTGGGGCCCAGCAGCAGGATGTTGGACTTGGCCAGCTCGATGGCGTCCTCGCGGCCGTTGCCGCCGCTGCGGCCCGCCTCACCGGCCTGGACGCGCTTGTAGTGGTTGTAGACGGCGACCGACAGCGCCTTCTTGGCGAGGTCCTGGCCGACCACGTACTGGTCCAGGAACTCGTAGATCTCGCGCGGCTTCGGGAGCTCCTCGAAGCGCACCTCGGAGGTCTCGGCGAGTTCCTCCTCGATGATCTCGTTGCACAGGTCGATGCACTCGTCGCAGATGTACACGCCTGGGCCGGCGATCAGCTTCTTCACCTGCTTCTGCGACTTGCCGCAGAACGAGCACTTGAGCAGGTCGCCACCGTCTCCGATGCGTGCCACGAGGTGCTTCCCCTTCGCCAGGGGCCCCGCAGGGGTTCCGGGGCCTGGTGCTGTGGACCGTCAACGCCGACGGCGCTCGGTCTCGCTATCCGACGGTACTCTGCCGGGCCCGTGATTCCGTCCTCTTCGCCGGGTCTGCCCTACGCCCTGGGCGAATTGATACCGAACAGATGCCGTGGAACCGGCCCGCCGACGGGTGGGGGGGGGGGGGGGGGGCGGCGCCGGGGGGGCGCGGCCCCGCCCCGCCCGCCCCCCCCCCCCCCCGCGGCGCGGGGGCCCCCCCCGCGGGGGGGGGGGGGGGGGGGGGGGGCCCGGCGCGCCCCCCCCCCCCCCCCCGACGTGTCCCTCCGGCCCGTTCCCGGGCCCGGAGGGAGCCGGCCTCAGGAGGTCAGCGAGGTCTTGCGGGTGGAGATGATCTGGTCGACCAGGCCGTACTCGGCGGCCTCCTCGGCGGTCAGGATCTTGTCGCGCTCGATGTCCTCGCGCACCTGCTCCACCGACTTGTTGGAGTGCTTGGAGAGCATCTGCTCCAGCTGCTCGCGCATCCGGAAGATCTCCTTGGCCTGGATCTCCAGGTCGGACACCTGGCCGCGGCCGGTCTCGGTGTACGGCTGGTGGATCAGGATCCGGGCGTTCGGCAGCGCCATCCGCTTGCCGGGGGTGCCGGCGGCGAGCAGCACGGCCGCGGCGGAGGCCGCCTGGCCCATGCAGACCGTGGTGATGTCCGGCTTCACGTACTGCATGGTGTCGTAGATGGCCGTGAGGGCCGTGAACGAGCCGCCGGGCGAGTTGATGTACATCTGGATCTCGCGGTCCGGGTCCATCGACTCCAGGCACAGCAGCTGCGCCATGATGTCGTTCGCCGAGACGTCGTCGACCTGCGAGCCGAGGAAGATGATGCGCTCCTCGAACAGCTTGGCGTACGGGTCGTACTCGCGGATGCCCTGGGTGGTGCGCTCGACGAAGCGCGGGACGATGTAGCGGCCCTCGGCGCGCATGTCCTCGACGCGGGCCTGGGCGGCCGACAGGCTGGGGATGTTCATGGGGATTCTGGTCCTCCGGGGCGTTGGGGCTGTGGTCTCGTGGGCCGGGCCGAGGCTCAGGCGCCCGTGCCGCCGCCGCCGGGGACGTCCGCGGCGCTGTGCATGATCGCGTCGATCAGGCCGTACTCCAGGGCCTCCTCCGGCGTGAACCAGCGGTCGCGGTCGGAGTCCCTGGTGATCTGCTCGAAGGACTGGCCGCTGTGGAAGGCGATCAGCTCGGACATCCGCTTCTTGGTGCGGAGGAGCTGCTCGGCCTGGATGCGGATGTCGGTGGCGGAGCCACCGAGGCCCGCGGAGGGCTGGTGCATCAGGATGTTGGCGTTCGGCAGCGAGAAGCGCTTGCCCTTGGCGCCCGCGGTCAGCAGGAACTGGCCCATGGAGGCGGCCATGCCCATCGCGATGGTGACGACGTCGTTCTTGATGTACTGCATGGTGTCGTAGATCGCCATGCCGGCCGAGATCGAGCCGCCCGGGGAGTTGATGTAGAGGAAGATGTCCTTTTCCGGGTCCGCGGCCAGCAGCAGCAGCTGGGCGGTGATCTTGTTGGCGATGTCGTCGTCGACCTGCTGGCCGAGGAAGATGATCCGCTCGTTGAGCAGCCGGTTGTAGACCTGGTCGCCAAGGCCGCCGAGCACGTCACCAGCGGCGGCGTGCGGTGCCAGCGGGCCAGGCATCTGCATCTGCGGGAACGTCACTTAGCCACCTGCTCAGTCGTTTTGGAGGGCCGTTCCACGGCCGTCACGATGTCGCACAGCTTCCGGGTATCACGTCGTGATTGTTGCTGTCCAAGGACCCTAACGCGCGGCCCCGGCCGCAGAATCCCTCACGCAGAACTGTTCGCTGTGAGCGCAGGGTCGCGGCGGCCCGCGGGAGGGAAGACGGCGGGCCCGGACACCATGACGGCGTCCGGGCCCGCTGTGCGCCTCAGTGGGCTGCCGGGGATCAGGCCTCGGTCTTCTCCTCGGCGGCGGCCTCGACGGTCTCGCCCGTCTCGTCCTCGTCGTCGAAGTTGATCTCGTTGCCCTCGGTGTCGACGACCTTGGCGGCCTCGACCACGGTGGCCAGCGCCTTGCCGCGGGCGACCTCGCCGACCAGCAGCGGCACCTGGCCACCCTGGACGACCTGCTGCGCGAACTGGTCGGGGGTGAGGCCCGAACCGGCGGCGCGGCGGATGAGGTGCTCGGTCAGCTCCTCCTGGTTAACACCCAGCTCCTCGTCGGCGACGATCTGGTCCAGGACGAACTGGGTCTTGATGCCCTTCTTCGCCTGCTCCTCGATCTCCGCCTCCCACTCCTCGAGGGTCTTGCCCTGGGTCTCCAGGTAGGTGTCGAGGTTCAGGCCCATCGGCTCCAGCTGGTGGTGCTCGACGTTGTGCTTGCGGGTCTGGATCTCGTCCGCGAGGAGCTTCTCGGGGTACTCGATCTCGACCAGCGCCAGCAGGGCGTCCAGCACCTTCTCCTGGGCCTGGGTGGCCTGGTCGTACTCCTTCATGCGCTCCAGGCGCTTGCGGGAGTCGGCGCGCAGCTCCTCCAGGGTGTCGAACTCGCTGGCCAGCTGGGCGAACTCGTCGTCCAGCTCCGGCAGCTCCTTCTCCTGGACGGCCGTGACGGTGACGGTGACCTCGGAGGTCTTGCCCGCCTGGGTGCCACCCTTGAGCTCGGTCTCGAAGGTCTTCTCCTCGCCGGCGGACAGGCCGACGACGGCCTCGTCGATGCCGTCGATCAGGCGGCCCGAGCCGATCTCGTAGCTGACGCCGGCGGCGGTGCCGTCGTCCGGCACCTCGCCGTCGACCTTGGCGACGAGGTCGACGACCACGATGTCACCGGCGGCCGCGGCGCGCTCGACGTCCTTGACCGAGGAGAAGCGCTCGCGCAGCTGCTCCAGCGACTTCTCGATGTCCTCGTCGGAGACGGCGATCGGGTCGACGGCCACCTCGATGGAGGAGAACTCCGGGAGGGTGATCTCCGGGCGGATGTCCACCTCGGCGGTGAACTTCAGGTCACCGCCGTCGGCGATCTTCTCGACACCCTCGATGTTGGTGATGTCGGGCTGGCCGAGGACCTCGATCTTGCCCTCGTCGACGGCCTGCGTGTAGAAGCGCGGCAGGGCGTCGTTGACGGCCTCCTCCAGCACGGCACCACGGCCGAAGCGCTGGTCGATGACGCGAGCCGGGATCTTGCCCTTGCGGAAGCCCGGAACCGTGACCTGCTGGTTGATCTTCTTGTACGCCGCGTCGAGGCTGGGCTTGAGCTCCTCGAAGGGCACCTCGACGGTGAGTCGAACCCGGGTCGGGTTCAGAGTCTCGACGGCGCTCTTCACGGTTTGGTCTCCTATGGGCTTGCGGTCAGGTTGTCTCCGCCCGGCCCGACCGCCCGGCCTGAGCCGTACGGGTGGGTCGGACGAGACGGGCGATGGGCGGTTGGAGCTGCATCTCCCGTGGGGTGGACGGTGAGCTTGACTCCTCGCCCTCGTGCGGTTGACCTGGGTTTCCGCCACAGGGACTACCGCCAGCGCCCCATCCTACCGGTACCACGAAAGGCGGACGCCAGGCGGCACCGTAGCGGCCGAACAGAACAGGGCCCCGCCCCCGTGGACGAGACCCTGCCGCACTGTCGGGGTGGCCGGATTCGAACCGACGGCCTTCCGCTCCCAAAGCGGACGCGCTACCAAACTGCGCCACACCCCGTGGTGCCGAGAGGAAGCGTACACGGCAGGCCTGTTCGGCTCGCCGACTATTTCCGCGCGGGCGCGACAACGGCACCGACCGCGCGGGCGCGCGGGGGGAGTGCGAAAACGGGGTGTGCACGCGGGCCGCCGGACCAGGTACGCTGTTGCCCGAACTTCCGGCCGGTGACGGCTGGGGGGTCGCGCGGGCGTAGCTCAATGGTAGAGCCCTAGTCTTCCAAACTAGTCACGCGAGTTCGATTCTCGTCGCCCGCTCTTCGCCCGGCCCCGGTGCGCGCTCAGCGCACCGGGGCCGGCTGCGTTTCCCGGGCCCCCGCACGGCGGACCGGGCCCGGTGCGGCTCAGAGCCCCAGGCGGGCGGCCCGGGCGGCGGCCCGGTCGAGGAGCAGGTGGATGTCACCCTCCCGGGTGGTGGGGCGGTCGTTGAACTCGTCCGGGGAGCGCGCCGGGCGGCCGGTGCCGTGCAGCACCTCCATCAGCTGGACCCGGGCCGTACGGACGGTGGCCGGGGTGCCGTAGCCGTACGCCAGGACGGCGGCCTGGGCGCCGAGCAGGCAGACCCGGCCCGCCGCGTCCCACATCGCGCCCTGGAGCCAGCCGTGGGCGCCGATGTAGCGGGAGGCGAGCCGGAGGTGGCCGGCGGCGGTGACCGGGACGGGGCGGGCGGGGCGGCGCAGCGCCCGGTCGAGCAGGGTGGCCCTGGGGGTCGGGTGGCCGGCGTGCCAGGGCTGCGGGGTGCTGCCGTGGGGGCAGGTGTACGGCGCGTGGATGCGGGCGGGGGCGGGCAGCGAGGCGAGGTACGCCTCGATCTCGGCGACCAGGCCGGAGCCGTCCGGGTGGATCAGGAGCGGCCGGGGCCGGGCCGTCGGGGGTGTCGGGTTCGTCGGGGGTGTCGGGTTCGTCGGGCGGGCGGTGCGGGGCATGCGGGTTCTCCGGGCGGACGGCTTTCGGTTTCCGCTGCCCAAAGTGGTGCATCAGGGACATTTCCGCGACCGGAGGGGCCCGCCGTCCGAACGGTTTCCCGGTTGGGTTCCGGGCCGATAGCCTCGGCGGCGTTCGAGCGCAGGTTCGAGCGCGAGCTCAGTCCGAGCGCGAGCCCGAGCCGCGCTCCCGAGGTGGAGGAGTCCCGGTGGGTCCGCAGGAGCGACTGGCCGTCATACAGCACTGCGTGGTGCGGGAGATGGCGCGACTGGGCCAGGTGTTCCGCCTGGACGGCGAGGTCGTGCGGGGCCCGGGCACCACGGCGGTGGCGGTGCGCGAGCACCCCGGAAACGACGGCGCCGGGCACGTGGACCTCGGCTTCGTGCTGCAACTCGGCCGGGCGGACGCCCCGGTGGTGTGGGACTGCGCGGCCGGCCTGGGCAAGACCGAGGAGGAGAAGCTCGCCAACGCGGTGCGGATGTGGGCGACCACCACCGCCTCGGTGCTGGTCGAGCTGGCGGAGGGGCGCGGGGTGCACGCCGACCACCCCGACCTTCCCGAACTCCCGGGCTGGCGCGCGGTCCAGGGGCCGGCGGCGGTGTTCGGCTTCGGCAACGAGCACCTGGCGGGCTGGCTCGCCGAGAACCGGGTGCTCCCGGCGCTGGCGCCCGCGCTGCGGCCGGAGTTGACCGGGTCGGGACCGGTCGGCGTCAAGCTCTTCCTGGGCGGGAAGGCGGGGGACGACGTCGCCGAGGTCCGGGTGGGCGGCGAGGTGTCCGAGGCGGCGTCGGCGGCGCTGCGCGCGCTGGACTGGCCGCGGGGTGAACGGCTGTGCTGGGCACGGCTGTTCGTCCTGCTGATGGCCGAACGGGAAGTGCCCGAGCAGGCCGCGCCGGCGGGTGCCGCAGCACCCGCACCGATGCGCGTCCGGACCCCGGCGGCGGCGCGCCCCCGGGGTTTGTTCGCTCGTTGGCGGGAGGCGAGACGGGCCGGCCGGTGACGGCTGCCCGCCGACTCGCCCCGGTGAGCGGCCGGGGCGGGCGCTGCGCCGGGATCAGCCTCCGGTGATGCTGGAGATGCTGTGGGCGAGGTTGGCCAGCAGGGAGTTGATCGAGGTCGCGACCGTGGTCTCGTGCAGCATGAAGCCGAACAGGGCGGCGACGATCGCGTGCGGGATCTTCATCTGCTTGTTGCGGATGAAGATGATGCTCAGGATCGCGAACAGGACCAGCGCGGAGACGGAGAGTGCCACCCGGACTCACTTCCTCGTTTTCATAGCGGGGTGCCACCACCCGGCGACACCAGCGAAAGCCGGACCCCGGCATGTCCCACGGTCCCGAGGCGGAATCGCGGACCGTCCGACACACCGCCGGTGAGGGAGCCCACGGTCGACCGCTGTCTGTCGTGCCGCACGTGACGCCCCCTATCCCCCGAATCCTGAACAGTCCCGCCCGGACTCAGTGTGGTCGACCGTGCCGATTGCGTAAAGGTCTGTCCGTCGGCCCGACCCCGATATCCTGCGATGCGAGACGAGTTTCCGCCGACCGGGACGATAGCCGAGCGGCCCTGACGAATCGTCGGCGGGGCCGTGCTGAGCGGCCGGGAAGCGGTCGGGGGCGGTTAACGGAAGCCGCTGGTCCGGTCCGCCGACGGGCCGTCCGATTTGGCCGAAGATCAGCTGCCAGGCTTGACAGTTGCTGCCCACGGCATGTGCCGGACACACCCGCCCGGTCGCGCCGCGTTCCGCTCAGTCGCGCCAGAGCAGCAGCACCGCGCGGTCGTCGTTGATGTCCCGGGCGACGGTCTCGATCAGCGCGGCCGCGGCGCCCGCGCCGGCACCCGGCCCGCCGCCGGGCACCAGCCGGTCCGCCTCCCCCATCAGCCGGTCCATGCCCTCCGTGAGGTCCCGGCCGGGTGCCTCCACCATGCCGTCGGTGCACAGCATCAGGACGTCGCCCCGGTTCAGCCGGCCGCGCACGCCCTCGAACTTGGCGCCGTCGTAGATGCCGAGCAGCGGACCCTCGGCCTCCTTGACCTCCCAGCGGCCGGCACCCGCGAGCCGCTGCATGCCCGGCAGGTGCCCGGCCGACAGCAGCTCGTACTCGCCGGTGTCCAGGTCGAGCACCAGGTGGACGGCGGTCGCGAAGCCCTCCTCCCAGGACTGGCGCAGCAGGTAGCCGTTGGCGGCGGGCAGGAAGTCGTGCGCGGGCAGCGAGCCGACCAGGCCGCCGAAGGCGCCGGAGAGCAGCAGCGCGCGGGACCCGGCGTCCATGCCCTTGCCGGAGACGTCCGCGAGGACCACCTCCAGCAGCCGTCGGCCCGGGCCGGTCCGGGCGGCGACCACGAAGTCCCCGGAGAAGGACTGGCCGCCGGCCGGTCGCAGCGCCATGTCCGCGTGCCAGCCGGCCGGGAGCGCGGGCACCCGGCTCTGCACCCGCAGCCGCTCGCGCAGGTCGAACAGCATGGTGGAGCCGCCCCACCAGGGCACGCCGACCCGGGCCCGGAACTGGGCCAGCAGCAGGCCGCCCACCCCGGCGGCGCCGACCACCAGGGCGGCGCCCGGGGTCACGCCGTAGGTGTACGCCTCCGGGTTGTCGCTGGCGACCCGCTGGCCGGTGTGGATCACGGACTCGGCGGACAGCCCCAGCGCGGCCAGCGCGTAGAGCACCACCAGGCTGCCGGGGCGCAGCAGCAGCGCGCCGGCCAGGATCGGCAGGACCAGGGAGGTGGGCGGGGCCCAGTCGGGGATCCAGATGTTGAGCAGGATCAGCAGCGGGACGAGCAGGGCGAGCGCGCAGAGCACCGGCCAGTCGGCGGCGCCGCCGCGGAAGTAGTCCACACCGGCCGTGCGCAGCCTTCGGCGGACCCGGCGGAGCCTCTTGCGCAACCGGGCCGTCACGGGCTCGGACGCCGGGGTGGCGCCGGGCCTCGTCGCAGTCGTCTGGGGCGGTGCGCCCGGCGGTCTGCCAGCCATGGGGACCGACCCTATCCACGGGCACGGCCCGGCGTCGACGGCTCGGACGCGGGCGGGTGCGCCGGAGCGCGAGGCGCTCAGTGGGTTTCGGCCGATCGGGAGGGTCGCGGTCGCGCCGTCAGGAGGCGTACGCCGGTTGGGCGTACGAAACGAGCGGGTGGCGTGCGTGCCCCGCGCGCGGCGCCGTTCACGCGCCGGGGCCTGTGGCCGATCCCACAGGTCGGGAGGCCGTCGCGGCCGCCCCGGGAACGGCGGCGGCCGGCCGCACGGGAGTGTGCGGCCGGCCGTGGGAGGACGGGGGTGGGGGGATCAGCCCTGGGGGTGGTGGGCCGGGATCGGCGGGAGTTCGCCGGTGGTCTCGTACTCGCTCAGCATCTCGATCCGGCGGGTGTGCCGCGGCTCGCCGCTGTAGGGGGTGCCGAGGAAGACCTCGACGAACCGGGTGGCCTCCTCCTGCGTGTGCATGCGGCCGCCGATGGAGATCACGTTGGCGTTGTTGTGCTGACGGCCGAGCTCGGCGGTCTGCTTGCTCCAGGCCAGCGCGGCCCGGACGCCCTTGACCTTGTTGGCGGCGATCGCCTCGCCGTTGCCCGAGCCGCCGATGACGACGCCCAGCGCCTCGGGGTCGGCGGCGGTGCGCTCGGCGGCGCGCAGGCAGAACGGCGGGTAGTCGTCCTCGGCGTCGTAGATGTGCGGCCCGCAGTCGACCGGCTCGTGGCCGGCCCCCTTGAGCCACTCCACGAGGTGGTTCTTCAGTTCGTATCCGGCATGGTCGGAGCCCAGGTACACGCGCATGCCATGAGTGTGGCATGCGCGTGCGCTCGGGCCCGACAACGGGGGCGTCAGCGCCGGCCGAGGAGCTTCCAGGCGAGCGGCAGGGCGCCGGCGGCGAGGACGGCCTTGAGGGCGTCGCCGACCAGGTACGGGTAGAGGCCGAGCTCGGCGGCGCGGGCGAGCGGCACGTGCAGCGAGAGGGCGAGGTACGGGACGCCGACCGCGTAGACGGCGAGGCTCCCGAGGACCATGGTGACGGCGGTGTTCACCGGGGTGCGGTCGGCGCCGCGGCGGGCCAGCGCGCCGGTCAGGGCGGCGGCGAGGACGAAGCCGATCACGTAGCCGAGGGAGGGCATCGCCCATCCGGAGGTGCCCTCGGCGAACCAGGGCAGGCCGGCCATGCCGGCGAGCAGGTAGAGGGCGAGCGAGGCGACGCCGCGGCGGGTGCCGAGCGCGGTGCCGACCAACAGGGCGGCGAAGGTCTGACCGGTGACCGGTACCGGCGAGCCGGGGACGTTCACCGAGAGCTGGGCGGCCACGCCGGTCAGCGCGGCGCCGCCGGCCACCAGCGCCAGGTCGCGGACCTGGCCGCCGAGGCGGGTGGAGGCGGCGGGCAGCAGGTCGGCGAGGACGGCGCGGCGCGGTATCGGGGTGGTGGCGGTGGCCATCGGGGGATCCTCCGTGGGGGTCCGGATGAGTGAACACCTGTGAACCTACGCGGTGATCCACTGCGCGACCTGCACGGTTTCGGACAAAGCCCCGCCCTCGGCGGTTGTCGGAACCGGCCCGGAATCACGCAGGGTCACCGCGTCGCGACCCTGTGCGTCCTCCCGGTCCGCCATGTGAGCCCCGGTCGGACATTCTTGGCATGGCCCGCGGTTCCCCGGATATTGGACAGCTCATGCCGCATACCGCACAGTCTGGAACCATCCCTATGGCCCCCACCTCCGCGCCCACGGCGCCCGGGACCACCGACGGCGCCCACCCGGCCGCGGGCCCGGCGTCGAACGGCCAGCAGCTCACCCACGGGCTGAAGCAGCGCCACCTGTCGATGATCGCCCTCGGCGGCGTGATCGGCGCGGGCCTCTTCGTCGGCTCCGGCGCGGGCATCGCCGCCGCGGGCCCGGCGATCATCCTGGCCTTCGTGCTCTCCGGCCTGCTGGTCATGCTGATCATGCGGATGCTCGGCGAGATGTCGGCGGCCCGCCCCGCCTCCGGCTCGTTCTCGGTGCACGCCGAGAAGGAGATCGGCCCGTGGGCCGGGATCACGGCCGGCTGGATGTACTGGGTGATGCTCTGCTGCGGCGTCGCCGCCGAGGCCACCGCTGCCGGGAAGATCGTCAACGGCTGGGTCCCGGGCGTCTCCGCCTGGGTCTGGGTCGCCCTGTTCATGGTCTTCTTCTGCGCGAGCAACCTCACCGCGGTGAAGAACTTCGGCGAGTTCGAGTTCTGGTTCGCCACGATCAAGGTCGCCGCGATCATCGCCTTCCTGGTCCTCGGCGGCCTCGGCATCGCCGGGGTCCTCGGCCCCGGCGCCCCCGGCACGGCCAACCTCACCGGCCACGGCGGCTTCCTGCCCACCGGCGTCAACGGACTGATCGTCGGCCTGCTCGCCTCGGTCTTCGCGTACGGCGGTCTGGAGACCGTCACCATCGCCGCCGCCGAGTCCGACGACCCCAAGAAGAACGTCGCCAACGCCGTGCGCACCGCGGTGTGGCGGATCGCGATCTTCTACATCGGCTCGATGGCCCTGGTGGTCACCCTGGTGTCCTGGAAGGACCCGGCGGTCGTCGCCGACGGCCCGTACGTCACCGTGCTGCGCCACCTCGGGGTGCCCGGCGCCGGGACGATCATGCAGGTCGTGGTGCTGGTCGCGCTGCTGTCCGCGATGAACGCCAACATCTACGGCGCCTCCCGGATGGCGTACTCGCTGGTCGGCCGCGGCCAGGGCCCCAAGGCGCTGGCCAAGGTCAGCGGCGGGGTGCCGCGCCGGGCCGTGCTGGCCTCCTGCCTGTTCGGCTTCGGCGCCGTGCTGGCCGCCAAGTTCTGGCCGGACACCGTGTTCACCTGGCTGATGAACACCACCGGTGTGGCGATCCTGGTGGTCTGGCTGTTCATCTGCGTGGTCCAGCTGCGGATGCGCCGCCGCCTGGAGCGCGAGTCGCCCGAGCTGCTCACCGTGAAGATGTGGGGCTACCCGTACCTGACCTGGGTCGCGATGGCCGGGGTGGCCGGCATCCTCGCGCTGATGACCACCACCGAGGGCAACCGGCAGCAGCTGTACGCGGCCGGGGTGCTGGTCGTGCTGCTGAGCGCCGCCGGCCTGCTCAAGCAGCGCCGGGACGCCGCCGCCCGCTGAGCCGCCGCCCGCACGACGACGGGGCCCGGTACCGATCCGGTACCGGGCCCCGTCGCGTCGCCGGCGCTACTCGAAGGACGGGCCGGCCGTCCGGGTGCGCTTGATCTCGTAGAAGCCGGGAGTGGAGGCCACCAGCAGGGTGCCGTCCCACAGGCGGGCCGCGGCCTCGCCCTTCGGGGCGGGGGTGACCACCGGGCCGAAGAAGGCGACCCGCTCGCCGTCCACGCCCTCGACCGCGATCACCGGGGTGCCGACGTCCTCGCCGACCAGGGTGATGCCCTCCTGGTGGGAGGCGCGCAGGGCCTCGTCGTGGATGTCCGTGCCGGCGGCGTCGGCCAGTTCGGCGGGCAGGCCTGCGGCCACCAGGGCCGCGGTTATGGTCTCCCGGTCCTGCGGCAGGCCCTGGTTGTGGAAGCGCACGCCGAGTTCGGTGTAGAGCCGGCCGAGCACCTCCTCGCCGTGCTTCTCGGCGGCGGCGATGCACACCCGCACCGCGCCCCAGGCGTTGTTCAGGAGCTCGCGGTAGTTGTCGGGGAGGTCACGGTGCTCGTTCAGCACCGACAGGCTCATCACGTGCCAGCGCACGTCGACCGGGCGCAGCTGCTGGACCTCGACCAGCCAGCGGGAGGTCATCCACGCCCACGGGCAGGCCGGGTCGAACCAGAAGTCGGCGGTCTTGCGCTCAGCGGCAGTCGTCACTGCGTGTCGTCCTTCGTGAGGTGATCCGGGCAGGGGTTAACTCCCCCGGTGGCCCAACACCCGTCCGACGCCGCTGATTCCGCTCCGGACGCGTCGGTCTGTGCAATGGTACCGACGGCGAGGGGCGTGACAGGATGGTGCCGCGTGCACGGACGACACCGGGCACCGAGACCGCACCACCCACACGCGCACCACCGTGCGAGCCGGACAAAGGAGTACCGCCGTGCCGGGCAAGAACCTCAGCCGCGACGAAGCCCAGCAGCGGGCCAGCATCCTGGCCGTGGACGGCTACCGCGTCCGGCTGGACGTGACCTCGGCGCCGGACCCGGCGGCCACCACCTTCCGCTCCACCACCACGGTGACCTTCCGCTGCTCCGAGCCCGGCGCGGCCACCTTCCTCGACCTGCTCGCCCCGGCCGTCCGCTCGGTCACCCTCAACGGGCGCGCCGTCGACCCGGCCGTCGCCTACGACGGCGCCCGGGTGCACGTCGAGGGCCTGGCCGCCGAGAACGTGCTGACCGTCGAGGCGGACTGCGCCTACAGCCGCACCGGCGAGGGCCTGCACCGCTTCGTCGACCCCGCGGACGGCGAGACCTACCTCTACACCCACTACGAGCCGGCCGACGCCCGCCGGGTGTTCGCGACCTTCGAACAGCCCGACCTGAAGGCCCCGTTCACCTTCACGGTGACCGCGCCGGCCGCCTGGGACGTGTGGTCCAACGCCCCGCACGAGGATGTCACCGCCGAGGACGGCGCCCGCACCTGGGAGTTCGCGCCGACCAAGCCGATCTCCACCTACCTCACCGCGGTCGTCGCCGGCCCCTACCACGTCGCCCGCGACCACTACAGCCGCGAACTCGCCGACGGCACCACCCTGGAGATCCCGCTCTCCGCGATGTGCCGCAGGTCCCTGGCCCCGCACTTCGACGCGGACGAGATCCTCGGCGTCACCAAGCTCGGACTCGACTTCTTCCACGAGGAGTTCGACTACCCGTACCCCTTCGGCAAGTACGACCAGGCGTTCGTCCCCGAGTACAACATCGGTGCGATGGAGAACCCGGGCTGCGTCACCTTCCGCGAGGAGTTCGTCTTCCGCTCGAAGGTCACCGACGCCGCCTACGAGGGCCGGGCCAACGTCATCCTGCACGAGATGGCGCACATGTGGTTCGGCGACCTGGTCACCATGCGCTGGTGGGACGACCTGTGGCTGAAGGAGTCCTTCGCCGACTTCATGGGCTCCTACGGCCTGATCGGCGCCCGCACCCGCTACTCCTCCGCCTGGGTCACCTTCGCCAACCAGCGCAAGGCGTGGGCCTACCGGCAGGACCAGTTCCCCACCACGCACCCGATCACCGCGGACATCCGCGACCTGGAGGACGCCAAGCTCAACTTCGACGGCATCACCTACGCCAAGGGCGCCTCCGTCCTCAAGCAGCTGGTGGCGTACGCCGGTTCGGAGGCCTTCTTCGAGGGCGCCCGCCGCTACTTCAAGCGCCACGCGTTCGGCAACACCGAACTCACCGACCTGCTGGACATCCTGGAGGAGACCAGCGGCCGCGACCTCACCTCCTGGGCCGCCGCCTGGCTGCAGACCGCCGGCGTCAACGCGCTCACCCCGCAGGTCACCACCGACGCCGAGGGCCGGATCACCGAACTCGCCGTGCTGCAGGACACGGCGGACGATCCGGCGACTCCGTCCCGTGGCGTGCTGCGCCCGCACCGGATCGCGGTCGGCCTGTACGACCGGGACGCCGACGGCGCCCTGGTGCGCACCGGGCGGATCGAGCTGGACGTCACCGGCGCCCGCACCGTCGTCACCGGGGCGGCCGGCCTCCCCCGCCCCGCGCTCGTCCTGCTCAACGACGACGACCTCACCTACTGCAAGATCCGCTTCGACGGGGACTCGTTGGAGACCCTGCGCACCGGACTCGGCGACATCCACGACGAGCTGGCCCGCGCCCTCGCCTGGTCCGCCGTCTGGAACCTCACCCGGGACGGTCTGATGCCGGCCCGCGACTACGTCGCCCTGGTGCTGCGCTTCGCGGGCCAGGAGGGCAACATCGGCGTCCTGCAGTCGCTGCACCAGCAGGCCAAGACCGCCGTCGACCTGTACGCCGACCCGGCCTGGCGCGGCGAGGGCGGCCGGCTGCTCGCCGACGGCGCCCTGCGCGAGCTGCGCGACGCCGTCCCCGGCAGCGACCACCAGCTGGCCTGGGCCCGCTTCCTCGCCCAGACCGCGGGCGGCGCCGAGCACCTCGGCCTGGTCCGCGGCCTGCTGGCCGGCAGCGCCCGGATCGACGGCCTGGACGTCGACCAGGAGCTGCGCTGGTCGCTGTGGCTGGCCCTGGCCGCCGCCGGCCAGGCCTCCGACGAGGAGCTGGCCGCCGAACTGGCCGCCGACAACACCGCCGGCGGCAAGCGGCAGTACACCCACTGCCTGGCCGCCCGGCCCACCCCGGAGGCCAAGGCCGCCGCCTGGTCGGCCGTGGTCGACTCGGACGAGCTGCCGAACGCCCTGGTCGAGGCCAACATCGCGGGCTTCGCGCTGCCCGCCCACCGCGACCTGACCGCCCTCTACGCGGCGCCGTACTTCAAGCTGCTGGAGAGGATCTGGGCCGAGCGGACCATCGAGATCGCGATCCGCTTCGTCAGCGGCTTCTTCCCGAGCGCCCAGACCGGCGAGCCGACCCTCGCCGAGGCCGACGCCTGGCTGGACGGGCACCCGCAGGCCGCGCCGGCGCTGCGCCGTCTGGTGCTGGAGCGCCGGGACGACCTGGCCCGTGCGCTGCGGGCGCAGGCCTGCGACCGGGTCTGAGCGCCCTCCTGCCGTGCTGAAGGGGCCCGCCGTGCGCGTCACGGCGGGCCCCTTCGGCGTGGACCGCGGCGGCGGTCAGCCGCGCCCGGTCAGCGTCGGCGTCCCCTCGCCCTCCAGTTCGCCGTGCGCGATCCGGCGCCCGGTGACGGCCAGCAGGAGCGCGAGGATCGGACCCCTCACCTCGGGGCCGGTGCCCGCCGTCCAGTCGGCGTCGGTGGCCCGCAGGGTCAGCCCGGCCGCCCGCCGCTTGCCGCCGACGATCAGGTTGGAGCGCCGGTAGAAGTCCGCGAGCCGGGTCAGGGCCTCCGTCGGGTACGCGCGGACGATGCCGAGCGGGCGCCGGATGTCCTCGGCGTGCACCACGGTCTCGCCCAGCCAGCTGTCGACCGGGCCCGGCGGGTGGCTGACCGAGTCCAGCCGCGCCCGGAAGGCGTCGAGGGTGTCGGCGGGCGTCCCGGCGGTCAGCTCGGCGATCTCACGGGCGGTCATCGCCTCGAAGCGGAAGCCGGACCGGGCCAGCTTCAGGAAGAAGCCCGCCGGGGTCATCCGGGCTGTCGCCGCCATGTGCGCCAGGGTGTCCTGCACGGTCCGCCCGACGCAGAGCGAGGGCGTCGCCCACTGCCCCGGGGTGAGGCCCTCCATGTCGGCGAGCAGGGCGCGCCGCTCGCGGTGGATCGTCCCCCACGGGTCCGGTGTCGTCGCCATGGTTCCGTGGTACTACCGCCACGGCCGGGCCGCACCCCCGGGGGGCTCGGCCCGGCCGTGGCGGGCGTACGGGCGTACGGGCGTCAGTCGCGGCGCAGGCCGCGGTCCAGGGCCGCGATCGCGCTGCCCCGGGCGTCGTCGCCGTCCAGCGACCAGACCATCACGCCGCCCAGGTCGTTCCGGCGCGCGTACCGCGCCTTCAGGGTGAGCACCTCGGCGGTGTCGTAGCTGTAGAAGGTGGTGCCGTCGTACTTCCAGGACGCACCGTGGTCGCGGTCCACGTGGACCGTGCCGGGCAGTGCGTTGATCTCCTGGTAGGAGTGGTCGGGCGCGGCGGCGGTGGCGCTCTGGAAGAGGCCGCCGCGCCTGCCGGGGGCGACGCCGGTCCAGCCGTGGCCGTAGAGCGGGGCGCCGAGGACGAGCTGCTCGGAGGGCAGGCCGCGCTCCTGGTAGTGCGTGACCACCGTGTCGGCGCTGCGCCGGCGGGGGTCCGGGTCGGCCGGGTCGGGGTAGAGGTTTGCCTGGTGGTCGGCGGGGCCGGTGCCCTCCCAGGGGCCGTGCAGGTCGTAGGTCATCACGTTGAGCCAGTCCACCGACTCGCTCAGCTCGGGCAGTTCGAGCCGGTCGGCGACGGTCTCGTTGGCGGCCACGGCGGCGGTCAGCAGATAGTGCTTGCCCTTCCTGCCGCCCAGCGCGTCGAGCTGGCGGCGGAACTCCGCCATCAGCAGGGTGAAGTTGCGGCCGTCCTCGGGGCGGACCACGTTGCCCGCGTCCCCGCCGCCGCCCGGGTACTCCCAGTCGATGTCGATGCCGTCGAAGACGCCCGCGGCGGCGCCGGCGCCGCCCTCCGGGGAGCCGGCCAGGACCGGCACGTCGCCCTTGAGGTAGAGGCCGATGCAGGAGGAGACGAACTTCCTGCGGGCCTCGTCGGTGGCGGCCGCGTCCGAGAAGTACGTGGACCAGCTCCAGCCGCCCAGCGAGATGACCGTGCGCAGCTGCGGGTTCTTCGCCTTGAGCTTGCGCAGCTGGTTGAAGTGGCCCTTCAGCTTCTGGCCCGGGGCGTCGGCCACGCCGTCCACCGACTCGGCGGCGGAGAAGGCGCGCTGGTAGTCGTTGCGCGCGTCGCCCTGGCCGGCGGCGTCGGTCTCGAAGCAGGTGCCGTCGGCGGAGACGTTGCCGAAGGCGTAGTTGATGACGGTGAGCCCGGCCGCCTGGCCGGACTCCTGGACCCGCTTGGCGGAGCTGTCGGCGCCCCACTGGGTGAAGTAGCCGACCCGCTGGCCCTTCGGCTTCGGGCCGTGCCGGCCGTCGGCGGCGTCGGCGGTGGCGGGGGCGGCGAGCAGCGCGGCGACGGTGGCGGCGGCGAGCAGGGCTGAGGCGCGAGTGGGCATACCGGACCTGTTCTCTGAAGCGGCGTCAAATGGTCTGGACCAGACGGGACAGAGGTTTAGTCCATCTGCCGTTCACCGCGCAAGGGGACGGGCCGGGTCGGTGCAGCATGCAAAAGCCCGCGGCGCACTCGGAAGCCGGCCCACGCTGTGGGAACGAGCCCGGCCCGCGGAAACCGGCCCATCGTGCGGAGGGCCGGCGCGGGGCGCGGAAGCCGGCCCGGCACGCGGAAGGGGCCGGACCGCGTGGTGCGGTCCGGCCCCTTCGGGGACTGGCGTGGCTCAGCCGATGAGCGAGCGCAGCACGTACTGCAGGATGCCGCCGTTGCGGTAGTAGTCCGCCTCACCGGGGGTGTCGATGCGGACGACCGCGTCGAACTCCTTGTCGCCCGCCTTGACCTTGACGGTCTTCGGGGTGCGGCCCTCGTTGAGCTCGGTCACGCCGGTGAAGGAGAAGGTCTCCTCGCCGGTCAGGCCGAGGGAGTCGGCGTTCTCGCCCTCCGGGAACTGCAGCGGCAGAACGCCCATGCCGATCAGGTTCGAGCGGTGGATGCGCTCGTAGGACTCGGCGATGACGGCCTTGACGCCGAGCAGCGCGGTGCCCTTGGCGGCCCAGTCGCGGGACGAGCCGGAGCCGTACTCCTTGCCGGCCAGGACGACCAGCGGGGTGCCGGCGGCCTGGTAGTTCTGCGAGGCGTCGTAGATGAACGACACCGGCGCGTCGGCCTGGGTGAAGTCGCGGGTGTAGCCGCCCTCGGTGCCCGGCGCGATCTGGTTGCGCAGGCGGATGTTGGCGAAGGTGCCGCGGATCATCACCTCGTGGTTGCCACGACGGGAACCGTAGGAGTTGAAGTCGCGCTTCTCGACACCGTTGGCGGTCAGGTACTGCGCCGCCGGGGTGCCCGGCTTGATGTTGCCGGCCGGGGAGATGTGGTCGGTGGTGACCGAGTCGCCCAGCTTGGCCAGGACGCGGGCGTCGGCGATGTCGGTCACCGGGCTCGGGGTCTTGGCCATGCCCTCGAAGTACGGGGGCTTGCGGACGTAGGTGGACTCGGCGTCCCACTCGAAGGTGTTGCCGGTCGGGACCGGGAGCGACTGCCAGCGGTGGTCACCGGCGAAGACGTCCTGGTAGCCCTTGTCGAACATGGCCTCGTCGATGGAGCCGGCGACGGTGTCGGCGACCTCCTGCTCGGTCGGCCAGATGTCGGCGAGGAAGACGTCGTTGCCGTCGGCGTCCTGGCCCAGGGCGTCCTTGGTGATGTCGATGTTCATGTTGCCGGCGAGGGCGTAGGCGACCACCAGCGGCGGGGAGGCCAGGTAGTTCATCTTGACGTCGGGGTTGATCCGGCCCTCGAAGTTGCGGTTGCCGGAGAGCACCGAGACGACCGCGAGGTCGGACTCGTTGACGGCGGCCGAGACCTCCTCGGGCAGCGGGCCCGAGTTGCCGATGCAGGTGACGCAGCCGTAACCGACCAGGTTGAAGCCCAGCTTCTCCATGTACGGGAGCAGGCCGGCCTTCTCGTAGTAGTCCATGACGACCTTGGAGCCGGGCGCCAGGGTGGTCTTGACCCAGGGCTTGACGCGCAGGCCCTTCTCCACGGCCTTCTTCGCCAGCAGGGCGGCGCCCAGCATCACGGAGGGGTTGGAGGTGTTGGTGCAGGAGGTGATCGAGGCGATCACGACCGCGCCGTTGTCGATCTCGTAGGTCGAGCCGTCGGGGGCGGTGACGGCGGTCGGCTTCGAGGCCTCGGCGGAGTAGGTCGGCAGCGCCTCGGCGAACTTCTGGGCGGCCTCGGCGAGGATCACCCGGTCCTGCGGGCGCTTCGGGCCGGAGATCGACGGGACGACGGTGGAGACGTCCAGCTCCAGGTACTCGGAGTAGACCGGCTCGACCGACGGGTCGTGCCAGAGGCCCTGCTCCTTGGCGTACGCCTCGACCAGGGCGAGCTGCTGCTCGTCGCGGCCGGTCAGGCGCAGGTAGTTGATGGTCTCGGCGTCGATCGGGAAGATCGCGCAGGTCGAGCCGAACTCCGGCGACATGTTGCCGATGGTGGCGCGGTTGGCCAGCGGGATGGACCCGATGCCGTCGCCGTAGAACTCGACGAACTTGCCGACCACACCGTGCTTGCGCAGCATCTCGGTGATGGTGAGGACCAGGTCGGTGGCGGTGGTGCCGGCCGGGAGCTCGCCGGTCAGCTTGAAGCCGACGACGCGCGGGATCAGCATGGAGACCGGCTGGCCGAGCATGGCCGCCTCGGCCTCGATGCCGCCGACGCCCCAGCCCAGCACGCCCAGGCCGTTGACCATGGTGGTGTGCGAGTCGGTGCCGACGCAGGTGTCCGGGTAGGCCTGGCCGCCGCGGACCATGACGGTGCGGGCCAGGTGCTCGATGTTCACCTGGTGGACGATGCCGGTGCCCGGCGGGACGACCTTGAACTCGTCGAACGCGGTCTGGCCCCAGCGCAGGAACTGGTAGCGCTCCTTGTTGCGGCCGTACTCGATCTCGACGTTCTGGGTGAACGCGTCCTTGGTGCCGAACTTGTCGGCGATGACCGAGTGGTCGATGACCAGCTCGGCCGGGGCCAGCGGGTTGATCTTGGCCGGGTCGCCGCCCAGCTCCTTGACGGCCTCGCGCATGGTGGCGAGGTCGACGACGCACGGCACACCGGTGAAGTCCTGCATGATCACGCGGGCCGGCGTGAACTGGATCTCCTGGCTCGGCTGGGCGTCGGCGTCCCAGTTGCCGAGGGCGCGGATGTGGTCGGCGGTGATGTTCGCGCCGTCCTCCGTGCGGAGCAGGTTCTCCAGCAGCACCTTGAGGCTGTACGGCAGCCGCTCGGAACCCTCGACGGCGGAGAGCTTGAAGATCTCGTACGACTCGTCGCCCACCTGCAGCGGGCTGCGGGCGTCGAAGCTGTTCGCGGACACGACTGACTCCTTCTGGGTGCTTCGTGCGATATCCGGCCGCCACACGGTGGTAAGGTCAGCCTTACTTAGGCTCGCCTTGCCCGCATCGCCGGTGCGCGCCTCTCGGCAAGTATCTTGATGTCGAGATATATCGTAAGGGGCAGTTATCTCGATGTCGAGATAAACCATAGTGCATGCCGTGACTCACTCGTCGTCCGGGCCGCGCCGCTTGCGCTCCAGCCTGATCAGCCAGACCGCTCCCGCGACCACCCCGGCCGCCATCAGCAGCACCACCACAAGCTCACCACCGGAACCGCCGGTCGGCGAGGGGGCGATGTCCGCCAGAAGGATCGTCCTCATCTCTTCACCTCCGCTCCACGTCGGTCCACTTCCGGTCCACCCGCCGACGCCCCGGCCCCGCCCCGGGCCGCACCCAGGCCGAGCACCAGCATCAGCAGCACCGGGAACTCCAGGTACGCGTGGTAACTCGCCAGCGCCGCGTACAACGAGCGGCCCCGGGCGTAGTCCACCGCGAACAACAACGCCAGCAGCGCGCCGGCCCCCGCCCCCAGCGCCCACGCCCGCACGCCGCGCAGCGCCGGCACCCGGGCGTCGAAGCGCTCCGCCGCCTCCGGGGCGTACCGGGGCAGGAACCAGACCCAGACGACGTAGTGCATCGTCTGCAGGAAGGCGAACACCGCCAGGAAGCGCAGGCCCGCCGTCGGCGTCAACCAGGCCGGCGGCGTGTAGGCCGCCGCCAGCCGGTCCGTCCAGCCACCCGGACGCTGCACCAGCAGACCGTCCAGCAGACCGCTCAGCAGCAGGGCCGGCACCACCAGCACCCAGCCGGACTGCAGCACCAGGAACGCCGCCCGCCCGCGCCGCAGCCGGCGCGACCACTCGGCCAGGAACAGCAGCGGCACCACGTTGTGCAGGTGCGCCAGCACCACGAAGTGGTACGCGGGAAAGGCCAGCGAAGCCGCGCCCGCCCCGGCCAGCAACACCGCGCTCCCCGCCAGCAGCCGCGGCCGCCCGCGCAGCCCGTACCGGCAGGCCGCCGCCAGCAGGCCGTACGCGAGCAGGATCTCCGCCGCCTGGGACGCCCTGGAGGGCGGCAGCAGACGACACAGCACGATGCCGGTCACCAGCGCCAGCAGCAGCCGCAGCAGCGGACCGGCCAGCACGACGGCGAAACGGCCGGCCACGTAGCGCAGCTCCAGCACGTTGTGCAGCAGGCCGAACCCGGCCAGACCCAGCACCGCCAGACCGGTCGGCGCCCGCAGCGCCAGCACCAGCGCCAGGACGGCCGCCAGCGCGAAACCCGCGAACGGCGCGGCGCCGAGCCGGGCCGCCGGACCGGGCGCCGGCCACACCCGCGCGGCCGCCGGCACCGGTACCGGTGCGAGCTCGGTGGCCATGGTCCCCTCCCCGTGGCACGATCCCCGCCGTGCCCTACGTCCTCGCCCTGGCCCTGACCCTGCTGGTCGAGGTCCCCGTCTACACCGTCGCGCTCACCCGGGCCGGCGGCGTGCGGCCGTCCCGGGCGGCCGGAGCCGCCGTCCTCGTCAACCTGGCGACGCACCCACTGCTCTGGTGGGCCCTGCGGCCGTACGCCGCCGGGCCCGCCGCAGCGTACTGGACCGCCTTCGGGCTCGGCGAGGCCGCCGTCTGCCTCGCCGAGGGCGCCCTGCTCGCCCCGCTCACCGGGCTGTCGGCGCGCACCGCGCCCCCCTGGGCCGCCTCCGCCACCGCCAACGCCGCCTCGGTGCTCGCCGGACTCCTGCTCGGACGCTGAGCCGCCGCCGGCGCCCCGCCGCCACCCGGTCCGGCTCCGGATACGGCTCCGGGTACGGTGGCCCGTGACGTGACAGGCAGAGGGGGCCTCCGATGATCGTGGTGGACGCGTCCGCACTGGTGCTGGCGCTGGCCGACGAGGGCCCGCGCGGCGCCGCGGCCCGGGCCGAACTCGCCGCCGACGGCGACTGGGCGGCGCCCGAACACATCGTGGTCGAGGTGATGCAGTCGCTGCGCGGCCTCTACCTGGCCAAGGAGCTGACCGCCGACCGGGTCGCCGAACTCACCCGCGAACTGGCCGCCGTGGCGATCCGCAAGGTCGAGGTGGCGCCGCTGCTCGGACGGATCTGGGAGCTCAAGGACAACCTGACCCCGGACGACGCCGCCTACGTCGCCGTCGCCGAGCGGTACGGGGCGCCGCTGGTCACCGCCGACCTGCGGCTGATGCGGGCCAGCGGACCGCGCTGCGAGATCCGCGGGATCCGGCGCGAACCGGCCCCCTGAGCCCGGGTCGGCGCCGTCACCGGCGGCGGTGTCCTTCCCCGCCCGGCGCCGTTAGCAGGGTGACCGTCGCCCTGCCCGTGGAAGGCCCGACCGATGACCGCTCCGCTCGCCGCCGCCCTGCTGCCGCTGGCCCTGCTCGCCCCCGCCGCCCCGCCGGTCTCCGTCGTCGAGGCCGCCTTCGACCCGGCCACCGCCTTCGTCCCACCGGCCGCCGTCAGCTACGCGCAGGACCTGGTGCCGTACGGCTCGCACGCCCGGGTCGTCACCGACCACTCGGTGCCCGGGCGGACGGCGCTCACCCTGACGGTGTCCGGGCTCGCCCCCGATCACGAGTTCCCGGCGCACCTGCACACCGGCGGCTGCGGGGCCGACCCGGCGTCCTCCGGGCCGCACTACCAGGACACCGTCGACCCGGTGCAGCCGTCCACCGACCCGGCGTACGCCAACGAGCGCAACGAACTGCGCCTGCTGCTGCGCACCGACGGACACGGCGACGGCACCGCCACCACGGCGGTGCCCTGGCAGCCGCGGCCGGGCGGGGCGCGCTCGCTGGTGCTGCATGCCGGCACCCCGGCCGGACCGCACGGGGCGGGCGACCGGGTGGCCTGCGTCAAGCTGGAGCGCTGAGCCCCTGGGGCCTCCGAGGACCCGGGGTCCTGCGTGTCTTCCGGGGACCCGGGGTCCTGCATGTCCTCCGGGGACCGGGACCGCGTGAGCCCTCCGGTCCTTTGGTTCTCCGGATCGTCGGATCTCCGGATCTCCGGATCTCCGGATCGTCGGCGGTCCCGTCAGGAGCCGAGGGTCGCGACCAGGACCGCCTTGATGGTGTGCAGGCGGTTCTCGGCCTGGTCGAAGACGATGGAGTGCGGCGACTCGAACAACTCGTCGGTGCACTCCAGCTCGGTCATGCCGGTCGCCTCGTACATCTGCCGCCCGACCACCGTGCCGAGGTCGTGGAACGCGGGCAGGCAGTGCAGGAACTTCACGGCCGGGTTGCCGGTGGCCCGGACGGTCTCCATGGAGACCTGGTACGGCTTGAGCATCTCGATCCGCTCGGCCCAGACCTCCTTGGGCTCGCCCATCGAGACCCAGACGTCGGTGTAGAGGAAGTCCGCGCCGGCCACGCCCCCGGCGACGTCCTCGGTCAGGGTGATCCGGGCACCGGTCGACTCGGCCAGCGCCCGCGCCGACTTCTGCACGTCCTCGGTCGGCCAGAGCGCGCGGGGGGCGACGATGCGGACGTCCATGCCGAGCAGCGCGCCGGTCACCAGCAGCGAGTTGCCCATGTTGGACCGGGCGTCGCCGAGGTAGGCGAGCGCGACGTCGGTCAGCGGCTTGACGGTGTGCTCGGTGACGGTGAGGACGTCGGCCAGCATCTGGGTGGGGTGCCACTCGTCGGTGAGGCCGTTCCAGACCGGGACACCCGCGTGCGTCGCGAGCTCCTCGACGACCTCCTGGCCGTGGCCGCGGTACTCGATGCCGTCGAACATCCGGCCGAGCACCCGGGCGGTGTCCTTGATGGACTCCTTGTGTCCGATCTGCGAGGCCGACGGGTCCAGGTAGGTCGTGGTGGCCCCCTGGTCGTGGGCGGCGACCTCGAAGGCGCAGCGGGTGCGGGTGGAGGTCTTCTCGAAGATCAGCGCGATGTTCTTGCCACGCAGCCGGGGCTGCTCGGTGCCCGCGTACTTCGCCGCCTTGAGCCCGGCGGCGAGGTCCACCAGGAAGCGGAACTCCTGGGGCGTGAAGTCGAGCTCCTTGAGGAAGTGCCTGTTCCGGAGGTTGAAGGCCATACCGGGCTCCTGGGGTGACGGGGCGAGGGGGGAAGGCTGGCAAGTGTATACGATACTTGGAATTTCTATACAGGCGTGAGTCGAGTGAGGGGGAGCCCCGGACGGGACTCCCCCTCCACCGGCGGCCTCTGCCTCTATGCCGCCGCCAACGGGCGCGGGTCGACGCCACGGACCGCGCGGGTCGACGCCACGGACCGCGCGGGTCGGTGCCACGGGCCACGTGGGTCGACGCCACGGGCCACGCGGGTCGGTGCCACGGGCCACGTGGGTCGACGCTACAGACGCGGGTCGACCGGCTCGGACTCCAGCGCCAGCACCGCGAACACCGGCTCGTGCACCCGCCACAGCGGCTCCCCCGCCGCCAGCCGGTCCAGCGCCTCCAGCCCCAGCGCGTACTCGCGCAACGCCAGCGAGCGCTTGTGGCCCAACGCGCGCTGCCGCAGCCGGTCCAGGTGCTCGGTGTAGTCCGGACCGTAGATGATCCGCAGGTACTCCCGGCCGCGCACCTTCACCCCGGGCTGCACCAGCCCGCCCGGACGGCCCTCACCGCGCGAGGTCCGCACCAGCGAGGCCAGCGGCTTCACCACCATGCCCTCGCCGCCCGCCCCGGTCAGCTCCTCCCACCAGGCGGTGGCCGCGGCCGTCGAGGCCTCGTCCTCGGTGTCCACCAGGACCCGGCCGGTGCGGTGCAGCACGGGCTCCTCCCCGTCGTCGGCGGCCACCAGGCGGTCGATCCGGGCCAGGTGCTCGTCGTGCGGGCGCACCGCCAGGTTCGCCCCCTCGGCAGCCAGCAGCTGGAACGGCGCCAGCCGGATGCCCGACAGCCCCTCGGTCGGCCAGCAGTAGCGCCGGTACGCCTCGGTGAACGCCCGCGCATCGGCGGAGCGCTGCCGCTGGCGGGCGGTCAGCCCGGCCAGGTCCAGGCCGCGCCCGGCCGCCCGCTCCAGGGCGGACAGCACCTCCGGCAGGGCCGCACCCGCCGCCGCGCCGACCGCCGCGTACTGACGGCGCAGCAGCTCCACCGCCTTCAGCGACCACGGCATCAGCTCGGCGTCCACCAGCAGCCAGTCGCTGGCCAGCTCGTCGAAGAGGCCGGCGCGCTCGGCGGCCGCCCGCACCCGGTCGAGCACCGCGGCGGTCAGCCCGTCGTCGTTGAGGAACGCGCGGCCGGTGCGGGTCCAGATCGCGCCCGGACCCGTCACGCCGAAGCGGCGCTCCAGCGCGGCACCGTCCCGGGCGACCAGCAGCACCGCGCGCGAACCCATGTGCTTCTCCTCGCACACCAGGTGCCGCACGCCGTCCGCGCGGTAGGCCAGGAAGGCCTCCTCCGGGTGCTCCAGGTAGCCGTCCCGGCGGGAGGTCGCACTCGGCGCCATGGTCGGCGGCAGGTAGGCGAGCAGCCGCGGGTCCAGCGCGAAGCGGCTCATCACCTCCAGCGCGGCCGCCGCGTTCTCCTCCCGGACGGCGACCCGCCCGTGCAGGCCGGTCTCGACGATCCGGCGCCCGGCGACGTCGGCGAGGTCCAGCGGACGGCCCTCGCGGGCGCCCGGCGCGTCCGTGATCATCGGACGCACCGGGGCGTACCACTCCCGCTCGGCCTCGACGCCCACCAGCTCGCGCTCCGGGTAGCGCAGCGCGGTCAGGCTGCCGCCGAAGACGCAGCCGGTGTCCAGGCAGATGGTGTTGTTGACGAAGCTCGCGGTCGGCACCGGGGTGTGGCCGTAGACCACCAGTGCCCGGCCGCGGTACTCCTCCGCCCACGGGTAGCGCACCGGCAGGCCGTACTCGTCGGTCTCACCGGTGGTCTCCCCGTACAGCGCGTGCGAGCGGACCCGGCCCGAGTTCCGGCCGTGGTACTTCTCCGGCAGACCGGCGTGGCAGACCACCAGCGCGCCGCCGTCCAGCAGGTAGTGGCTGACCAGGCCGCGCATGAAGGCGCGCACCTCGGCCCTGAACTCCTCGGACTCCCCCGCCAGCTGGTCCAGCGACTCCTGCAGGCCGTGCGAGACGGTGACCTTCTTGCCGTCCATCGCGCGGCCGAGCTTGTTCTCGTGGTTCCCGGGCACGCAGATCGCGTGGCCCGCCGCCACCATGCCCATCACCAGGCGCAGCACCCCTGGGGTGTCGGGGCCGCGGTCGACCAGGTCGCCGACGAAGACGGCGGTGCGGCCCGCCGGGTGCTCGGCGTCCACCGGACGGCCCTCGGCGTCCCGGGTGAGGGCGTAGCCAAGGCGGGTCAGCAGGGTCTCCAGCTCCGAGCGGCAGCCGTGGATGTCACCCACGATGTCGAACGGGCCGGTGAGGTGACGCAGGTCGTTGTAGCGCTTCTCCGTCTCGATCTCGGCCGACACCACCTCGGCCTCGCCGCGCAGGACGTGCACCTTGCGGAAGCCCTCGCGCTCCAGGCCGCGCAGGGAACGGCGCAGCTCGCGGTTCTGCCGCGGGACGACGTGGGCGGGCAACTGGCGGTCCGGACGGGTGCGGTTGCGCTCGGCGCACACCCCCGGCGGGACGTCCAGGACGATCGCGATCGGCAGCACGTCGTGCTCGCGGGCGATCCTGACCAGCTGGCGGCGCGCCTCCGGCTGGACGTTGGTGGCGTCCACGACGGTCAGCCGCCCGGCCGCCAGTCGCTTGCCGACGATGTAGTGCAGGAGGTCGAAGGCCTCGGCGGAGGCGGACTGGTCGTTCTCGTCGTCGGCGACCAGACCGCGGCAGAAGTCGGAGGAGACGACCTGGGTCGGCAGGAAGTGGCGGCGGGCGAAGGTGGACTTGCCCGAGCCGCTGGTGCCGATCAGGACGACGAGGGAGACGTCGGTGACGGGGAGGCGGCGCGGGGCTGTGCTCTCGGAGGTCTCGTCGGCTGCGGCGTCGGTCATCGGGGTTCGCCTCCTTCGGGCGTCGTCGGGTCGGTGGCGGGGGCCGGGTCGGTGGCGGTCGGCTCGGGTTCGGTGACGGGGGCCGGGTCGACGGTGGTCGGCTCGGGTTCGGTGACGGGGGCCGGGTCGACGGTGGTCGGCTCGGGTTCGGTGGCGGTGGTCGGCTGGGCGACGGGCGCCGGCTCGGTGGCGGTGGTGAACAGGGCGAGCTGGGTCGGTGCCCCGACCTCCTCGTCGTACGGGCCGACCGGGCGCAGCACCACCGTGTAACCGTAGGCCGCCGCGACCTTCCCGGCCCAGGCACGGAACTCCGCGCGGGACCACTCGAAGCGGTGGTCGGCGTGCCGGACGCTGCCCGCCGGCAGGGTCTCCCAGCGGACGTTGTACTCGGCGTTCGGCGTGGTGACCACGACGGCCCGCGGCCGGGCGGCCCCGAACACGGCGTACTCCAGGGCGGGCAGCCGCGGTAGGTCCAGGTGCTCGATCACCTCGCACAGCACCGCCGCGTCGTAGCCCTTCAACCGGGCGTCGGTGTACGTCAGCGCACCCTGCGCCAGCGTCACCCGGGCCGCCTGCCGCTCCGGCAGGCGCTCCAGGCGCAGTTTGCGGTTCGCCGCCCGCAGGGCCCGCACGGACACGTCCACGCCGAGGATCTCGGTGAACCGGGCGTCCTTCAGCAGGGCGCCGATCAGCTCGCCCTGACCGCAGCCGAGGTCGGCGACACGGGCGGCGCCGGTCTCGCGCAGGGCGTCGAGGATCGCGGTGCGGCGCTGCTCGGCCAGGGACGGTACGCGGGGCAGCTCCGGCTCCGCGTGCGCGCCGCCGTCCCCCTCGCCGCTCCCGCCGCCGTCCGGCTCGCCGGGCTCCCGCCCGGCCACCTGCCCCGGCTCCTGCCCGAACTCCTCTGCGGGCCGGTCGTCGACCGCGTTGTCGATCTCCTCGACCTCGCGGTCGTCCGCCTCCGCCAGCCGGGCCAGCTCCAGGCGTTCCATCGCGGCCCGGGTCAGCGACCAGCGCCGGGCGAGGTAGCGACGGGTGATCAGGCCGCGCTCCGGGTGGGCGGCCAGCCAGCCCTCGCCCGCGGCGAGCAGCTTGTCCACCTCGTCCGGGGCGACCCAGTAGTGCTTGGCGCCGTCCAGCACCGGGAGCAGCACGTACAGCTGCTGGAGCGCGTCGGCGAGCCGGACGGTGTCGGAGGCGAGCCCGATCCGCACGTACCGGGAGTCGCCCCACTCCGGGAACGCCTCGTCCAGCGGGATCGTCGTCGCCTCGACCCGCCAGCCCAGCGGCTCGAACAGCCGGGCCACCATCGCCGGGCCGCCGCCCTCGCCCGCGCCGTTCGCGGGCACGGCGGGCAGCTCGATCCGCAGCGGGCGGGCCCGCCCCGGCAGTTCGGGCCGGGCCGGGCAGGCGCCCTTCATCGCGGACCGGAACACCGTCCGCAGCGCCACCGCGAGCAGCGAGGACGCGGCGTACGGCCGGTCGTTGACGTACTGGGCGAGCGCGAAGTCGGGCGAGCCGCCGCGGCCCCTGCCGTCGCCCCGGCCCTTGCGGACCAGCGCGACCGGGTCGATGTCCAGCAGCAACGCCGCCGTGCAGGCCTCGTCCCCCGCCTCGGGGTAGAAGACGTGGGCCTCGCCGTGCGACGTCGTGAACCGCTGGACCTTGCCGGGGTGCTTGTGCAGCAGGAACCCGAGATCCGTGGCCGGGTCCTCGGCGCTGCCGGTGGTGGAGATCGACATGAACACCCGCCGAAGTATTGCCCAGCGGCGG
This sequence comes from Kitasatospora sp. NPDC059577, assembly GCF_042735475.1. Taxonomy (NCBI): domain Bacteria; kingdom Bacillati; phylum Actinomycetota; class Actinomycetes; order Kitasatosporales; family Streptomycetaceae; genus Kitasatospora; species Kitasatospora sp. NPDC059577. The sequence continues at coordinate 23,787 of NZ_JBHWBZ010000040.1, read as the reverse complement.
AGCCCTGAGCACCGGGTTTTCCCACCCCGCGCCCCGGTCGCCGGGACGTCCGCCGGGCGCGTCCGCACGGTGGGCGTGTTCGGCAGTGGGGCCCCGCATTGGTTAACGTGCACGATGTGACTGCTGAATCCACCTCGCTCGAATCCACCTCCTCGGCGAACGGCGCCGTGGCCACCGGCCTGGCCACCATCGCCGCCGACGGCACCGTTCTCGACACCTGGTTCCCCGCCCCCGTCCTGGCCACCGAGCCCGGCCCGGCCGGCACCGTCCGCCTGACCGCCGAGCAGGCCGAGGCCGAGCTCGGCACCGGCGCGGCCGAGGCGCTGCGCGCCGACGCGCGCCGCGGCGTCGAGGTGGTCGCCGTGCGCACCACCATCGCCTCGCTGGACGAGAAGCCGCTCGACACCCACGACGTGTACCTGCGCCTGCACCTGCTGAGCCACCGTCTGGTCAAGCCGCACGGCCAGAACCTGGACGGCATCTTCGGCCTGCTGGCCAACGTCGCATGGACCAGCATCGGCCCCGTCCCGGTGGACAAGGTCGAGCAGGCCCGCCTCGCGGTGCGCGCCCAGGGCGGCCAGCTGGCCGTGTACGGCGTCGACAAGTTCCCGCGGATGACCGACTACGTCGCCCCGACCGGTGTGCGCATCGCCCACGCCGACCGCGTCCGGCTCGGCGCCCACCTGGCCGCCGGCACCACCGTGATGCACGAGGGCTTCGTCAACTTCAACGCCGGCACGCTGGGCACCTCCATGGTCGAGGGCCGGATCAGCGCGGGCGTCGTCGTCGGCGACCACAGCGACATCGGCGGCGGCGCCTCGATCATGGGCACCCTGTCCGGCGGCGGCAAGCAGGTCGTCTCGGTCGGCGAGCGCTGCCTGCTCGGCGCCAACGCGGGCATCGGCATCTCGCTCGGCAGCGACTGCGTGGTCGAGGCCGGCCTCTACGTCACCGCCGGCACCCGGGTCACCACCCCGGACGGCACGGTGGCCAAGGCCGTCGAGCTGTCCGGCCAGGACAACCTGCTGTTCCGCCGCAACTCGCAGACCGGCGCGGTCGAGGTCATCGCCCGCTCCGGCTCCTGGGGCGGTCTGAACGCGGACCTGCACGCCCACAACTGACCTGCGGGCAGCGACGGTCGGGGGGGGGGGGGCCGGGGGGGCCGGCCCCCCCCCCCCCGGCCCCCCCCCCCCCCCCCCCCCCCCCCCCCCCGGGGGGTGGTGGCTGGGGGGGGGGGGGGGGGGGGGGCCCCCCCCCCCCCGCTCGCGTGGCGCCTCCTCACACCTCCCGGGGCTTGCGGTGGCGTCCCGGCGCCTTCCTCGGCCGCTGCCCCCGGTGAGCCGGGCGCAGCAGGCCGTCGCCCTCGATCCCGTGCAGGATCCGCTGCGCGACGGCGTAGTCCTCGGCCACCGTCTCCGGCAGCCACTGGTAGCCGTCCCAGCGCAGGATGAGCCTCGGCTCGCCCGGCGCCACATGAGCACCGCGGTGCCGCCCGTGCGCGAGCGGCACGGCCCGCAACTGCCCGACCGGCCGCAGCCGTTGCTCCCGCCTGGCCGCCCACGACGCCAGCGGTTCCTCCTCGTCCATCGCTCCAGTCTGGCCTCCGGGCGCCGTCGACGGACACCCGCGTCACTCGACCGGGGGACGGGCGTTCCGGCCCTGCCGTCGTGGCCTCCCGGCCGCTCCCGTGCCTCTCCCCGTCCGGCCCCGCTTCCTCCCCTCCTTCCTCGTCACGAACTCCTGAGGACCACGAGCCGGTGGGTCGCCCGGGTCATCGCGACGTAGCGGTCGACGGCTCCCTCGACGCCCTCGCCGAACGCCTCCGGATCGACCAGGACGACCAGGTCGAACTCGAGGCCCTTCGACAGCTCCGGAGTCAGTGACCGGACCCGGGGCCGGGCCCGGAAGTCCGGTGCACCGATCACGCAGGCGACCCCCTCGGCGTGCTCGGCGAGCCAGCCGTCCAGGACCGCGTCCAGCTCCGTCACGGACCCGTGCGCGACGGGGATGCCGCTGCTGCGGACGGAAGTCGGCACGTTGGCGTCCGGCAGCGCGGCCCGGATGGCGGGCTCGGCCTCCGCCATGACCTCCTCCGGTGTCCGGTAGTTGATGCTCAGCGAGGCCACCGCCGCCCGGTCGAGCCCGATCCGCTCCAGCCGCTCCTGCCAGGACTCCGTGAAGCCGTGCCTGGCCTGCGCGCGGTCCCCGACGATGGTGAAGCTCCGGGACGGGCAGCGCAGGAGCAGCATCTGCCACTCCGCGTCGGTCAGTTCCTGGGCCTCGTCCACGACGATGTGCGCGAACGGGCCGGCCAGCGGCTCGGGGTCGGCGACGGGCAGGGCGGTCTCGTCGACCAGGGTGTCCTGGAGGTCCCGTCCGCGCAGCATCGTCACCGCGCCCTCCCCGTCGTCATCGGCCTGGAGCAGGTCGCCGATGACATCGGCCATGCGGGCGCGTTCGGCGGCGACCGCAGCCTCGCGCCGCCGCTGCCGCCGGGCCGCCTCCGGGTCGCCGAGCCGCTGCCGGGCGGCGTCCAGGAGCGGCAGGTCGGACACCGTCCAGTCCTGCGGCGCGTCCCTTCGCTGCAGCTTGCGGACCTCCTCGGGGTCGAGCCCGGGCGCGCACATCCGCAGGTAGGCGGGCACCGACCAGAGATCGCCGACCAGGTCGGCGGCTTCGAGCAGCGGCCACGCGCGGTTGAGGGTCTCCACCAGCTCCCGGTCCTGCCGCAGCGAGCGGAGGAACAGCTCGGGCGAGACCCCGTCCTCGTCCTCGTCCACCTCCAGCTTCTCCAGCAGGATCGTGGCGAGCTCCTCCCAGATCTGCTCGCGCGCCTCGTTGTGCGGGGTGCCCGGGTCCGGTGCGGCGAACGCGTCGGACCAGTCCGAGGCGCTCAGCCAGAGGTCGGACCAGTGCGTGGTGACAGCCATCCCCTCGGTGGGCGGCTCCTCGTAGAACCGGACGGCCTTCTCGACCGCCTCCACCATGGCGACCGAGGACTTCAGCCGGGCCACCTCCGGATCGGCCTCGGCCCGCGCGCCCGCCCCTTCGGCGACGAGGTCCCGCACGGTGCAGGTCCGCACGCCCTCCTCGCCGAGGCTGGGCAGGACGTCGGCGACGTAGGCCAGGTACGGCTGGTGCGGGCCGACGAACAGCACGCCGCCGCGCCGGTGGCCGAGCCGCGGATCGGAGTACAGCAGGTAGGCGGAGCGGTGCAGCGCGACGACGGTCTTGCCGGTGCCCGGGCCGCCGTCGACCACGAGGGCGCCGCGGGACCCGGCCCGGATGATGGCGTCCTGGTCGGACTGGATGGTGGCCAGCACGTCCCGCATCCGGGCCGAGCGGTTGCCGCTCAGGCCGGCGATGAACGCGGACTGGTCGTCCAGTGCGGCGTGCCCCTCCAGGGCCTCGGCGGTGAACACCTCGTCCCAGTAGTCGCTGATCCGCCCGCCGGTCCAGCGGTACCTGCGGCGGCTCACCAGCCCCATCGGGTCGGCGTGGGTCGCCGCGAAGAACGGCTCGGCCGCCGGGGAACGCCAGTCGACCAGCAACCGGCGCCCCTCGCTGTCGGTGAGCCCGAGCCGCCCGATGTACACCGGCTCGGGGTCGTCCGCGGCGACGACGTGTCCGAGGCAGAGGTCCAGTCCGAAGCGGCGCAGGGCGCGCAGGCGGCCGGTCAGCCGGTGGACCTCGATGTCCCGGTCCATCGCCTCCCGGCCGAGGCCGCCCGGCGCCCGGCGCAGGGTGTCGAGACGGTCGGACAGCTCGGTGATCGACTGTTCGAGGCTCCCCGCGACGGCCTCGAAGTGCCGCTCGTCGCCGCCGATCAGCGCCGGGTCGGCCTTGGCGGCGAGGCGGTCGGGAAGGTCGAACGCGCTGGTGGTCAGGGGGGTCATGGCATCAGCTCCGATCTGAGGCCTGCGATTGTGCGCCACCACGGGGGCCTTGCCGCAAGACCCCCCGTGCGCTATACGTTGAGAGTGGCAAGGGGTGGGTACTCCCCCTTCTCCGCCCTCTTCCGGATCTCCTTCCGTCGCCCGCACGGCGCCGTTCCGTGCCCTCCGGCGCCGTTGCGCCGTGTCGAAGTGCCCGCTCCGTTCGTCCTCAGCGCCTCCTCCTCCGGCGGCCCGGGCGGCGGGGTCGGCAGCCCCGGGCGGCGGTCCCCGGTCAGCAGCCCCAGTCGGCGGTCCCCGGTCAGCAGCCCCAGTCGGCGGTCTCCAGTCAGCAGTCGGCGATCCGCAGTCGGCCGTCCGCGCCCGGCCCAGCCCGCGCCGCAGCGGCAACCCCGGCTCACCCGGGAGGCTTACGCCGCACCGGAGTCGGACCGCATCGGGTGGTGCCAGGTGACGGCCGCCGGGATGGTTCGTTGGGTGCCGAGGCGGGCGTGCACGCGGTGGCCGGGCAGCCACCGCCACCGCCGCACGGGCCGAGCCACCGTCGGCCGCTTCACGCCGCACCACCGATCCGACGAAGTGCCGCCACGTCCGAACCATCCGCCACGCCACAACTCCGGCGCAGCCCCACGGGCTCGGGCGACGGTGCCTGGGCCGGGCCCGGCGCCTCCAGGCGCCTGCTGGAGCAGGTGCAGGAACTGCTCGCCTCGGTCACCGCGGATCTCGCCGCGTTGCAGTCCTCCGGCGCCCTGGACGCCGGCGCCACCGCCTACCCGACCGGCACGGACAGCTCCGGCGCCCCGGCCGCACCGGGCACCCGGTAGTGGTCCGCCTGCTCCCGATCCGTGGGGCCCCCCCCCCCCCCGGGGGGGGCCGGGGGGGGCGGGCGGGGGGGCGGCGGGGGCGCCGCGGGGTAACGGGCGGCGCGCGCGCCCCGCCCGCGCGGGGCCCGCGCCCCCGCGCGCGCCCC
>NZ_JBHWBZ010000040.1:5071-18914 GCF_042735475.1 Kitasatospora sp. NPDC059577 | reverse complement strand
CGGTTTTGGGGGCCGCGGGCGCCCCCGCGGCGGCCCCCCCCCCCCGGGGGGGGCCCCCCACGTCCGGCGGGCCGACGGCATCCGGCAGTCCGGTGGATTCCGGCGGGCCGGCTTCGCCCGGCGGACGGCCGCCGCCCGCCGCCCCTTCGCCGCCCGGTGGGTCGAGCCGGACGAGTAACGGCGAACCGCAGTCCGCCCGTTCGGTCTCCGCGCCGCCCGACACCGGCGCCGTGCTCCCCGCTCCCCCGGCCCGGCCCGCCGCGTCCCACAGCCGCCCGGCCAGGTCCTTGCACTCCGACACCGCGTCGACGCCGTCGATGCACGTCCAGTAGAGGCTCTCGGTGTCGGCACCGCAGGCCAGCATCACGAGCGTCTCCCCGACCTCCTGCAGCAACCCGTCCAGCGCCCCCAGAGCCGGCGCCAGCTCCCCGAGTCCGGTGAGGCGCGCGGCCCGGCCGCCGCCGACCAGGGCGGCCCGGGCGAGGGAGCGGTCCAGGCAGACCGCCGCGTGCGCCCCGGCCTCGGAGAGCTGCTGGCCCAGCCCGGTGAACTCCTCGTCCTCGGACTCCGCCAACCGGGCGCCCATCGCCTCGGTGAGCAGCGCGGCCTGCCGCGCCTCGGCCAGCACATCGGGTACGTGCCTGGCCTCGGCCAGGGCGTGCCGGGCCGTCCTGATCAGTCGCAGCGCCTCCATGGCCACCGCTCCTCTCGCTCGCTGTCGCCGTCGCCCCCGGCCGCCGGGAGGGGCGGCCGGGTGGTCACGGCGACAGCGTGCGAGAAGGCGCGGGTACCCGCATCCGGCTTGTCAGGAGCTGTGGAAAACCCCGGGGTTGTGGATAACTTCCATCCCTCACAAGGGTTGGTCGTCCACGTCCGGGTTGACGTCGAGCGATCCGTCCGGCACCGGGAAGCGCTGCTCGTTCCGCTCGATCTTGGCCGCGAGCGCCTCCAGCGGGTCCACCCCGACCGCCGTGCAGAACTGCAGCAGGTACGCCAGCACGTCGGCCACCTCGTCCCGCACCCGGTGCGCGCGCTCCGGCTCGGACATCACCTCGGCCGCTTGTTCGGGCGTCAGCCACTGGAAGATCTCCAGCAGTTCCCCGGCCTCCACGCTCAGCGCCGCCGCCAGGTTCTTCGGCGTGTGGAAGGGCTCCCACCGCCGGGCCGCCGCGAAGTCCACCAGTCGCTGCTGCAGGGCCTCCAGGGTCGGCTCCCCCGGTCCCGTCACTCGTTCGCTCACCCCTCCAGGTCTACCCCATCGCCGTCCGACGCGGGCCCGGCCCCCTCCGTCACCGACGCCTCCGCCCCCGGCCGCTCCGCCTCCGCGGTCCCGTCGGCGCCCTCCCCCCGCCCGCCCTGGGCCGGCACCCTGGCCGTCTCCGGCCGCAGCACCGTGAACCCCGAATCCGGGTCGCGCCGACACTCGACCACCACCACCCCAGCCGGCCTCGGGCCGCCCGACGGCCCCTCGCCCGGCCGCTCACCGCCCGACGGCCCCGCTCCTGACGGCCCTTCACCCGGCCGCTCCCCGCCCGGCCACCCCTCGGCCGACCGCCCGTCGCCCGCGCCGCCCAGCACCTCCCGCACCGCCGCCGGCTCCTGCAGCGCCGCCACCACCCGCAGCTGGCTGCGCTCCGCCATCTCCCGGGCCAGCCGCAGCAGCGAGGCGGTCTGCTCGGTGGAGAGCCCGGCCCCCAGGTCCTCGGCCAGCACGATGAGCTGTCGGTGCGCCCACGGCACCTCGGCGGCCACGTCGAGGTCGAGCACCCCGGCCCCGGTCAGCAGCACCGCGGCGAAGGCGAGGTGACGCAGCATCCCGTCGGAGGCCTGGTCGGCCCCGGTGCGCCCGAGGACGCCCTCGTCGAAGACGGCCAGGACGCGCCGCGTGACCGCGTCGCTCCCGCGCTCGGCCACCGTGAGCCCGAGCAGCGGGTACGGCGCCGCGGACTGGACGACCCGCAGGAGCTGCCCGTACCGGCGCGGGCACTCGTTGCCCAGACGGGCGATGACGGCGGAGATGTTGGCGGCGTTGCCGCGCAGCCGGGCCTGCGGGTCGGCCGGGGCCCAGCCGCGCATCAGGGCGGGGACGGGGTGCAGCGGGAAGACCTCGCGCAGGGCGGTGAGCAGGTCCTCGGCGGCGGCCAGGACCAGGCACTCGCCGGCCGACGAGCCGGCGACCCGCAGCGGCAGCTGCGCGGTGATCATGGTGCCGCTGGGGAAGGGCGCCCGGATGTCGCCCTGCCGGGTGTCGTTGTGCCAGCAGACGTTGACCCGCCGGCTGCGGAGGTCCTGCTCGCCGGTGTCCACCAGGGTCCGGCCGTCGAGGGTGAGCGATTCCCGGGCGATCCGGACCGGGCCGTCGGTGCGGATCACCACGTCGAGCCGGATCCGGCCGTGCGGGGAGCGGACGGTGCAGCCGAGGATGATCGCGTCCCGGCCGTGCGGGACGCAGCCGTCGAGGCCGCCCCGGACGGGCTGGGCGAGCGGACCGGCGCGGTCGGGCAGCCCGTCCAGCGAGTCGGTGATCTCCTCGCCGAGCGCGAGCCGGGACAGCACCGCCAGCGCGTCGAGGGCGTTGGACTTGCCGACCCCGGCGGGCCCGTGCAGCACCGTGAGGGGCGCGAGCGGCAGGACCGCGCGCCGGTAGGACTTGAACGAGGTGAGCCGGAGCTCCTCGACGGTGGGGCGTGGCACGGGCGACCGGTCGGGCTCCGGGGCGCCCGGTCGGAGGGGGGCCGGCCCTGCGGGCCTGGTGGCGTCGCGGTTCACCCGTCGGACGTTAGCCTCCGACCGATCGGCAGAAACGTGCCTGCACGGCAGATTCATCCCAACGTGGCGCCCCACCCCGACCCGCTGACCGGCCCTCCACCCGCGCCCGGAGCACCCCCCGAGTACCCCGGGGCACCCCCGAGTACCCCGGAACACCCGCGCGCACCCCAAGTGCCCCGGGTCACCCCGCGCGCTCAGCGTCGGTACGCGGCCACCGTCACCGAGGCGGTCACCTCGACCGGGTCCGGCAGCCCCGCGAGCGCGGCGCCGAGCCGCTCCGGGTCGGTGTGCCAGGCGCTGGGCCCCATGCCGACGACGGTCCGCACGTCCTGGGCACCGAGCCGCAGGGTGAACTCGACCTCCCGCCGCCCGGCCGGCGTCAGGTACGGCCCGAGCTTCTCGTCGATCCGCCGCTGCTTCTCCTCGTCCACCGACAGCAGCCCCAGCGCGTCCACCAGTTCGCGCAGGTGCCGGGCGGTGGGGGAGACCAGCAGCAGGGTGCCACCGGGGCGCAGCACCCGGCGGATCTCGGGCCCGTTGCGCGGGGCGAAGACGTTGAGCATCAGCTCGGCGGAGGCGTCGCGCAGCGGCAGCGGACGCCAGGCGTCGCAGACGACGGCCCCGATCCGCGGGTGCGCCTTGGCGGCGCGCCGCAGCGCGTACTTGGAGATGTCCAGGGCGGCGCCGACCCGGTCGGGCAGGGCGTCGAGGACGTGGGCCAGGTAGTGCCCGGTGCCGGCGCCGAGGTCGGCGACCAGTCCGTCCGGCTTGTCGGCGGGCGCCTCGGCGGCGGCTTCGGCGGCGGCTCCGGCGAGGGCGTCCGCGATGGGCCGGTAGTGCCCGGCGGCGAGGAAGTCCGCGCGGGCCGCGACCATCTCGGCGGTGTCTCCGGTGCCGGTGTGGGCGTCGCCGGCGAGGAGGCTGACGTAGCCCTGCTTGGCGAGGTCGAAGCTGTGCCCGGCGGGGCAGCGCAGGCTGCGGTCGTGCCGGGTGAGGGCCTGCGCGCAGAGGGGGCAGGCCAGGTAGCGCTCGATGTCCTGCAGCAACGTTCCGTCTTCTCTCGCCGTACGCCCCGGCCGGTCGGGGCGCCTGTCAGCCTAACGACCCGCCCCGCCCGGCCGCGCCGACCGACCCGACCCGCCCCGCCCCGCCGACCGACCCGCACCCCGCCCGACCCACCGCCCCGGGCCGGGCCGGGCCGACGCGCCGCCCCGACGGCCGCCGCCGCTACTCCACCGCGACCGGGCCCACCGCCACCCGGTCCGCCGTACCCTGCTCCGCGTCACCCCGCGCCGCCGCGACCCGCAGCGCGAGCGCGGCAAGCGCCTCGGGCGCGCCGGGCCGCCCGCGGACCCCGGGGAAGGCGTTGACGTCCACGATGACGGGCTCGGCCGGCCCGTCCAGCAGGTCGACCCCGTACACGTCGAGTCCGAACACCTCACCGACGCGCAGCGCGAGCCCGGCCCGCTCGGCGGACGGCTCCCAGTCCGCCGACCGCCCCGGCTCCCCCGGCCCGCTGGCGAGTTCGGACCGCCGCCGGGCGGCGAACACCTGCCCGTCGATCACCCACAGCTTCTGGTCCCAGCCGGTCCCGGGGACGAACGGCTGGGTGACGACGGGCTCCTCGGCCCAGTGTTCGGCGAGTTCGCGCAGCCGGGCCGGCCCGTCGACCCGCGCGACCAGGTCGTGCCGTCTGCTGTGCCGGCTCTTGACGACGAACGGATCGCCGGGGGCGGTGAGTTCGCCCAGCAGCCCGGCGTCGACCGTCGCCGCGAACGGCAGCCCGGCGGAGCGCGCGAGGTCGGCCATCCGCACCCGGTCCTGGCAGAGCTCGGTCGCCGCCGCCGAGTTGACCACCGGCACGCCGCGGCCCTCCAGGTCGCGGGCCAGCGCCAGCGCTCCGGGCGTACGGGCCTTGAGCAGGTAGACGTCCGCGAGCGCGCCCGCCGGCCCGGTGGGCGCAACGGCCCGCACCTCGTGCCCGCGCTCCACCAGCAGCGCGGCGGTCGCCGCCAGCACCGGGTGTCCCGGGTCGCCGGCGATCAGCCCTACCCTCACAGCAACTCCCCGTCACCGAAGCCCAGCTGTCCGTACGCCGCCCCACCCGCGGACACCAGCGCGGCGGGCTCGCCGGGCACCGAGACGGCCGTTCCGCTGCGCGCGAGCCGCAGGACAGCCCGGGCGACCCGCGCCACCGCGTCCGGCACCTGCCGGAAGCTCGGGAAGTCGTTGATGTCGACCACCACCGGCCCGTCCGGCCCGAGCAGCACGTCGACCCCGAACAGGTCGAGCCCGAACACCTCGCCGACCTGCGCCACGATCCGTGCGACGCTCCCCGGCAGCGGCACCTGCCGCTCCCGCACGCCCTGCCCGGGGTGCAGCGGGGAGGAACGTTCCGTCGCGAAGAGCTCGCCGTCGACGCAGTACACCTTGAGGTCGGTACCGGAGTTCGGCACGTACGGCTGCGCGATCAGCAGCCCCTCCCCGGCCAGCTCGGGCCCGACCTCCATCAGGTGGTCCGGGCTGCGCACCAGCCGGACGGCGCGCCCGGAGCTGCCGTCGGCGGGCTTGACCACCAACGGGTACTCGGCGGCCGGGATCTCCGCCAGCCGCTCCCACCGGGCGGCCGCGTACGTCACCGGGACGGGCAGCCCGCGGGTGCGGCCGATCACCGCGGCGAGCGCCTTGTCCCGGACGCCGCGGATCGAGCGCACGTCGTTCACCGTGGTGAGTCCGACGGCGGCGGCCGCCTCCAGCAGGGTCAGCCCGGGTCCGCCGGAGACGGTCTTGAGCACCCACGCGTCGTGGCTGCCGGCCCGGACCTCCTCGGAGATCGCCAGCAGCGAGTCCCCGGGGCGCAGCACGTCCACGCGGTGCCCCCACGCGGTGAGCTGCCGCGCCACGTCGAGCGGCATGCCGTCGTGCCGGTAGTGTTCCTCCACCAGAAAGCAGAGCCTCATGGGCCTGTCTTCCCCCTTGCCTCGCCGAGTGCAGACGTCCGCCGTCCCCCTCGGCAGAGCTGCAAAAGCATCAGCATGCACTCTGTGGCCGCACAAGATCGCAGCGGACCGGTAAGCGTTCGGCAACAATCCGCGCCCGGAGCGCGGGCTCCCGACCCCGGCGGCCACCACCGGCCGGCCGGACCGGCGCCCGACCGGCCGGACCGGCGCGCAAATCGGTGGCAGACCGACCGCCCCCCTGCTTGGATGCACGCCGTGACTCCTGCCGATCATGCACCTGACCGCCCGCTGCTCGACGAGATCGAGCGCTACTACGACGCCGCACCGCGCAGCGCCGCCCGCGCCGAGGACTTCGGCCCCCTGACCCTGTTCGTCCGCGAGGGCGAGACCGGCTGGCACTACTACGCGCGCCCGACGCCCGGCCACGCCGGTCCGGCCGCCACCGCCGACGATGTCCGCCGCGTGCTGGACCGGCAGCGCGAGCTGGGTGCGCCGGAGGCCTTCGAGTGGGTGGCCGAGCAGAACCCCGAGCTGCGCGCGGCGGTCGAGGCAGCGGGCCTGACCGTGCACGAGCACCCGCTGCTGGTGCTGGGCCCGCAGGACGAACCCGCGCCCGCGCCCGAACTGCCGGAGCGCGTCGAGGTCCGGGTGCTGGGCGCGGACGCGTCCGAGCTGGCGGCGGCGGCGGCCGTCCCGCACGTGGCCTTCGGCGCACCCGGCACCGCCGTCGGCCCGGCCGGAGCGACCGAGCTGGCCGCGAGCGCGGCGACCTTGACGGCCGACGGCGGGGTGGCGCGGATCGCGCGGCGGATCACCGACGGCACCACCGTGCTGGCCGCCGCACTGGACGGCGGCGACGCCCTGTGCGCGGGCCAGTACAACCCGGTGGGCCCGGTCGGCGAGGTGGTCGGGGTGGGCACCCTGCCCTCCGCCCGCCGGCGCGGCCTGGGCCTCGCGGTCACGGCGGCGCTGGTCGCACACGCCCGGGCGGGCGGCGTACGGACGGTGTTCCTGTCCGCCGCCGACGAGGACGTCGCCCGGATCTACCGCCGGGCGGGCTTCCGCCCGTTCGCGACGGCCCTGATAGCGGAGCCCGCCGCCCCGGAGGCGTAGGGCCCGTCGAGCGCGCCGGAGCGCGTCCGGCGCGCTCCGACGCCAGGGGCCGGGAGTACGGGAAGGACCGGGAGGACCGGGAGGACGGAACCGACGGTCACTCGTCGTCCTCGTCCTCGTCGTCCCCGCCGCTGACGCCCTCCCCCTCGGCCTCGTCCACCACCCACGCCGCCAGCCGCTCGGCGACGCCGGACACCCCGAGCCGCCCCTCGCGGATGGCCCGGGAGAGGCTGCGCACCTCGCGGGCGGTGGTGGCGACGGTGCAGCCGCTGGCGACGAGGTACGCGTACGCGACGGCGGTCGCGAACAGTTCGTTGGTCTTCTCCAGGGCCGGCACCCGGATCAGCTGGTGCATCAGTGCGGCGGCGCGGTCCTGCGGTTCGGGGTAGACGGAGATGTCGAATATCTCGGCCTGGTGCCGGGTGACGGCCGCGAGCAGCGAGCCGTAGTCGGTAACCTGCGGGTCACCGGGCGTGTACTGCTCGGCGGTCATGAGCAGCCACGAGAGGTCCACCTCCAGGTTCAACGGCGCACGTCCTGGAGGTCGCCCGGCTCCCCGAACTCGGCGAGGAACGCCGTCTCGTACTCCTTCATGAACTGCGCGGCCGCGTCGACGAAGGCCCGCCCGGACTCGCCCATGTCCTGCTGGACCAGGCGCTCGATGTACTGGTTCATGCTGATCCCCTGCTGCTCGGCCCGTTCCCGGGCTATCTCCGCGGTCGTGGCGTCCACGCGGACGTTCAGCTGCTTCTTGGCCATGTCCTTCAAGCTAGCGCTGAAGTGCTAGCACAACAAGGGCGCATGCACCCCGCCCGCACACCTGCCGCACGCCCCCACGCAACCTCCCCGTCACCGAAACCGTCCCCGAACCCGTCACCGGAACCGTCCCCGGGACGTCAGCCGCGCCCGCCGACCGAGCCAACCGAGCCGGCCGGGGCCCGCCGGAGCCGCCGCCCGCCCCGCTCCGGGCCGCCCACCTCCCATACCCGTCCACCGCCGCCCCACCCCCGCCGGAACGAGCGAGACTTGAAGAGTCCTTCACCATCCGGGACTCTGAACTCCCCTGAGCGTTCCACTGAGCGGCACCGACCGGTGTGGAGGCCGGCAATGACAGCCATGTTCGACCAGGAGCTGCGCGAGCAGCTCGCCCTGGCCCGGCAGGACCTCGCGGCGGCACGGGCCGAAGGGGACGCCGACGGCGTCCAGGCGTACGAGGGCCGGATCGCCTCGCTCCTCCGGCTCGCCTCCCAGCACGGCATCCACCTTCCGCACAGCGCCGACGAGGAGGAACACAACGAGCCCTGACCGGCCCGGCCCCGAACGACGGGGAGGCGGCACCCGCCGAGCGGGTACCGCCTCCTCCACCGAACACCGAACGGCCCGAACACCGAACGGCCCGAACGGCCCGGCCGCCGGGAAGCCGGACAGCCGAGCCGCACGCACCGGCCGACCGGCCGGACCGGGTCACTCCCCGATCGGCTCCAGGATCGCCACGCACTCGAAGTGGTGCGTCATCGGGAACAGGTCGAACGCCCGCAGCGACACCGGCCGGTAGCCGCCCTCGCGGAAGAACCCCAGGTCCCGGGCGAGCGCCGCCGGGTCGCAGGCCACGTAGGCGATCCGGCGCGCCTCCAGGCCGACCAGGTGCCCGACGGTCTCGCGACCGGCGCCCGAGCGCGGCGGGTCCAGGACGATCAGGTCGGTGGCGGTGATGCCGGTGCGCGGCAGCAGCGTCTCGACCCGGTCGCACTCGATCTGCACGTTGTCCAGCGCGGCCAGGTTGTGCCGGGCGTCGACCACGGCCTGCTTGGCGGACTCGATGCCGAGCACCGCGCCCTCCTCGCCGACGCGGTCGGCCAGCGCGCCCGCGAACAGGCCGACACCGCAGTACAGGTCGAGCGCGTTCTCGCCCCAGTGCGGGTCCAGCCCGTCCAGCACGGCGTCGACCAGGGTGTCCGGCGCCTCCGGGTGGATCTGCCAGAAGCCGCCGTTGCTGATCCGCCAGGTCCGCCCGGCCGCCCGTTCCCGGACGAAGCTCCGCCCGTGCACCTTGTGCGCGTCGCCCTGCTCGTCGATCCGGGCGATGGAGACCGGCTTGTCCAGCTCGACCAGCGGCAGCTGCGCGCCGGGCCGCGGGGTCAGCACCACCTGGCGGTCCGAGGAACCGGTCGCGGCGATCACCTCGACGCTCGCCACGCCCGGCCAGTCGCGGGACTCGATGCCCAGCTCGGTGACGCCCTCGGCGGCGATCAGGCAGCGGTCCACCGGCTGCACGTCGTGCGAGCGGTGCTTGCGCAGGCCGACCTTCCCGGTCTCCGCGTCCACCGCGTACTGGACCCGGGTGCGCCAGGCCGGCACCTGCCCGGCCGGGAGCTTGCCGCCGACCGGCTCGACGCTGCCGTCCCAGCCCGCCTCGGCCGGGGTGAGCCCGGCGAGCTTGGCCAGCTGCTCGGTCAGCACCGCCGCCTTGAGCTTGCGCTGCCCACCGGGGGTGACGTGCTGCCAGTCGCAGCCGCCGCACTTGCCGGGCCCGGCGAACGGGCACGGCGCCTCGATCCGGTCCTTGGCCGGCTCCAGCACCTCCACCGCGTCGGCCCGCAGGAACCGCGAGGTGGTGGTGCCCTCGGTCACCAGCGCGACGACCTTCTCGCCGGGCAGCGCGTGCCGCACGAACAGCACCCGCCCCTCGTGCCGGGCCACGCAGTGCCCGCCGCCGTGCGCGACGGCGCCGACCTCGACCTCGTACCGCTGTCCGGCCAGCGGCTCGCCGGACGGCGTCTCGGGCCGCGGCGCCCGCGCGGCGACACCGCGGAGCGCCTTCGGCGGACGCACCGCCTGCTTGCGCGGGGCCTTCCGGGTGCCGCCGGGGGCACCGGAGGCCGCGTCGGCAGGAGCGCCCTTCCCGGCGCCCTTGCCGCCGGTGCCCTTCCCGGCGGCACCGGTGCCCTTCCCGGCGCCCGTGCCCTTCCCGCTGCCCGTGCCCTTGCCGGCACCCTTGTCGGCCGCGCCCCGGACCGGCTTGCGGTCCTCGGCCGGCGGCTGCTCCCCCGGGACGACCGGCGCGGTGCGTGCGGTCAGGCCGTCGCGGTCGGTGGCCTCCGGACGGGACGGCCGGCCCCAGCGCGGCCGGGAGACCTGCCCGGGCTTGGAGCCGCCCCGGCGGGAGCCCTTGCCGGAGGAGCCCGAGGAGCGGGGCGGAGTGTTGCGCGTCACGAGGAGGAGTCCTTGCTGCGGTCGGAGGTGTCACCGGTGCTCGCACCGGTGGAGACGGAATCCTTCGACTTTACGGCCTTCGGCGCCCGGGGCTCGCCACGCCGGACGGCACCCGGCGCCGACCAGGCCTTCTGCGGCTTGCGCCGCTCGGAGGACTCCAGCTGCCAGGGCACGGAGGTGACCATCACGCCGGGCTTGAACAGCAGCCGGCCCTTGAGCCGCAGCGCACTCTGGTTGTGCAGCAGGTGCTCGTACCAGTGGCCGACCACGTACTCGGGGATGTAGACCGAGACGACGTCGCGCGGGCTGCTGCGCCGCAGGTTCTTCACGTAGTCCAGGACCGGCCCGGTGATCTCGCGGAACGGCGAGTCCAGCACCTTCAGCGGCACCTCGATGCCGCGCTCGTCCCACTCCTGCCGCAGCGCCGCCGTGTCGGCCGGGTCCACGTTGACCGAGACGGCCTCCAGGGTGTGGGCCCGGGCCAGCTTGGCGTACGCGAGGGCGCGCAGCGCCGGCTTGTGCAGCTTGGAGACCAGCACGATGGCGTGCACCCGGGTGGGCAGCACGACGTCGTCCGCCTCCTCGGCGGCGATGAGCTCCTCGGAGACCCGGTCGTAGTGGCGCCGGATGCCCTTCATCATCACGAACAGCACGACCATCGCCGCGATCGCGATCCAGGCGTGGCTGATCTTGGTGACCAGGACGACGATCAGCACGGCCATGGTCATCACCAGGCCGAAGGTGTTGATCGCCCGGCTGCGCTGCATGTGGCGGCGCTTGGTCGGGTCGGTCTCGGTGCGCAGCAGCCGGGTCCAGTGCCGGATCATGCCGGACTGGCTCATGTTGAAGGACACGAAGACGCCGACGATGTAGAGCTGGATCAGCCGGTTCGGGTCGGCGTCGAAGGCGATGACGAACAGGATCGCGGCGATCGCCAGCAGGATGATGCCGTTGGAGAAGGCCAGCCGGTCGCCGCGGGTGTGCAGCTGGCGGGGCAGGTAGCGGTCCTGGGCCAGGATCGAGCCGAGCACCGGGAAGCCGTTGAAGGCGGTGTTGGCGGCCAGCACCAGGATCAGGCCGGTCACGGCGGCGACGAAGTAGAAGCCGGGCGTGAAGTTGCTGAACACGGCCTCGCTGATCTGGGCCAGCGCGGTCTTCTGGTGGTAGCCGGCCGAGGCGCCGCCGAGCTGCTCGGCCGGGTTCTCGGCCATCTGGACGCCGGTCAGCCGGGCCAGCCAGATGATGCCCATGAACATCACGACGGCGATGCTCGCCATCAGCAGCAGCGTGGTGGCGGCGTTCTTGCTCTTGGGCTTGCGGAAGGCCGGCACGCCGTTGGAGATCGCCTCCACGCCGGTGAGCGCGGCACAGCCGGAGGAGAAGGACTTCAGCAGCAGGAAGACCATCGCGAAGCCGGCGAGCGACTCGTTGCCGGGCGTCGGCATGAGGTGGAAACCGGAGCTCTCGGCGGGCATGTCCTGGCCCAGCACGTAGTGCCGGAACACGCCGTAACCGACCATTCCTATCACGCCGATCATGAAGGCGTAGGTGGGAACGGCGAAGGCGGTACCGGATTCGCGCACACCGCGCAGGTTCATCCCCATCAGCAGGATGACCAGGATCACCGACAGGGTCAGCTCGTGGCCGCGTAGCGCGGGAACGGCGGAGACCACGTTGGCGACGCCCGAGGTGGTCGACACGGCCACGGTGAGGACGTAGTCGACCATCAGGGCACTCGCCACCACCAGACCCGCGTTGGGTCCGTGGTTGACGGTCGCGACCTCGTAGTCGCCGCCACCACTGGGGTAGGCGTGCACGTTCTGCCGGTACGAGGCGACCACGGCGAGCATCACGATCGCGACGACGAGGCCGATCTGCCAGGAGAAGTGGATCGCCGAGGCGCCCGCGATGGACAGGGTGAGCAGGATCTCCTCGGGGGCGTACGCGACCGAGGAGAGCGCGTCCGAGGCGAAGACGGGCAGCGCGATCCGCTTCGGGAGAAGTGTTTCCCCGAGCTTGTCGCTGCGAAGGGCACGCCCGATCAGGATGCGTTTCGGAAGGTCTTTCGGCATAGGCACGTTAAGGAATCGTAGGGGCTCCCCGGACAAGGCTCCGCCGTTTGTCCCCCCCTTCGTCGCGACTGCGTTCTACGGACCGGCTAGCGTGTCGGATACGAGTCGGTGGGCAACACTCGGATTGTCGGGTGTTGCCGGGACCGGCGCCCCACGAGAACGCTCGCCCCGGACGACCGGGCGGGAAAGGGAGATGAACGGTGTTTGCGCAGGTCAGTACCCTGACGGGACGGGTGAGGTAGCGCCGGTGCACATCGTCATCATGGGCTGCGGCCGCGTGGGTTCAGCCCTCGCCAGAGCACTGGAGAAACAGGGCCACTCGGTGGCCGTGGTCGACCAGGACCCGACCGCGTTCCGTCGGCTGGGCGCCGGGTTCAACGGGCGCCGCGTGACCGGTGTCGGCTTCGACCAGGACACCCTGCGCGAGGCGGGCATCGAGGAGGCCGGCGCGTTCGCCGCGGTCTCCAGCGGCGACAACTCCAACATCATCGCCGCGCGGGTGGCCCGGGAGAACTTCGGCGTCGAGAACGTCGCGGCCCGGATCTACGACCCCCGCCGGGCCGAGGTGTACCAGCGCCTGGGCATCCCGACCGTCGCGACGGTCCGCTGGACGGCCGACCAGATGCTGCGCCGGCTGCTGCCGAGCGGCGCCGAGCCGCTGTGGCAGGACCCCAGCGGCGGCGTGCAGATGGCCGAGGTCGCGTACGACCCCCGCTGGGTCGGCCACCGGATCAGCCTGCTGGAGGAGGCCTCCGGCGCGCGGGTGGCGTTCGTCACCCGACTCGGCGAGGGCGTCCTGCCCACGCCGCAGATGGTGGTGCAGGAGGGCGACCTGGTGCACGTGATGCTGCGCCGGGCCGACCTGACGGCCGTCGAGGCCGCGTTCGCGCAGGGGCCGAAGGAGGAGGGTCACTGATGCGGGTCGCCATTGCCGGGGCCGGTGCCGTGGGCCGCTCGATCGCGGGCGAGCTGCTGGAGAACGGCCACGAGGTCCTGCTGATAGACAAGAACCCCAACTCCATCTCGGTGGAGCGGGTGCCGATGGCGGAGTGGCTGCTGGCCGACGCCTGCGAGATCACCTCGCTGGACGAGGCCGCCCTGCAGCGCTGCCACGTGGTGATCGCCGCGACCGGCGACGACAAGGTCAACCTGGTCGTCTCGCTGCTCGCCAAGACCGAGTACGCGGTGCCGCGGGTGGTCGCCCGGGTGAACAACCCGAAGAACGAGTGGCTCTTCAACGAGTCCTGGGGCGTGGACGTGGCCGTGTCCACGCCGCGCCTGATGTCCGCCCTGGTCGAGGAGGCGGTCAGCGTCGGCGACCTGGTCCGCCTGATGCGCTTCAGCCAGGGCAACGCCAACCTGGTCGAGCTGACCCTGGCCTCCGACACCGAGCTGGTCGGCACCCGGGTCGGCGACGTGGCCTGGCCGCAGGACACCGCGCTGGTGACCATCATCCGCGAGGGCCGGGTCCTGGTGCCGGGCAAGGACGACACCCTGGAGGGCGGCGACGAGTTGCTCTTCGTCGCCGCGCAGGAGCGCGAGGAGGAGCTGGAGGACCTGCTGTCCCCCATCTCCGGCGCACAGTAGCGACCGACCGCAACGGGGGGGGGGGGGGGGGGCCCGCGGGGGGGGGGGGGGGGGCCGCGCGGGGGCGGGGGGGCGCGGGGGGGGGCCCGCCCCCGCCCCCCCCCCGCGGGGGGGGGGGGGCGCGGGCGC
>NZ_JBHWBZ010000040.1:0-5061 GCF_042735475.1 Kitasatospora sp. NPDC059577 | reverse complement strand
AGCGGTCCGCCCCGCGCCCCCCAACCCCCGCCCACCCGACGCCACCGCCCCAACCGGGGCGGGCCCCCCCCCGGGGGGGGGGGGCGGCCCCCTCCGCTATGCGGGAGCGGCTACTTCGCCGGCTCCTCCTCGTCCAGCGGCGCCTTGATCGGCGGCGGCGCCTTCAGCAGGATCTGCCAGGTGACGTACATCGCGAGCAGCAGCGGCGGGATGCCGAGCGCGACCTTCAGCCAGCCCAGCAGGTTGACGTTGTGGGTGAAGTACAGCGGGAAGAGGATCACCGGCTTGAGGCCCATGATCGCCACCCAGGCCCAGGTCGCCTTGGTGTAGGCGGCCAGCCGACCCGGGTTCTCCTTGCGCCAGGTGAACATCTCGCCGGTGATCGGGCCGAGCATCACCCCGATCATCGGCCAGCGCGCCAGGGCGGAGGCCGCCAGCGCGATGCAGTAGCCGACGTTCCAGAGCAGACCGGGCAGGTAGAAGTCCTCGGCCTTGCCGCTCTTCATCGAGATCCAGGCGCCGAGCGCGACGCCGAACACCCCGCTGAAGGCGTGCTGGATGGTCTCCCGCTTCGCCAGCCGGGCCACCACGAACAGGGCGCTCAGGCCGAGCGCGGCCCACGCCGAGGTGCTGACCTGGTGGGTGATGTTGTAGGTGATGATGAAGACCAGGCCGGGCAGCGTCATGTCGATCATGCCGCGTACGCCGCCGAAGGCCTTCAGGACCGTGTCGGCGGCCTCCTTGGAGGCGGCCCTGCGGGCGGCCTCCTCGGCCGCCGCGTCGTGGGTCAGGTCGAGCTGGGCGGCATCGCCGCCGGGCTGGTTGCTCACGCTCATTCGCTCCCGTGTCCGACCGGACGCAGCTCGTAGCGGGGGTTGAACAGCACGCGGCGCCCGCGTGCGTGGCTGATCCGACCGCTGGCGACCAGCCTGCGGCCGGGCTCTATGCCCGCGATCGAGCGACGGCCGAGCCAGACCACGTCCAGCGCCTCGGTGCCGTCGAAGAGTTCGGCCTCCAGGGCGGGCACCCCGGCCCGCGGGCGGAGCGTCACCGTGCGCAGGGTGCCCGCGACGGTGACCAGCGCGCGGTCCGAGCAGCCCGCGATCGGTGTGCACCCCGACTCCGCGGCGCTCTCCTGGCGCAGGTCCTCGGCCTGCAGCTCCTCGGCCGAGGACGTCAGCCGGCTGAGCATGCGGCGGAACCGCCCCTGCGGCTGGCCGCTGCTGTTGTCACCACTCATGCCGGAAGGGTACCGGTTTCCGGGCCCCCGGCGGCAGGGCGCTCGGCCACCGGGGGCAACGACGGTCAGCTCTCGAACCGGTATCCCATTCCCGGTTCGGTGATGAAGTGGCGCGGGTGCGAGGGGTCCCGCTCCAGCTTGCGGCGCAGCTGTGCGAGGTAGACCCGCAGGTAGTTGGTCTCGGTGCGGTAGGCGGGGCCCCACACCTCCTGCAGCAGCTGGGTCTGGCTGACCAGCCGACCGGCGTTGCGGACCAGCACCTCCAGCAGGTGCCACTCGGTCGGGGTGAGGCGTACGTCGACGCCGTCCCGGTTGACCTTCTTGGCCGCGAGGTCGACCGTGAAGGTCTCGGTGACGACCAACGAGTCGGCTTCCCCCGCCACCGGCTCGGCCCGCCGCACGGCGGCCCGCATCCGGGCGAGCAGTTCGTCCATGCCGAACGGCTTGGTCACGTAGTCGTCGGCGCCGGCGTCCAGGGCCTCGACCTTCTCGTCCGAGGCGTGCCGGGCCGACAGCACGATGATCGGCACCCGGGTCCAGCCGCGCAGGCCCCGGATCACCTCGACCCCGTCCATGTCGGGCAGGCCCAGGTCCAGGACGACGACGTCCGGATGGCGGGCCGCGGCCAGTTCCAGGGCGCTCGCGCCGTCGTGGGCCGCGTCCACCTCGTACTTGCGGGCCTTGAGGTTGATCACCAACGCGCGGACGATCTGCGGTTCGTCGTCCACGACGAGGACCCGGGTCATGTGCGGGCTCCGCCTTTCGGGGCTGTCTGGTTCCAGGACTGTGGGACTGGCTTGCGGTACGACGCACGGCGCCGGGGAGCGACGGGCCCGACGGGTGCTTCGGCGGTTCTCACGGGACCGGTTCCGAGACCGGATCGCTCCCGTCGCCGGTCGGCTCACCCGGCTCCTCCAGGTCGGGCGGCCGTTCGACGGCCGGCAGGCTGACGACCATCGTGAGACCGCCGCCGGGGGTGTCCTCGGCGGTGACGGTACCGTCCATCGCCTCGACGAAGCCGCGCGCCACCGCGAGCCCGAGGCCCACGCCGGCGCCGCGCGGCGCGTCCCCGTACCGCTGGAACGGCGCGAAGATCCTCTCCTTGGCCTCCTCGGGCACCCCCGGGCCGCGGTCGACGATCCTCAGCTCGACCCGGCCGGGCATCCCCGGCTGCTCCAGCGCATCGGCCTTGACGAGGACCTTGACGCCCTCCGGGCTGTACTTGACGGCGTTCTCGACCAGGTTGGCCAGCGAGCGCTCCAGCAGTCCGCCGTCGGCCCGGATCATCGGCAGCGTCTCCGGGACGTCCAGGCGGACGGACTCCGGCGCCACGCCGCCGAGCGCACAGGGCACCACCTCGTCCAGGTCGGTCTCCTGGATCAGCGGGGTGACGGTCCCGGTCTGCAGCCGGCTCATGTCGAGCAGGTTGTTGATCAGGTGGTCCAGCCGGTCGGCCCCGGCCTCGATCCCCGCCAGCAGCTCGGCCTCGTCCTCCGGGTCCCAGTCGACGTCCGCCGAGCGCAACGAGCTCACCGAGGCCTTGATGCCCGCCAGCGGGGTGCGCAGGTCGTGCGAGACGGCGGCCAGCAGGGCGGTCCGGATCCGGTTGCCCTCGGCCTCCCGCCGGGCCGCGGCGGCCTCCCGGGCCAGCCGGCGACGCTCCAGCACCACGGCGGCCTGCGCGGCGAAGGCGCCGAGCAGGCGCCGGTCGGCGCCGGGCAGCACCCGGCCGCGCAGCACCAGCGCCAGGCTGTCGCCGACCGGGACGTCCACGTCGGCCTCCTCCGGCCGCTCCGGCGGCCGCGGCCCGGCGGTGGCCACCGGGACCCACGGGCCGAGCGGGTCCGGACGCTCCAGCAGCGCCGTGCTCTCCTGCCCGAAGGTCTCCCGGACCTGTTCCATCAGCGCCGTCAGCACGCCGTCCCCGTTCGGCGCGCCCCGCAGCACCGTGCCGGCGAGCGCGCTGAGCGTCTGCGCCTCGGTCTGGCTGCGGGCCGCCTGGTGGGTCCGCCGGGCCGCCAGGTCCACCACCGACGCCACCGATATCCCGACGATGGTGAATATCGCCACCGCCATGATGTTCTGCGGCTCGCTGATGGTGAAGGTGTGCAGCGGCGGCGTGAAGTAGTAGTTCAGCACCGAGGAGGCCACCAGTGCCGAGCCGATCGCCGGCAGCAGCCCGCCCACCAGCGCCGCGCACACCGTCAGCGACAGGAACAGCAGCATGTCGGTGGAGAGCCCCAGCCCGCCGATCGCGGTCAGCACGACCGCCATCAGCGGCGGACCGGCCAGCCCGATCAGCCACCCCGCGATCGTCCTGGTCCGGCCCAGGTCGGTGATCCGGCGGACGGGTGTCCTGCCGTGCCCGTGCCCGGCGTGCTCGTGCGTGACCATGTGGATGTCGATGTCCCCGGCCTCCCGGGTGACCGTGGTGCCGACGCCCGGCCCGTACAGGTACTGCCAGCCCGGCCGACGGCTGGTGCCCAGCACGATCTGCGTGGCGTTCACCCCCCGCGCGAAGTCCAGCAGACCGACCGCCGGATCGTCGCCCAGCACCGCGTGGAACGAGCCGCCGAGGTTCTCGACCAGCGCACGCTGCTCGATCAGCGCCTGCGGCGAGCCGGAACCCACCAGCCCGTCCGACCGGGAGATGTGGACGGCGAGGAGCTCGCCGCCGGAGACCCGGGCCGCGATCCTGGCCGCCCGGCGGATCAGCGTCGCCCCCTCGGGGCCGCCGGTCAGACCGACCACGATCCGCTCCCGGGCCTGCCAGGTGCGCTCGATGCCCTGCTCGGCCCGGTACTTCTGCAGGTACTCGTCGACCCGGTCCGCGGTCCACAGCAGCGCCAGCTCGCGCAGCGCGGTCAGGTTGCCCGGGCGGAAGTAGTTGGCGAGCGCCGCGTCGACCTTCTCCGGCGCGTACACGTTGCCGTGCGCCAGCCGCCGTCGCAGGGCCTGCGGGGACATGTCCACGAGCTCGATCTGATCGGCCCGCCGGACCACCTCGTCGGGAACGGTCTCCCGCTGGCGCACCCCCGTGATGCCCGCGACGGCGTCCCCCAGCGACTCCAGGTGCTGCACGTTGACGGTGGAGATCACGTCGATCCCGGCCGCCAGCAGCTCCTCGACGTCCTGCCAGCGTTTCTCGTTGCGGCAGCCGGGCACGTTGGTGTGGGCCAGCTCGTCCACCAGCGCCACCTGCGGGCGGCGGGCGAGGACGGCGTCCAGGTCCATCTCGGAGAACCTGGCACCCCGGTGCAGCACCTGCTGCCGCAGCACGACCTCCAGCCCGGCGACCATGTCCGCGGTCCGCCGGCGGCCGTGGTCCTCCACGAACGCCACCACGACGTCCGTGCCACGCTCGTGCCGCCGGTGCGCCTCGGCGAGCATGGCGTACGTCTTGCCGACCCCGGGGGCCGCCCCGAGGTAGATGCGCAGCCTGCCTCGTCCCATGAGCACCATTCTTGATCCGGCCGTGCCCGGGAGCCACCCCCGGACACCTGTTCCCCTTCCTTCGAGACTACGGCGTGAGCAGCGATTTTCCGCTGATCAGTCCACCGATCAGGCGGTTTTAGCGGCATATTGACGGTGGACCAGCCACTCGGCGGGGGTCACTCGGCAGGGACCCGGTCGGCGCCGGAGGTGCTGTCCGGTCGACGTCCGGCCGAATTCCGGGAAACGCAAAGAACCCCCATCCGGAATCCGGATGGGGGTTCTTCACAAAGGTTGTTCGGCGGCGTCCTACTCTCCCACAGGGTCCCCCCTGCAGTACCATCGGCGCTGTGAGGCTTAGCTTCCGGGTTCGGAATGTAACCGGGCGT
>NZ_JBHWBZ010000039.1:0-82457 GCF_042735475.1 Kitasatospora sp. NPDC059577 | reverse complement strand
ACGCCGCTCCGGCATCGGACCGCTCGACCGCGGTCCGCCCGAACGGCCACAGGATGAAGCCGGCGATCCGGAACGAAGCGATCCCGAACGGGATCGTGATGATCAGGATGCAACAGATGATGCCGGCGACCACGTAGGCAAGTGCCATCCAAATGCCGCAGAAAATGAGCCAGATGACATTGAGGATGAACTTGATCGGCTTCATGGGTCGTACCTTCTCACGTCGCGCGTGCTTGCTGCCACGACTGGCCCTTGCCCGCCCGCGGGCGTGTTCACGCCCCGGGGGGACGCTTCCCAGGGGGAGGTCAGGGTGCCGCCGGGGGTGGTAGCCGAGGCCGGACCGGGACCTGGACGGGCTGGTTCAGGCGGGGCGGGGGATGTAGGCGAGGCCGTGGGCACCGGGTTCGGCGCGCTTGGGGACGGTGAGGCGGGAGACGCGGGTGAGGGTGTCGAGGGCGATGACGTCGACGGTGGAGGAGACGACGCCGGAGACGTAGGCGAAGCGGCCGTCGGGGGAGGACGTGATGGTCAGGGGGAAGAGGCCGACCTCGACGGAACCGAGGTGTCGGTGGTCGTCGGCGGAGAAGACGGTGAGCCGGCCGGGGAGTTGGCGGCCCAGCCCGGTCTCCTCGCCGGGGGCCGAGTGGATCTCGCCGGCCAGCAGCCTGCCGGTGGAGGTGAGGTGGACCGGGAGCGCGGCGGACCCGGTCGGGAGGGTGTCGACGACCGAGGCCGACCCGGCGTCGATGACGCGGATGCCGGGGATGGCACCGGGTGTCCCGGCGAAGCCGAGGTAGGGCCCGGCGACGTACGCCCGGGTGCCGTCGGCGGAGACGGCGACGCCCTCGCTGCCCGGGACCTCGACCTTGGCGGTCAGGACGCCACGCTCCAGGTCGACCACGGAGACGAACGGGGCCTCCTTGTTGGTGGCGAAGCCGGTGCGCCCGTCCGGGGAGACGGCGAACCAGTGCGGCCCGGGGGCGTCGGTGTCGATCCGGCCGATCGGGCGGCGGGTCCCGGTGTCGATGACCACGACGCCGCCCGGGCGGTCCGGTCCGCCCTCCACGCTGACGTAGAGCCGGTTCCGGGCGGCGTCCAGGGCCAGTCCGTGCGGGCCGTGTTCGGGGGCGAGGTCGACCACCTCGACGATGCGCCGGGTGTCGGCGTCGATGACGGTCAGTTCGGTGCGCTTGCCGCTGTGGGCGTGGTAGTAGCCCGAGTCGTAGGCGGTAGTGCACCAGAGCAGCCGCCGGGTCGGGTCGAAGCACAACTCGTGCGGCTCGGCCAGGACTTCGACGGTGTCGAGGAGCCGGTCGGTGGCGGCGTCGAAGAAGGAGACGGTCGGGCCGCTCTGGCTGACGACGGCGAGGACGTCACCGGCGAGGCCGGAACGGTCGACGGGGGACGGGCGCTGTGACATGGGGTCTCCGTGGAACGGGGTTCGTGGACGGCTCCACTCTCGTCCGCCCGGGGACGCCGGAACAATGCAAGGATGAGCATCGAATAGTTGCCCCAGGTGTAAAAGTGCAGTTCAGGAGCCATGCATGATGGACCTCAACCTCCTGCGGGCGTTGGACGCCCTGCTCCAGGAGAACAGTGTGACCCGGGCGGCCGAGCGTCTCGGCAGTTCGCCGGCGGCGGTGAGCCGGACGCTGGCCCGGCTGCGCCGCGCGGTCGGGGACCCGTTGCTGGTGCGGGCCGGGCAGGGGATGGTGCCGACCCCGCGGGCGCTCGAACTGCGGGAGGAGGTCGGCGCGTTGCTGCGCGGCTGCGACAACGTGCTACGGCCCGGAGCCGGGTTCGACGCCGTGCACCTGGACCGCACGTTCACCGTGCAGGCCGGTGAGCTGATGCTGGTGCGGATGGCCGGCGTGCTCACCGAGCGGATCCGGGCGGAGGCCCCGCGGGTGGACGTGGTGTTCCTGCCGGAGGCGCTGGAGGGTGGACCGGCACTGCGGCAGGGGCTGGTCGACGTCGAGGTGGGTGCGCTCGGGCACGTGGACCCGGAGGTCCGCACCCGGCAGCTGCTCCGGGCTCCGCTGGTCGGCGTGGCCCGTGGCGGCCACCCGCTGTTCGACGGCCGCCGGATCACCGCCCGCCGCTTCGCGGAGGCCGACCACATCGGCATCTCGCGGCGCGGCAAGCGCCTCGGGCCGATCGACGGCGCGCTGGCGGAGCTGGGGTTGCGGCGGCGGGTGGCGGTCGTCGTGCCGAGCCACACGAGCGCGATGCTGCTGGCCCGGGACACCGACCTGGTGGCGCTGGGCCTGGCGGACTGGCTGCCGGGCGCCGTCGACGCGCTGGGGCTGCGGACCTTCCCGATTCCGCTCGAACTCGCCCCGATGGAGCTGGGGATGGCCTGGCACCCGCGCAACTCGGCCGATCCGGCGCACCGTTGGTTCCGTGAGCACGTCGCGGCCGCCGTTGTGGACGCGGCGGCGCCGTGACCGGGGAGCGGCCGCGCGACCGCGCGGTCCCGGTACGGATCCCACCGTCCGTACCGGGACCGGCCGTTCGGGGCTACCGGCGGAGCGGCCCCTCGCAGGTGTAGTCGGCGGTGCCGGCCTTGCCGCCGGTCCAGACGTCGACCTTCCCGAAGCTGCAGTTCATGTCGTTGAGGTTGTTGGCCCCCTCGACGTTCTTGGTGCGGGTGAGGATGAAGTAGTCCACGGTGTCGGACATGTCCTTGAAGACCTTGTCCGGGCTGGTGGAGTCGGAGAGGTTGGCGGTGATCCTTCCGGTGCAGACGAAGCGCATCGGCTTGTTGGCCCAGTCGCCGTTGTCCTTGCAGTTCGGCGTGGAGGACGTGGCGGCGGCGAACTCCTCCTGGACGTCGTCGGCCCAGGCGAGGTCGAGGGAGCCGTCGGGGATGAACGTGGTCGACGGGACGTACAGGTTGTCGACGTTCTTGATCTGCGCGTCGAGGAAGGCCGAGTACTCCTTCTGCAGGGCGGCGTCGGCGCCGACGCGGTCGCGCCAGGCGTCGAAGCCGGCCGGGTCGTCGGCGCGCTCGTAGCCGTACATCTCGCGCAGCAGCGAGGGGTGCTGCTGCCAGAGGAACTCGAAGAAGGTGCCGGCGTAGTTGTAGAAGTGGAACGCCGGGGTGTCGGTGTAGCGGGCGTGCAGGAGTTGGGCGACGGTCATCCGGGGGATGCCGGCGGCCTCGTCGGCGGCGAGCTTGCGGACCAGCGACTTGCGGACCAGGATGCCCTGGTCGCGGGTGGAGCCGTCGAAGAACTCCGCGGTGCCCTCGTCCATCGCGGTGGTCTTGTCGTCCGCGTACCAGCGCGGGTCGCCGAAGTAACCGGGCACCGCCCAGCGGCCGTTGAGGTAGTGCACGTACTCGTGGCGGAACAGTTCCTCCAGGGTGAGCTGGGAGTCCTGGGGGACGCGCCGCTGGTAGGTGTAGAAGGTGGCGCCGCGCTCGATGTAGATGCCGCCGTTGCTGGTGCTGTAGCCGGTCAGGATCGGCTGGTAGACCTCGTAGTCGGCGCGCGAGGCGTACAGGTGGATGTGCAGGGTGGTGTTGACGTCGCCGGCGAGCGGCTGGTCGGTGCCGAGTACGCGGAAGTACTGGGTCTTGACCTGCTTGCTCGCGTAGTACATCTGGTCGACGGTGGCCCTGTCGAGGGCGGTGTGGACCTCGATCGCGCCGTTGTCGTAGGTGTACGTGTGGGGGAAGATCTTGGCTTCCAGGTCGGATACGCAGACGCCGTACTGACTGCAGACGCCGTAGGTGGCGGCCCAGCCGATGGCCTTGGCCCACGGGTCGGACCATTCGCCGAAGGCGGCCTTGGTGGCGCCGATCAGCGAGCCGAGGTCGGCGACGGTGGCGTCGTGCAGGGCCGCGATCTGGCCGAAGCGGCCGGCCTCGGCGACGGCGTCGCGGGCGGCCCAGGCGTTCTTGGTGCCCTTGAGGTGACCCCAGGACGCGTACGCGCGGAACGCGGCGCGGTAGTCGGCGTCGGCGGCGACGGCGGCGAGGAAGGCCGGGTCCTGGTTGTATATGCCCAGGTAGTTGAGGTTGAGCGCCTGGAGGACGGCCTTGCCCCAGGCGGCGCTGTCGGCCACCGTGGTACCGGGGGCGAGCATGCCGAGGATGCGCCGGGCGAGGCCGAGGTTGTTCTGGCGCAGGCCGTCGGCGCCGGCGGTGATGGCGGCCTCGCGCAGGACGTTCGCGGCGAGGTCGGTGCGGTCGAAGGCGTGCGCGCTGCCCGCGTACGCCGTGATCGCCTGCTGGACCGCGCCGAGGGTGGCCTGGTCGCCGAGGTTCAACTCGTGGTGGCCGAAGGCGTGGTAGACGGTCGCGTGCAGGTACGTCCAGAGCTCGTAGACGTGCGAGGAGCCGGTGCCGTCGTCGGTGGCGGACAGTTGGGTGATCCGCTTGGCGACGGCCTGGACGTGCGTGTTGTCCATGGTCGTGGTGAAGCGGGCGTCCCAGGTCCACAGGATCGAGTTGAGACAGCCGTCGGCGGTGACCGCCGGATCGGTGAGGAAGGCGACCAACTGGTCGGCGCCGAGACCGGTGAGGCCGTCGAGGGTGCAGGGCACACCGGCGGCGGTGCGCGCGGTGGGGGTGCTGGCCGCAGTCGCGGTGAGCCGGTCGGCAGTGGGCGCGGGCGCGCCGACGTGGTCGGGCAGGAGGCCGGGGACGAGCGTGGTGCCGAGCGAGCCGCCGCCGGGGGCCGGGGCGGGGGCGCCGGGCTTGGCG
The DNA here is from genome assembly GCF_042735475.1 of Kitasatospora sp. NPDC059577. NCBI lineage: Bacteria > Bacillati > Actinomycetota > Actinomycetes > Kitasatosporales > Streptomycetaceae > Kitasatospora > Kitasatospora sp. NPDC059577. The sequence continues at coordinate 77,746 of NZ_JBHWBZ010000039.1, read as the reverse complement.
GTGTCGGTGCCGAGGTGGTCGACGTCGTCGTAGGCGGTGCGCCGGTCGGAGTCGGCCGGGGCGGGTGCGGCGGTGGTGGCCTTCGGCGCGGAGGCGGCCGGTGGTGTCGGGGTGAGGGCCTGGGCGGTCTGCAGGGTGGGCAGCGTGAGCGTGGCGGCCATCGCGGAGGCGAGCAGGACTCGCCTGGCAACGCGGGAAGTTGACACCGGATCTCCTGGAGGGGGAAGGGGCAGGGCGGTGCGAGGCGGCAGTGCCGTGGGTTCCGGCCCGGGACTGCCGGGGACGCGGGGGCGGACGCTGTGGGGTCTGGCCGCCCTCGGTGTGAGCCGTAACATAGCAATGTGAAATTGCACCTGCCAAGAGGGTGAACGAGGTTGGCCCCGGCTCGGTTCGCCGCTCCCCTCCGGGATACCCTGCGGGGGTACGGTTCGGCGGGAGTAGTGGGGAGGCGAAGGATGACGCAGCCACTGCGGTCGTTCGGACCCCGCGTCCCGTGGGGGCCGCGGCTGCTGCTCCTCGCCGCAGTCCTGCTGGGCATCGTGACGATGCACACGCTCGGACACCCGGCCGGGGCGCACGGCGGACACGACCGGCGCCCGGCTGCCCGGCACGCGGCCGGAGCCGAGCAGCGGCTGATGGACGACGACCGCCAGCCGGCGGCCCGTCACCCGGCGGTCCGTCACCCGGCGACCCGTCAATCACAAGCCGGGTACGCAGCCGGCACCGGGCACCGGTTGACGGACGACGATCGTCACCCGGCGGTCCGGCACACGCCAGAGGTCGACCCCGCCGCCGACGGCATGGACCCGATGGCGGTGTGCCTCGCCGTCCTCGCCGGCTGGACCGTGGTGCTCCTCGTCGTCGGCCCGCTGCTGCGTCGCAGCGGTGACGCCGCCGCCGAGGTGCGGGCCCGGCTGCTGCGGGCCGTGCGCGCGCTGCCCCCGCCCGGGGGCGGACGGATCCTCCTCGCCCGGCTTTCGGTGCTGCGTCAGTAGGCGCGCGGCCGCCGTCCCGCGCCCGCGCGCGCTGCGAAGCGCCCGCGTGCGGAACGGCCGACGCGACGTCCTGTACGCCCACACCACCGCACGAGGTGCACTCCGTCATGCGCACACCCACCCGTCGTACCGTCCTCGGCGCCGCGCTCGCGGCCGCCGGGACCGGCCTGCTCGCTGCCTGCTCGTCCGACTCCACGAACGGCATGGACCACTCGTCCGGTAGCCGCGGCGCCACGGGCGGCCCGGCCGCCCCCACCGGTTCCTCCGCCGCCTCCGCCCCCGCCGGTTTCGTCCTGCCGAACGGTCCGGAGGTCGCCGCAGCCGAGGCCCGGCGCAACCCCGGCCCGGAGCGGAAGGTCACGCTCATCGCCGCCGAGACCACCCTCGACCTCGGCGGACGCACCGTCCGCACTTGGGCGTACGGCGACGGCCTGCCGGGCCGGGAGGTCCGCGCCACCGTCGGCGACACGCTCGCCCTCACCCTCGCCAACCACCTGCCGCAGCCCACCTCGCTGCACTGGCACGGCCTCGCGCTGCGCAACGACATGGACGGCGTGCCCGGTCTGACCCAGGCCGCCGTCAAGGCCGGGGCCTCGTTCGACTACCGCTTCGCGCTCGGCCACCCGGGCACGTACTGGTTCCACCCGCACTCCGGCGTCCAGCAGGACCGCGGGCTGTACGCGCCGCTGATCGTGGAGGACCCGAAGGAGCCGCTGCGCTACGACAAGGAGTGGGTCGTCGTCCTGGACGACTGGGTGGACGGTGTCGACGGCAGCACCCCGGACGCCGTCCTCGCCGAACTCGCCAAGGGCATGGGCGGCACGGGCGGCACGGGTGGCATGGACCACGCGGGCGGCTCCGGCCACGACATGTCCGGGACGCCGGGGATGCCGGGGGCGCCCGGTGCCGGGAGCCCGTCGGGCGGCGGCGCCGGGCCGTCCCGGATGCTGATGGGAGCGCGCAGCCCCCTGCTCGGCGGCGACGCCGGCGACGTCGCCCACCCGTTCCACCTGGTCAACGGCCGTCTCCCCGGCGCGCCCGAGACCTTCACCGCCAGGCCCGGCGACCGGATCCGGATCCGGCTGATCAACGCGGGCGGCGACACCGCCTACCGGGTCGCGCTCGGCGGTCACGAGCTGACCGTCACCCACACCGACGGCTTCCCGGTCGAACCGGCCACCACCCAGGCCCTGCTGCTCGGCATGGGCGAGCGCTACGACGTCCTGGTCACCGCGGGGGACGGGGTCTTCCCGCTGACCGCGCTCGCCGAGGGCAAGGGCGCCACCGCGCTGGCCGTGCTGCGCACCGGTGGCGGCGCGGCGCCCGGCGCTTCGGTGCGTCCGGCCGAACTGGACGGCAGGCTGGTCACGGCCGGTTCGCTCAAGGCCGACCCGAGCGTCCGACTGCCCGCCAAGTCCCCCGATCGCACGGTGCAGTTGGAGCTCACCGGCGGCATGGCGAAGGCCGACTGGGCGTTCGACGGCCGGAGGTACGACCCGGCGCAGCGTCACCCGGTGGCGGCGGGCGAGCGGGTGCGGCTGGAGTTCCGCAACAGCACGGGCATGTGGCACCCCGTCCACCTGCACGGCCACAGCTTCGCGCTGCCCGGCGACGGCCCGCGCAAGGACACCGCGATCGTGCTGCCGGGCTCGACGCTGGCCGTCGACTTCGACGCCGACAACCCGGGACTGTGGATGATCCACTGCCACAACGCCTACCACGCGGAGACGGGCATGATGACCGTCCTCGGCTACCGGGCCTGACCCTCCGGACGATCACGAGCCGCGGCGGCGGGACCCCGGTTCCGCTCCGGCGGCTCGTGATCGTCCGGGCGGGCCGTGCGGCACCCGTGCGGCGCCGCCGGGCCCCCGCCCGCCGCGGCACCCGGACCGCGGCGCCGTGCCACCCGCGCCGACCTGCGCCTTCATGACGTTTTCTTAACGCGGGCCGATGACGTCTCCTTAACGGAGGTCGCATAGCCTGGCGCACTGCCGTCGCCCGACGGCGCTTTTACGGGGTCTTTAAACAAGAGGTGTCACGTGGTTTCGTCGGGTCCGACGGGGACGACGGCGGTGGGTACGCCGTCGGCGCGAATACGGTTGCGGAGCTGGCTGCTGGCGGACGTGAGCGCGGAGAAACCCGCGCAGCCGTCCGGCCCGGCCGACGGTCCGGAGGCGCCGCACGAGGGCGCGGCGGCGGGGGACTCCGCCGCGCACGGTGCGCACGCCGGCCAGCGCTGGTGGCGGGTGATGTGCCTGACCGGCCTGGACTACTTCTCGACGCTCGGCTACCAGCCGGGCATCGCCGCCCTCGCCGCGGGCGTGCTGTCGCCGATCGCCACCATCGTGCTGGTGCTCGTCACCCTGTTCGGAGCGCTGCCGGTGTACCACCGCGTGGCCAAGGAGAGCCCGCGCGGCGAGGGCTCGATCTCGATGCTGGAGCGGCTGCTGTCCTTCTGGAAGGGCAAGCTGTTCGTCCTCGCCCTGCTCGGCTTCGCGGCGACGGACTTCATCATCACCATCACGCTGTCCGCCGCCGACGCGAGCGCGCACCTGGTGGAGAATCCCCACCTGACCGGCGTCCTCGGCGGCAAGCAGGTGTTGATCACGCTGCTCCTGGTCGCGCTCCTCGGCGCAGTCTTCCTGAAGGGCTTCAGCGAGGCGATCGGCCTGGCAGTCGCTCTGGTCGGCGTCTACCTGGTGCTCAACGTGGTCGTGGTCGCCGTGGGCCTTTGGAAGATCATCCAGGCTCCGCACGTGATCTCCGACTGGACCGACGCGCTGACCACCCAGCACGGCAACCCGATCCTGATGATCGGCGTGGCGCTGGTGCTCTTCCCGAAGCTCGCACTGGGCATGTCCGGTTTCGAGACCGGTGTCGCGGTGATGCCGCACATCCAGGGAGACCCGGGCGACACCGAGGCGAACCCGACGGGCCGGATCCGCGGCACCCGCAAGCTGCTCACCTCGGCCGCCGTGATCATGAGCTGCTTCCTGATCGCCACCAGCTTCATCACCACGCTGCTCATCCCGGCCGACCAGTTCAAGCCGGGCGGAGACGCCAACGGCCGAGCCCTCGCGTACCTGGCCCACCAGTACCTGGGCGGCGCCTTCGGCAGCGTCTACGACCTCTCGACCATCGCGATCCTCTGGTTCGCCGGTGCCTCGGCGATGGCGGGCATGCTCAACCTGCTCCCCCGCTACCTGCCGCGCTACGGCATGGCCCCGCACTGGGCGCGCGCGGTGCGCCCGATGGTGATCGTGCTCACCCTGGTCGCCTTCCTGATCACCTGGATCTTCGATGCCAACGTGGACGCCCAGGGCGGCGCCTACGCGACCGGTGTGCTGGTGCTGATGAGCTCGGCGGCGATCGCGGTGACCATCGCCGCGTACCGGAAGCGTCAGCGCGGCTGGACCATCGCCTTCGCGGTGATCGCGGCGGTGTTCCTCTACACCACCGTGCTGAACGTCATGGAGCGGCCGGACGGTCTCAAGATCGGCGCCTGCTTCATCGCCGGCATCATCCTGGTCTCGCTGCTGTCGCGGCTGCGCCGCGCCTTCGAGCTGCGGGTCACGAACGTCGAGCTGGACGAGGTGGCGGAACGTTTCATCAGGGACTACGCGCACCGTCCGCTGCGACTCATCGCCAACGAGCCGAGCCACCGCGACAACGCCGAGTACCGCGACAAGATCCGCCAGATCCGCGCCGACAACGACATCCCCGGCGAGGACGACCTGGTCTTCGTCGAGGTGACCGTGCGCGACGCCTCCGACTTCGAGTCCGAGCTGACCGTCCGCGGCGAGGTCCTGCACGGGCGCTACCGGGTGCTCACCCTGGAGAGCTCCAGCATCCCCAACGCGATCGCGGCGCTGGCGCTCACCGTCCGGGACCGCACCGGGCAGCGGCCGCACCTCTACTTCGAGTGGACCGAGGGCAACCCCTTCGCCCAGTTCCTGCGGTTCTTCCTGTTCGGCCAGGGCGAGGTCGCGCCGGTCACCCGCGAGGTGCTGCGCGAAGCCGAGCCCGACCGCTCGCGCCGCCCGCGCGTGCACGTCGGCTGACCCCGGCGCCCCACCACCGCCACGCCGGTCCGTAACCCGGCCCGCACGGCCCGCACGGCCCGTCCGCTCACCCGAGCGGGCGGGCCGTCGGCGTCCCCGGGGGCACGGCGTCCCCGGGGCACGTCCGGCGGCAACCCCGACCGGACACGGCGCCGCCCACGCCCGGGAGGGGAGGGCGTGGGCGGCGGATCAGGGGTGGGGAGAGGACCCGGGAGGGTCAGGAGGGGAGGTCGAGGACCAGACCGGGCTGGATGAGGTCCGGGTCCTCGCCGACGGCGGAGCGGTTCAGGGCGTAGAGGGCGGGCCAGCCGCCCGGGATGCGCAGGCGATCGGCGATGTCGGCGAGGGTGTCGTTCTCGCGGACCGTCCAGGTGCCGTCCGCGGCCGCGGACGCTGCCGGGGCCGCGGGGGCGGCCGGGTGCGACGGGTGCGACGGGCGAGACCGACGCGGCGGGGCGGACGCCGGGGGCGGCGGGGCGCCGTCGCGGTCGCGGTCGCGGCCGCGGGCGGCACGGCCGCCGCACACCGGCCAGGGGGAGAGGCCGCGGTGGCCCGCCAGGTGCTGGGCGACGGCGATCTGCTGGTCGCGGGTGGCCAGGTCGGCGCGCGGGGCGTAGGCGAGACCGCCGTTCTCGCGCCAGGTGGCCTGGTCGAACTGGAGGCCGCCGTAGTAGCCGTTGCCGGTGTTGACGCGCCAGTTCCCGCTGCTCTCGCAGGCCGCCACGCTGTCCCAGTCGTACCGGCCGCCGCCCGGTCGGCCGGGATCGGACCCGGTGTCGCGGCCCGGGGGCGCGGCGTGGGCCGCTGGGGCGGCGAGGGCCACGGCGAGGGCGCAGAGCGCGGTGGGGACCAGACTGCGGAGACGGGCGGTGGTAGGCATGGGCGGCTCTCAGCTCCGGGGACAGGACACGCGCCGTCCGGAGACGGCGCACTCCCACCCATGCACGACGGGTGGGGCACTCGGGCGCCGACACGTCGGGCAGGTCACCCGCACGGCCGCCAGGGACCATCAAGTCGGCCCGCGGCCATCCGGCCGTACCCGCCGAGCGGGCTGCCTCTGCTCGCAGGCCCTGGACGGGGTCGCCGCCGGGCTGCCCGGGTCCCGAATCGGCCCGCAAGGTTGTGCGCAGATGTTCTCCGGCCGGTCGGTGTTCAACTGCCGTTCGCCGTGCGCACGGTCGGGTGTGGCCCGGCCGTGCGGTCCGGCTGGGAGCCTCCTGGGCGTTCCCGAGCCCAGGAGGCGGCAGTGGTGGCACACCCTTCGACGAATCCCTCGCGCAGAACCATCCTTCGGACGGGGGCGGCGGTCGGCGCGCTCGGCGCGCTGCCCGCGTCCACCCTGCTGTGGACACAGCCGGCGGTGGCCGGCACCCCCGGCCCGGAGCAGATCCACCTGCAGTGGGGCAGCGAGCCGTCCCGCGAGATGACGGTGTCCTGGGCGACGGCGGCGAGCGTCAGCCGCCCCCGGGTGCGGATCGGCACCCCGCGCGAAGGTGCCGGCCGAACCGTGAACGCGCGCAGCCGCAGCTACGTGGACGGGCTCAACAAGGTCGAGACCTTCACCCACCACACCCGGCTGACCGGACTGCGGCCTGACACCACGTACGTCTACGAGGTGCTGCACGACGGCACCCAGCCGGTGCGCGGCACCTTCCGCACGGCGCCCGCGCGCGGCCGGGCCGCGTTCCGCTTCACCAGCTTCGGCGACCTGGGCACCGGCGACAACGTGTTCAGCAAGTCCTCGATCCACGGCGCGGCCGCCGTCCGCCAGGTCGAGCAGTTCAACCCGCTGTTCCACCTGCTCAACGGCGACCTCGCGTACGCCAACAACAACCCGCAGCGCCAGCCGCAGGCTTGGAACGCGTTCATGAACAACATGGCGAAGTCGGCCGCCAACCGCCCCTGGATGCCCACACCTGGCAACCACGAGGTCGAGGCCGGCGGCGGGGACCTCGGGTATGCCTCGTACCTGACCCGCTTCGAGCTGCCGGACAACGGCACCCGCGACCACTGCGGCAACTGGTACGGCTTCCAGGTCGGTTCGGTGCTCTTCGTGAGCCTCGACGGCAACGAGATCGCCGTCGAGGACGACGCCAGCATCGACCCGGCCACCGGCCGGTCCATCTACATCAGCGACTACAGCGAGGGCGCCCAACTTCGCTGGCTGGAGCGGCTGCTGGAGCGTGCCCGGGGCGGTTGCTCGGTGGACTGGATCGTGGTCTACCTGCACCAGTTCGCGATGTCCTCGTCCGCCGCCAGCCACGGCGGCGACATGGGCATCCGGGAGAAGCTGCTGCCGCTGCTCGACCGTCACTCCGTCGACCTCGTGCTCGCCGGCCACGACCACGACTACGAGCGCACCCACCCGGTGCGCGGCACCGAGCCCGGCGGCCTGCTCACCCCGGCCGTCGCCGACGACGACCTGCGGCAGATCGACACCTCGCAGGGCACCGTCCACCTCATCCTGGGCGGCGGCGGCACGGCCGGGCACGACGACGTCTACCTGCCCGCCGATGGGAACGGCATCCGCGAGGCGAGCGTGCGCACCCAGCGGCTCACCTTCAAGGCCGACCCGGACGCCAAGGAGAAGGCCCACTGGTCGGCCGTCACCGACCCGGACACTCACTTCCCGCACGGCGTCGCCGTGTTCGACGTCGACCCGGGTCTCGTCCCCGGCGGCCGCACCTCCATCACCGTCAGCTACTACCACTCCGTCCCGGCCACGGCCGCCGGCCCCTTCCCGACGCCGGTGCTCTACGACCGCTTCACCCTCTACCGCGACCGCAGCGACGGCTGGGGCGACGACGACCAGGGCGAGGACGAGGACACCGGCGCCCAGACCAGGGCCGCCGCCGGCCAGCGGTAAACGTGCCGCGTTTTGGGGCCCGTCGACCGTGCGGCGGGCCCTTCACGTGCCAGTAGCCCGGATGTGGATGTCGCCTACGTCTCCGCCCCGCGCTCGTAGGCCCCGAACCGTACGGCTGCACCTCGACCTACCGCAGGGTGATCGACACTGCCGCGATCGCCCTGCCCGACCTCCCCGACGGGTGGCCACAGCAGACTCGCACCACTGTCCTCCGGGCGGGGTCAGGGGCGGCCGGGGAAGACGCGGCCGAGGTGGTAGCGCAGGACGGTGGTCGCCTGGTCGGCGGTGCGCTGGCCGAGGAGGACGCTGAGGCCGAGGCCGGCGGAGACGGCGAGGAGGACGACGGCCTCCTGGTGGGGGTCGAGGTGCGGGTCGGCGTCGCCAGCCCCGCGGGCGGCGGTCAGTTGGGCGGCGAGGAAGGCTTCCATCTCGTCGGGGGCGGCGAGGAAGGGTCGGCCGCCGAGGGCGGGGTCGGTGACGGAGAGTACGGCGTACTCGGTGTAGATGAGGTGGAAGGCGCGGCTCTCCTCGTCGGTGGGGACGGCTTCGAGGAGGACCGCTTCGACGATGGTGCGGGGGTCGGTGCCGGCGCCGGTGGCGTGTACCCGGTGTCGGACCCGTTCGCCCATGCGGGTGGCGAGGCGGGTCATGGCGGCGAGGAGCAGCTTCTCCTTGGTGTCGAAGTAGTACTGGACCAGCCGGACCGAGACGTCGGCCTCGACCGCGACGGAGCGCATGGTGACGGAGTGGAGGCCGTTGCTCGCCGCGGAGCGGAGCAGGGCGTCGATGATGTGGGCGCGCCGTTCCTCGTGGTCCACCAGCTTCGGCATCGGGTTCCCTTCGAATATTTTTGTGGTACAAACATACCATCAAAATCGGGAGGGATCATGACCAGGACCAGCGTCGGACACTTCGTCAGCGAGCAGGCCCGCGCGACGTTCCTCGAGGCGTACGACCGCGCGATGACCCTGTGGCCGGACTCGCGCCAGGAGTTCGACGTCGACACCGGGTACGGCAGCGTCCACGTCCACCACTACGGCGCGACGACCGGCGAGCCGATCGTGCTGCTGCACGGCCACGCCGGACACCCGTCCAACTGGTACCCGCAGATCGCCGCCCTCGGCGAGCGGCACCCCGTCTACGCGGTCGACACCCTCGACGACCCCGGGCGCAGCGTGCAGCGCGTCGTCGCGGCCGGATCGGCGGAGAACGCCGCATGGCTCGGTGAGGTGTTCGCGGGCCTCGGGCTGGAGCGGGTGCACCTGGTCGGGGTCTCGTACGGCGGGTGGCTGGCGCTCAACCAGGCGATCCACGCGCCCGGGCGGCTGGCCTCGGTCGCGTCCCTGGATCCGGGTGGGATCGAGAAGGTGCCGGCGCGGTTCTACGTCCACATGGTCGCCGGCCTGTTCGGGATGCTCGCCCCGCGACGCTTGCGCCCCGCGCTGGGGCGGCTGCTGGCGAACCCGGCGCTCGGCGCGCCGCGCGAGATGATCGCGCCGCTGATGCTCGCCATGCGCAGCTACAAGCCGGGCTCCCGTCCGCCGGCCCGGCCGTTCACGGACGAGGAACTGGCTTCGGTCGGGGTGCCCGCGCTGGTCCTGGTGGGCAGGCGCAGTGCCCTGTTGCGGCCGCGGCAGGTGGTGGAGCGGGTCACGAGGCTGGTTCCCGGGGTGCGGGCCGAGATCGTCGACCGGGCCGGGCACGGGCTGAACCTGGAGCGGCCGGAGCTCGTCAACGAGCGGCTGCTGGCGTTCGTCGGGGGAGCGTCAGGCGGCGGCGGGCAGGACTGAGGCGGCCCGCGCCTCGTCGTAGCGCCGCAGCACCAGCCGGGCGACGGCCGGGTGGGCGCCCAGCGGGGCGCTGGTCCAGCCGGCGGGGGTGGTGGCGGCGCGGCGGGCGAAGAAGCCGGGGGAGAGGAGGTAGGTGGCGAGGGCGACCCGGGGGTGGCCGGCGGCCCGCAGGTCGGCGACGGCCCGGTGCGGGGTGGGTGCGGCGGCGGACAGGTGGGCGGGGGTGACCGGGCGGCCGAGGCGGGCGGCCAGCAGCCGGGCGGTCCTGGCGGTGTCGGCGAGCGCGGCGGGGTCGGAGGATCCGGCTCCGGCCAGGACCACTGGGGCGTCCGCGGGGGCGCCGGCCTCGGTGAGGCGGTCGGCGAGGGCCTCGGCGAGCAGCGGGTGCGGGCCGAGGGCGGGGGCGAGGTGGGGGTGGGGGAGTCCGGCGGCGGTGAGGGCGGCGGGGATGTCGACGCGGACGTGGTAGCCGGTGCCGAGCAGGAGCGGGACCAGGATCGGCCGGCTGCCCGCGAGTCGGTCGAGCGCGTCCGGGAGGGTGGGGCGGGCGAGGTCCAGGAAGCAGCAGTGGACGGCCAGTTCGGGCCGTAGGGAGCGGACTCGGCGCAGCAGGGCGCGGGTCGCGGTGACCGCCGCCGGGTCGCGGCTGCCGTGGGCGACGGCGAGCAGGGCCGGTGCCATCAGCCTGCCGCCAGTCGGTAGCCGCGCTTGGGAACGGTGCGGATCAGGGTCGCGTGCGGGCCGAGGGCGGCGCGGAGCCGGCCGACGGCGGCTTCGACGGCGTGCTCGTCGGCGCCGGCGTCCGGCCAGGCCGCGCGAAGGAGTTCGGCGCGGCTGAGCACCCGGCCGGGGCGTTCGGCGAGGGCGCGCAGGACGGCGGCGCCGCGCGGGCTGAGCCAGTGGCTCTCCCCGTCGACCATGGCGGCGTTCCCCTGGAGGGTCAACAGCTGTCCCGCGAGGGCGACTTCGCGCTTGCCGCGGCCCGGCAGGACGTCCGCGAGCAGTCGGACCAGCGAGCCGAGCCGGCCGCGTTCGGGGTGCACAGCGGGCAGGCCGAGGTCGGTGAGCGGCCGGGCGCACAGGGTGCCGACGCAGACCGGCAGCACGTCCTCGCGCAGGGCGTCGACCAGCGCGCCGTGCAGTCCCTCGGCTTCGGCGGCGGCGAGCAGGGCGGTGATCGCGGGGGCGCTGGTGAAGGTGAGCGCGTGCAGTTGGCGGCGGACGGTCTGGTCGAGGAGGCGTCGGACCGCGCCCGGGTCCTCCGGGGGCGCCCAGCGGTAGACCGGGACGGAGATCACCTCGGCGCCGCGTTCGCGCAGCGCCGCCGCGAAGGCGTCCAGCCGCACCCCGTGTTCCTGGACGGCGATCCGGCGCCCGGTCAGCGGGCGGGCGAGCAGCCAGGTCAGCAGTTCGCCGGTGGCCTCGGTCCCGGGGGAGTACTCCTCGTCCAGCCCGCTGGCCCGGACCGCGCCGGTGGCCTTGGGGCCGCGGCTGAGCACCACGGCGCCCCGGCAGGCCTCGGCGAGCGCCGCGCCCCGGCCCCAGCCCTCGGCCGCGCTCATCCAGCCGCGCCAGCCGACCCCGGTGGTGGCCACCACGTAGTTGAGCGGGCCGGCGAGGCAGCGGTCGGTGGCCTCGCGCAGGGCGAGGTCGTCGGCGAGCGGGAGGATGCGCAGCACCGGCGCCTCGACCACCTGGGCGCCGCGCCGGGTGAGCAGGGCGGTGAGCTCCTCGCGGCGGCGTGCGGCGGTGACGCCGACGGTGAAGCCGGTGAGCGGTCCTGACGGGGTGAGGGGGGCCATGCCGGCCAGCCTCCGCTTCACGTGTTACGGCGGGATTGCCCGGCCGTCACCTGCCGGTAAGCGAAAGTGCCGCTGCGGTTACGGCAGATGTCGGGCCGTGCACCCTGGCGCCCGGGGGCCGTGAGCGAGGTGTACCGCGCCCGCAACATCCGCGACCCGGTCGCGAAACAGCGGGCGGCGAGCTTTCTCGGCATGACGTTGACCAGCCCGAACGCCGCCGCGGCCCCGCCGGCCGCCATCGACACGCACTGCCCGTACTGCTCGCTGCAGTGCGGCATGCGGCTGTCGCCGGGCGTCGGCGCGTCCGGCGCGGCCGGCGCACCCGGCGCGTCCGGCGCACCCGGCGGGGCCGCCCCGGCCCAGGCGCTCCCGGGCCGGGTGTTTCCGGTCGAGGTGCTTCCGGTCGAGGTGCTGGAACGCCCGGACTTCCCGGTGAACCGCGGTGCGCTCTGTGGCAAGGGCCGTTCGGCGCCCGCGCTGCTGGCGCGGGGCGTCCGGCTGACCGGCCCGCTGCTGCGGGACCGGCCGGGCGGGCCGCTGCGTTCGGCGGGCTGGCCGGAGGCGCTGGACCGGGTCGCGGCCGGGCTGGCCCGGACCCGGGCCGAGCACGGGCCGGACGCGGTGGGCGTCTTCGGCGGCGGTGGCCTGACCAACGAGAAGGCCTACCTGCTGGGCAAGTTCGCCCGGGTGGTGCTGGGCACCGCCAACATCGACTACAACGGCCGGTTCTGCATGTCCTCGGCGGCGGCCGCGCACCGGCGGGCCTTCGGCCTGGACCGCGGACTGCCGTTCCCGCTCGCCGACATCCCGCACACCGACTGCCTGATCCTGGTCGGCGCCAACCCGGCCGAGACGATGCCGCCCGCCGTCCGCTACTTCCGCGAACTGCGGGAGAACGGCGGCACGTTGATCGTGGTCGACCCGCGCCGCACCCGCACCGCCGAACTCGCCGACCTGCACCTGCAGCCGCGCCCCGGCGGGGACCTGGCGCTCGCCCTCGGCCTGCTCCACCTGGTGATCGCGGACGGCCGGGTGGACCACGACTTCGTGGCGCGGCGCACCACCGGCTTCGACCGGGCCCGCGAGTCGGCGATGGCCCACTGGCCGGACCGGGTGGAACGGATCACCGGCGTCCCCGCCCACCGGCTGCGCGAGGCCGCCCGGCTGTTCGGCGAGGCGCGGACCGGCATGGTGCTCACCGCCCGCGGCCCGGAGCAGCAGAGCAAGGGCACCGACACCGTCGGCGCGTGGATCGACCTCTGCCTGGCCACCGGCAAGGCCGGCCGCCCGTACAGCGGCTACGGCTGCCTGACCGGCCAGGGCAACGGCCAGGGCGGGCGCGAGCACGGCCAGAAGGCCGACCAGCTGCCCGGCTACCGCTCGATCGAGGACCCGGCGGCGCGGGCGCACGTCGCGGCGGTCTGGGGCGTCGAAGCGGCCGCGCTGCCCGGCCCCGGCAAGTCCGCCTACGAGCTGCTGGACGGCCTCGGCCGCCCCGACGGCGTGCGGGCCCTGCTGCTGGCCGGCTCCAACCCGGCGGTCTCCGCGCCCGACGCCGGGCACGTCACCGAGCGGCTGCGCGCGCTGGACCTGCTGGTCGTCGCCGACCTGGTGCTCTCCGAGACCGCCCGGCTCGCGGACGTCGTGCTGCCGGTCACCCAGTGGGCCGAGGAGGACGGCACCACCACCAACCTGGAGGGCCGGGTGATCCTGCGCCGGCGCGCCGTCGACCCGCCGGAGGGCGTGCGCAGCGAACTGTGGGTGCTGCGCGAACTGGCCGCCCGGCTCGGCGTGCCGGACGGCTTCCCGGCCGAGGCCGAGCGGGCCTTCGACGAGCTGCGCCGGGCCTCGGCCGGCGGCGACGCCGACTACGCGGGCGTCAGCTACGCCCGGATCGCCGCCGAGGACGGGGTGTTCTGGCCCTGCCCGTCCGAGGACCACCCCGGCACGCCCCGGCTCTTCCTGGACCGCTTCGCCACCCCGGACGGCCGGGCCCGCTTCGCCGCCGTCACCCACCGCCCCGCCGCCGAGGAACCGGACGAGGCGTACCCGCTGTACCTGACCACCGGCCGGGTGCTCTCCCAGTACCAGAGCGGCGCGCAGACCCGGCGGGTCGCCGAGCTGAACGCGGCCGCGCCCGGCCCCTACGTCGAACTGCACCCGCGGCTCGCCGAAGGGCTCGGGATCGCGGACGGCGAGCCGGTCGCGGTCACCAGCCGGCGCGGCCGGGCCGTCGCCCCGGCGCGGGTCACCGACGCGATCCGGCCGGACACCGTCTTCATGCCCTTCCACTGGGCGGGCGCCGGCCGGGCCAACAGCCTCACCAACCCGGCGCTCGACCCGGTGTCGAGGATGCCGGAGTTCAAGATCTGCGCCGTCCGGGTGGAGCGCGCACACCCGGAGGTGACGTCATGACCCCCAGGATCGCCGTGGTCGGCGGCGGCATGGCGGCCGCCCGCTTCGCCGAGCGGTACGGGGCGCTCGGCGGGCCCGGCACGGTCACCGTGTACGGCGCCGAGCCGCGCGGCCCGTACAACCGGGTGCTGCTCGCCGAGGTGCTGAGCGGCCGTTACGACGCGGAGTCGATCGCGCTGCCGCTGGGCGGGGCGACGGCCAGGCCCGGCTGCGAGGTCGTCGCGCTCGACCTGCCGGCCCGGACGTTGCGGCTCGCCGACGGCGGTGTCGAGGGCTGGGACGAACTGGTCCTCGCCACCGGCGCCAACCCCGTGCTGCCGCCCGTCCGCGGACTGCGCCGCGCCGACGGGTACGGGCTGGTCGAGGGCGTGCACACGCTGCGCACCCTGGAGGACTGCACCCGGCTCGCCGAGGAGGCCGTCGGCGCCGGGCGGGCCGTGGTGATCGGCGGCGGCGTCCTCGGGGTGAGCGCCGCCCGGGCGCTGGCCGCGCTCGGCGTCCGCACCGAAATCGTCCACCAGGGACCGTATTTGATCGAACGTCAGCTGGATCCGGAGGCGGCCGACGTGCTGCGCGAGCGGCTGCGGACGCTCGGGGTCGAGTGCTACACCGGCAACCGCGCCCGCGCCGTGCACGGCGCCGCGCTGGTCCCCCCGGCCGAAGGCCCGGGGAGGGTCGGCGCCGTCGAGCTCGCCAACGGCTACCGGCTCGACTGCGACCTGGTCGTCCTGGCCTGCGGCACCCGGCCGCGCACCGCGCTCGCCCACGCCGCCGGACTGCCCGTCGCCACCGGCGTCCTGGTCGACGACGGCCTGGCGGTCGCCCCCGGAGTGTCCGCGATCGGCGACTGCGCCGAGCACCGCGGCACCGTCCACGGCCTGGCCGGCCCCGCCTGGGAACAGGCCGACGTGCTCGCCCGCCGGCTCTCCGGCGCCGAACCGGACGCCCGCTACCCCGGCACCCGCCCGCGCGCCCGGCTCAGTACCGGCGGCCTGGAGTACGCGGCCTTCGGCACCGTGGACGAGACCCTCGACCCGGGCCTCGACGTCCTGCGGCTCACCGACGCCACCCGCGGCAGCTACAAGAAGCTCGTCCTGCGCGGCGACCGCCTGGTCGGCGCCATCCTGCTCGGCGACCTGGCCACCGTGGACGCGCTGGCCGGCGCCTTCGCCGACGACGGCGCACTCGCCGGCCACCCCCTGCACCTGCTCACCCGAGGAACCGCCATGACTGGAGTAGCGCGATGACCCTTGACGACCGCCCTGTCCGGGACCTCGTCCTGGTCGGCCACGGCATGGTCGGCCAGCGTTTCCTGGAGGCCTGGACCGAGCAGCCGGCCGCGCGCGGCTGGCGGGTCACCGTGCTCGCCGAGGAGCCCCGGCCCGCCTACGACCGCGTCCACCTCAGCGCGCTGTTCACCGGCAGCACCGCCGACGACCTCGGGCTCTGCCCGGCCGGCTTCCTCACCGAGCACGGCATCGACCTGCGGCTGGGCGACCCGGCCACCGCGGTCGACCGCGAACGGCGGCTGGTGCGCACCCGCTCCGGCGCCGACGTCCGCTACGACGCCCTGGTGCTGGCCACCGGCTCGGTGCCCTTCGTGCCGCCGGTGCCCGGCACCGACGCCCCCGGCTGCCACGTCTACCGCACCATCGAGGACGTCGACGCGATCCGCGCCGGGGCCGTGGCCGCCGGGACGGGGGTCGTCGTCGGTGGCGGCCTGCTCGGGCTGGAGGCGGCCGGCGCGCTGCGGGCCGGCGGACTGGACACCCACGTCGTCGAGTTCGCGCCCCGGCTGATGGCCGTCCAGGTGGACGACGGCGGCGGCGCCGCACTGCGCCGAAAGATCGAGGACCTCGGCGTCACCGTCCACACCGGCGCCGGCGCCGCCGGAGTCCTCACCGGCCCGGACGGCCGGGTCCGCGGCCTCGCCCTCTCCGACGGCCGCGAACTGCCCGCCGAACTGGTGGTGTTCTCGGCCGGCGTGCGCGCCCGCGACCAGCTCGCCCGGGACTGCGGACTGCCGGTCGGCCCGCGCGGCGGCGTCGTGGTCGACGCGCACTGCCGCACCGAGGACCCGGCGATCCTCGCCGTCGGCGAGTGCGCCCAGGCCGTCGACGGCCGGGTCTACGGCCTGGTCGCCCCCGGCTACCAGATGGCCGAGACGGCGGCGCGCACCCTCGCCGCGTTCGACCGCGAGGGCGGCGGCCCCGCGGGCGAGGGCTTCGTCGGCGCGGACACCTCCACCAAGCTCAAGCTGCTCGGCGTGGACGTCGCCAGCTTCGGGGACCCGCACGGCACCGCCGAGGGCGCCCTCGACGTGCTCTACAGCGACAGCCGCAGCGGCGTCTACCGCAAGCTCGTCATCGGCACCGACGGCGCACTGCTCGGCGGCGTCCTGGTCGGCGACACCGAGGGCTACGGCGCCCTGCGCCCGCTCGCCGTCGCCGGCAAACCGCTCACCGTCGCCCCCGAACAGCTCGTCCTGCCCGCCGGGTTCGCCTCCGCCACAGCGGTCGCGCTGCCCGACGACGCGGTGCTCTGCTCCTGCCACAACGTCACCCAGGGCGCGGTGCGCGCCGCCGTCCGCGAGCAGGGCGCCGACAGCGTCGCCGCCGTCAAGAAGTGCACCCGGGCCGGCACCGGCTGCGGCAGCTGCCTCAAGCAGCTCGGCACCGTCGTCACCGAGGAGCTGGAGGCTGCCGGGGTCAGCACCGTCAAGGGCCTGTGCGAGCACTTCGCCCACACCCGGGCCGAGTTGTACGAGATCGTCCGGGTCGCCGGGGTGGCCGGCTTCTCCGAACTGCTCGCCGGGCACGGCAGCGGCGGCGAAGGCTGCGAGATCTGCAAGCCCACCGTCGCCTCCATCCTCGCCAGCCTCGGCAACGGCCACATCCTGGACGGCGAGCAGGGCACCCTCCAGGACTCCAACGACCACTTCCTCGCCAACCTGCAGCGCAACGGCTCGTACTCGGTCGTCCCCCGGGTGCCCGGCGGCGAGATCACCCCCGAGGGCCTGATCACGATCGGCGAGATCGCCCGCGACCACGGCCTCTACACCAAGATCACCGGCGGTCAGCGGATCGACATGTTCGGCGCCACCGTCGACCAGCTCCCGGTCATCTGGCGCAGGCTGGTCGACGCCGGCTTCGAGTCCGGACACGCCTACGGCAAGTCGCTGCGCACCGTGAAGTCCTGCGTCGGTGAGACCTGGTGCCGCTTCGGCGTCCAGGACTCCACCACCCTCGCCATCGAACTCGAACTGCGGTACCGGGGCCTGCGCTCCCCGCACAAGCTCAAGGCCGCCGTCTCCGGCTGCGCCCGCGAATGTGCGGAGGCACAGAGCAAGGACTTCGGCGTCATCGCCACCTCGGCCGGCTGGAACCTCTACGTCGGCGGCAACGGCGGCATGACCCCGCGCCACGCCGACCTCCTCGCCGCCGACCTCGACCGCGACACGCTCATCCGCACCATCGACCGCTACCTGATGTTCTACATCCGTACCGCCGACCGGTTGGAACGCACCTCGGTCTGGCTGGAACGGCTGGAAGGCGGCCTGGACCACCTGCGGGCCGTCGTGCTCGACGACGCGCTCGGCATCGCCGCCGAACTGGACGAACTGATGAGCCGTCATATCGGCGGCTACCGGGACGAATGGGCCGAGACCCTGGCCGACCCCGAGCGGATGCGGCGCTTCGCCTCCTTCGTCAACGCCCCCGGCACCCCCGACCCCGCCGTGACCTTCGTCCCCGAACGCGGCCAGATCCGGCCCGCCCGCCCCGGCGAGGCCGGCCACACCCTCGACTCCCCGGTGCTCGTCGCCGGGGCCCGACTGGAGGTGCTCACCCCGTGACCGTACAGATCCACGACGGGACCGGCTGGCGGACCGTCTGCGCCCTCGCCGACCTGCAACCCGGCCGCGGCGTCGCCGTACTGCTCCCGGCGGCCGGTCAGGTCGCCCTCTTCCGTGACCGCGCCGGAACGCTCTACGCCGTCGACAACCTCGACCCGTTCAGCGGCGCCCCGGTCCTCTCCCGGGGCCTGCTCGGCAGCCGCGGCGACAGGCCCACGCTCATCTCGCCGATGTACAAGCAGGTGTACGACCTCACCGACGGGCGCTGCCTGGACGAGGACACCGCCCCCGACGGCACGCCCGCCGTCCTGCGGCGCTGGCCGGTGCGGGTGGCCGCGACCGGGGGTGCGCGATGACCACCGTCCTGGACGCGAGAAAGCCCGCCCCGCCGGCCGACTGGGACCCGGAGGACGAGGAGTTCTGGGAGCGCGCCGGCGCCCGGATCGCCCGCCGCAACCTGGTGTTCTCGGTGCTCTCCGAACACATCGGCTTCTCGGTGTGGAGCCTCTGGTCGGTCCTCGTCCTCTTCCTCGGACCCGAGTACCACATCGACACCGCGGGGAAGTTCACCCTCACCGCCCTCCCCACCGCGCTCGGCGCGCTGCTGCGGCTGCCGTACACCTTCGCCGTCGCACGCTTCGGCGGACGCACCTGGACGGTGATCAGCGCCCTGCTGCTGCTCGTCCCCACCACGCTCGCCGCCCTGGTGCTGGAACCGGGCGTCCGGTACGGCACACTGCTCGCCGTCGCCTGCGTCGCCGGGGTCGGCGGCGGCAACTTCGCCTCCTCGATGGCCAACATCAACGCCTTCTACCCGCACCGGCTGAAGGGCTGGGCACTCGGCGTCAACGCGGGCGGCGGCAACCTCGGGGTGCCGGCCGTGCAACTGCTCGGGCTGCTCGTCCTGGCCACCGCCGGCGCGGCCCACCCCCGGCTGCTGCCGCTGATCTACCTCCCGCTGATCGTGCTCGCGGCGGCCGGGGCGTGGTGGCGGATGGACAACCTGGCGCCGGCGCAGGCCGGTTCGTCCGGTGAGGGCCGGGCACTGCGCGAGGTCGCCCGCGACCCGTACGGCTGGGCCGTCTCCACGCTGTACATCGGGACCTTCGGCTCGTTCATCGGCTTCGGCTTCGCCTTCGGGCAGGTGCTGCAGGTGCAGTTCCACGAGCGCTTCGACACCCCGGTCAAGGCGGCCGCGCTCACCTTCCTCGGGCCGCTGCTCGGCTCGCTGCTGCGGCCCGTCGGCGGGCGGCTCGCGGACCGGTACGGCGGGGCGGTCGTCACGCTGTGCACCTTCCTCGCCATGGGGGCCGGGACGGGGGTGGTGCTCGCCGCGTCGCGGGCGGGCTCGCTGCCGCTGTTCCTGGCCGGGTTCGTCGCGCTGTTCATGCTCAGCGGGATCGGCAACGGTTCGACGTACAAGATGATCCCGGCGCACTACCAGGCCGTCGCCCGCACGGCGGTCGCGGCCGGCGCCGACCCGGCGGCCGCCGAGACCGAGGCCCGGCGCCGATCCGCCGCCCTGATCGGGCTCGCCGGGGCGATCGGGGCCTTCGGCGGGGTGCTGGTGAACCTGGCGTTCCGGCAGTCCTTCCTCGCCAGCCACAACGGGGACGCGGCGTACTTCGGGTTCCTCGGGGCGTACGTGCTCTGCTCGGTGCTGACCTGGGCGGTGTGGCTCCGGCGGCGGTGAGGCGGCTGCGGCGGCGTGGTGGTGCGGCGGCTGTGGCAAAGGCGCTGGGCTGTTGGTATGACGACCGGACGGCCTCGGCGCGCGGTGGTCCGGCCGGGCGGTTAGCGTCGGCCGCAACCCGTCCTCAGCACAGGGAGGTTGCAGTGCAACGCTGGATCATCCTGACGGCCGTGACCGCGGCCCTCACCGGCCTCGCCGCCCCCGCCCAGGCCGCCGACCCGGCACCCGCCATCACCACCGTCACCCTCGGTGACGCCACCATCGACGCGAAACTGCCCGGGAAGGTCCGGGTCGACGTCGGATACGTCTGCTCCGTCGGCGCCGAGGCCCGGTCGCTCACCGTCTCCGTCGAGCAGAAGGACCCGCAGGACTCCTCCTCGATCGCCTTCGGCTCCAGCCGGACGGCCGAGGCGGACGTCATCTGCGACGGCACGCCGCAGCAGCGCCAGATCGTCGTCCAGTCCAAGACCTTCAACTGGATCCCCGACGTCGACGCCGTCCTCACCGCCACCGTCTCCAACATCGGCGCCACCCCGCCGGCGGCGGCGGACGCCAGGCGCGTCACCCTCGTCACCGCGGACGCTGCCGCGGCCACGCCGACGCCCGAGCCCACGAGCTGAGGACGGACCCTGCGCCCGTGCCCCCGGATCCGGGGGGCCGGGGCGTGGCCCCCCCGCGCCCGGCGGGCGGGGGCGGGGCCCCCCCGCCGGCCGGCCCCCCGGGGGGGGGGCGGCCCCGCCCCCCCGCCCCCCGGCGGGGGCCCCCCCGGGCCGTGGCCGTCAGCCTCCCGGGGAGTCCGGGACCGGGGCGCCCACCGGTGATCTGCCGGAGGGCGTCCCGCCGTGTGCGGTGACGGAGTTCGTCCGGGCCCGGGGGCGTGCCGGAGCCGGTCCGGGAACGCCCCGGCGGCCACAGCCCGGACGGCCGGCCGTCGGAGATGTCGAAGCGACGGGGCCCCGCAGACCGTCGACCGGTTGCGCGAGTGGAGCGCCACCGTTCCGGATCCGGCGGAGACCATCCGGGCCGCCCTCGCACGCGTGCCGACGGCCGGTCCCTCGTCCGCGGAGGTCCGCCGGTGAGCAGGGCTGCTACGATGCGCCCCCTTGTTCTACAGTGCTGTAGAACTGCATGACCGGAGGACGGGGACGCGCATGGACAGGCCGCTACGGCTGCCGCAGCAGGATCGGGCGGACTTCGAGACGGAGCTCGGGCGGGCGCTCGCGGCTCCGCAGGTGCGCGAGGCGTTGCGCGAGGGCGGGGCCGATGCGCGTGGGGTGGAGTGGTTGCGGCGGGTGGCGCGGGAGAACGCGGAGTTCGTGCTGGCCGCGGCGGCGCCGGAGTACGAGCGGTACGCGACGCTGCGGGCGGACGCGGACGCGGTGGCGCGCCGGCCGGTGGAGGCGCCGCCCCGGGGGCGCGGGTCGGGCTGGTGGGGGGTGCTGGGGGTGATCGTGCCGATCGTCGCCGGGGTGGCGGCGGCGGTCTTCCTGCTGCTGGGCTGGCTGTTGGGCCTGGTGGAGGACCTGGACGTGCTGGCGCACGCCCTGGTGAGTGCCGGGTGGGTGGCGGTCGGGGCGGCGGCGGTGAGCCTGCTGATCGGCGGGCTGGGGCTGCTGGGTACGGCGGCCCGGTCGGCGCAGGCGCCGGGCGAGGAGGCGGACGGGCCGGGGGAGTTGGTCCTGGCGCGGGACGCCTGGCGGGCGGCGTTGGCGGAGCGCGGGCTGCTCCCGTACCTGGTGGCGCAGGCGAACGCCTCGCCCGGTCAGCGGCGTTGACGGAGTTGCGAGGAGCGGGCGGCGTCGACCAGGAGGTGGGCGGCGTCGAGGGGGATGTCGAGGCGGCGGGCGATCCAGGCGGCGGGGCGGCCCGTGCGGGCGAGCATCCAGGCGGAGTAGAGCTGGCCGAGCTGGGGCGCGTCCTCGCCGAGCAGCAGGGGGCGGACGGCTTCCATCGGGAAGCCTTCGAGGGCGCGGGCGCTGTACTCGCGGCCGTTGGGGCCGAGTGGCGGCAGGGGGAGCGGGCGGCGGGCGTCGAGCCAGCGGGTGAGGAGAACGGCGCCGACGACGAGGAGGCCGGCGCCGGAGGCGCCGATCAGGATGCCGCCGATGACGGGGCGGTCCTCCTCCTCGGCCATGCCGAGGGCGATCTCCTCCAGGACGAGCAGGCCGAGCACGGTGAGCAGGGCCGCGGCCTCGCCGGGGCGCGGGTGGAGCCGGGACGTCGACATGCGGAACCTCTTCCTCGGCAGGGTGACCGGGGCTTTCGGGCGGGCGCGGCGATTCACCTTCCGTACAACGGCGGCGGGCGGCCCGGGGCACGCCCCGACGGGCTCGGCGGTGAAGTGCGGTATCGGTGTTGACGTTCCGTCAGAATGCGTGTGTGTGCGGCGGGTTGGACGTCATCCCGGACTCATGGGTCGCGCCTCCTTCCGGTCGGGCGCGCCGCGGGGCGCGTTCATCGACGGGGCAGGGAGCTCTTCTTCGGACCTCGGGTCAGGATAGCCTGGCCATGCCAAATTCGACAGCGGTGTCGAAGTTGTGGAATCCGGCCGTACGGCAAGGTGCCGCCCGGTGTCGTCCCGGTGGCCGCGAGTGCGGGCCACCGGTTCCGCGGTCATCGGGCGGCGTCACCACCCGGGAACGGCCGATCCCGCCGGCTCCCGTCCTGGTCGGGCGCCCGTCCGGGCGGCCCGGCCCGGCAGAGGCGGCGGGATCGAGGCAAGGGGAGGAGCGGACCGTTCGGCCGCCCGCCGACACCCGGGTCAGTGGGCCAGCGGGCCGGCAGGCCGGCGGGTCAGTGGGTCAGTGGGCCAGCAGTGGCAGCGGTGCGCCGGTGCGGGCGGGGAGTTCGAGGCGGGTGAGCAGGGCGGAGGGCGAGACCTCGACCACGCGGCAGCCGGCCCGGTGGCGGCAGTGGCGGGCGACCGAGCCGTGGCGCAGCCGGTCGAAGCGGCGGCGCGTGGCGGCACCGAGGACGAGCAGGTCGTCCGGGCCGGTGACGGCGCCGACCAGGGCGCGCCCGGGCTCGGTGTTGATCACCACCGGGTGGATGACCAGGCCGGAGGGGTAGCCGCCGTAGGCCTGTTCGAAGGCGATGTCGAGGCGGCGCCGGGCGGCGTGTTCCGGTTCGGAGTTCGGGCGCAGCCCGTCCTGCTCGCCGGCGGTCCACGCGGCGACGGGCACCAGAACCGCTTCGTTCCGGGCCGCCTCGCCGACGGCGTGGTACAGGGCGGCCAGGCTGCTCAGTGATCCGCTCAGGCCGACGATCACTCGGGTGGTCCCGGTCATGGCCGTTCGCCTCCGTCTCTCCGGTGGGGGTTCTCCGGTCGGGTGCTCCTCGCTTCGGATGACTCCAGTGAACCCCGGAACGGCCTCCTCCGTACCGGCGCTGACACCACCATGACGCCAGGCGCGAACATCTTGACGGCCTTCTGACAGGCGCACCCGGCGGTGGTCCTCAGCCCAGGCCCGGGACGAACTGGATGAGCAGGTCGATGGCCTTGATGCCGAGGAACGGCAGGACCAGTCCGCCCAGGCCGTACACCCGCAGGTTGCGCCGGAGCAGGTCGGTGGCGGAGGCGGGCTGGTAGCGGACGCCGCGCAGGGCGAGCGGGATCAGCGCGACGATGATCAGGGCGTTGAAGATGATCGCGGAGGCGATGGCAGAGGTGGGGCTGTGCAGTTCCATGATGTTGAGGTGGTGCAGGCCGGGGTAGGCGTTCGCGAACATCGCGGGGATGATCGCGAAGAACTTGGCCACGTCGTTGGTGATCGAGAAGGTGGTCAACGCGCCGCGGGTGATGAGGAGTTGCTTGCCCACCCGGACGATGTCGATGAGCTTGGCCGGGTTGGAGTCCAGGTCGACCATGTTGCCGGCCTCCTTGGCGGCGGGGGTGCCGGAGTTCATCGCGACGCCGACGTCGGCCTGGGCGAGCGCGGGGGCGTCGTTGGTGCCGTCGCCGGTCATCGCGACCATGTTCCCGGCGGCCTGCTCGCGCCGCAGGTGGGCGAGCTTGTCCTCGGGGGTGGCCTCGGCGAGGAAGTCGTCCACCCCGGCCTCCTCGGCGATGGCCCTGGCGGTGAGCGGGTTGTCGCCGGTGACCATGACCGTGCGGATGCCCATCCGGCGCAGTTCGGCGAAGCGTTCGGCGATGCCCTCCTTCACCACGTCCCTGAGCTCGACGACCCCGAGGGCGCGGGCGCCGTGCCGGTCGTGGACGGCGACCAGCAGCGGGGTGCCGCCGGCCGCGGCGATCCGGTCGACCAGCGGCTCGGCCTCCACGGGCAGGTGTCCGCCGGAGTCGGTCACCCAGCGGGCGACGGCGGTGGCCGCGCCCTTGCGGATCAGGCAGGTGGTGCCGTCGGGCCAGGTGAGGTCGACGCCGCTCATCCGGCTGTGGGCGGTGAACGGGACGGGCTGCTGTTCGCCGAGTTCGCCGGGGGAGCGCGGCGGCACCCAGTACTGACGGTTCGTCAGGTCGACGAGGGAGCGGCCCTCCGGGGTCTCGTCCGCGAGGGAGGCCAACTGGGCTGCCTCGGCGAGCTGTTCGGTGGTCGCGCCGGGCAGCGGCTGCAGGGCGACGGCCCGGCGGTTGCCGTGGGTGATGGTGCCGGTCTTGTCGAGCAGCAGGACGTCGACGTCCCCGGCGGCCTCCACCGCGCGGCCGGAGAGGGCGATCACGTTGCGCTGGACGAGACGGTCCATCCCGGCGATGCCGATCGCCGAGAGCAGGGCGCCGATGGTGGTCGGGATGAGCGCGACCATCAACGCGACCAGCACGATGGTGGTTTGGGGCGCACCGGCGTAGATGGCCATCGGCTGGAGGGAGACCACCGAGAGCAGGAAGACGATGGTGAGCGAGGCGAGCAGGATGTTGAGCGCGATCTCGTTCGGGGTCTTCTGCCGGTTCGCGCCCTCGACCAGGGCGATCATCCGGTCGATGAAGCTCTGCCCGGGGCGGGAGGTGACGCGGACGACCAGGTGGTCGGAGAGCACCCGGGTGCCGCCGGTGACGGCGGTGCGGTCGCCGCCCGACTCACGGATGACGGGCGCGGACTCCCCGGTGATGGCGGACTCGTCGACGGCGGCGACGCCTTCGACGACCTCGCCGTCCTGGGGGATGACCTCGCCGGCCGGCACCAGCACGATGTCGTGCAGCAGCAACTGCTCGGCGGGGATGGTCTCGTGGCGGTGGTCGAGGGTGCCGACCCGCCAGTGCAGCAGGCGGCGCGCGGTGGTGCCGGCCTGGGCGCGGCGCAGCGACTCGGCCTGGGCCTTGCCGCGGGCCTCGGCGACGGCCTCGGCCAGATTGGCGAACAGCACGGTCAGCCAGAGCCAGAAGGAGATCACCCAGGCGAAGACGCCGGGGTGGAGGACGGCGCTGATGGTGGTGAGCGCCGAGCCGGTCTCGACCACCAACATCACCGGGTTGCGCGCCATGGTGCGCGGGTGCAGCTTGCGGACGGCGGCGGGCAGGGCCTCGGCCAACTGCTTCCGGGTGATGAGCCGACGGCGGCCGCCGGGTGAGGTGGGCCGGTGGCTCGGCGGCGGTTCGGGCGCCGGGGCCGCGAGCCGCTCCGGGCGACGGAACCAGTTCTGCTGGTCGGAGGTGTGGTCCGGGGTGGTGAGGGCCGAACGGCGCATCGTCTCGGGGGACCTTCCGGGCCGCCCGGTCGGGTGGGGCGGCGGTTCGGGGAGCGACGGGGAACGGCGGACAGCCCACCACCGGCGGCCTACGGGCCATGCCGTTCTTGACACGGGCTTGGCGCCGGAACGGCCGTCCTTGACACCACCCTGACGCGGTCGGTGCGGGGCTGTCAGGAGGGCGTCAAGGTCGGCGGCGGGGGCGTAGGTCCTGCGTCAAGGAGGGATGCGGTCGGTGTGCGGAGGGTCTCCACTGGAGGTGTCCGGCCGTACGAACCGAGTCTCCGGTCGTCCGGCCCACCGCCCGAAAGGACCCCGCCGTGACCACCGCCACCCTCGTCATCGACGTCGACCGGCCGCTGGAGCGCACCATCCGCCTGGTATCCGCCGCCGGAAGCCAGGACCAGCCCGAGCCGCCGGAACCGGGCCCGGCGGCCGAGCGCGACCGCCTCCGCACCCGCCCGGCGAACTGCCGCTTCGCGATGCACTACGAGGACTGAACCGAGGACCGCGACCCACCCCCGCACGACCCTTCGTAGGAGCAGCTGCCATGACCCAGCTCACCGCCCCGCCCGTGCCGTCCCCGCCCGTCCCGTCCCCGGCGACCGCCCCCGCCGACACACTCGGCAGCCCCTGGCCGGCCTCGGCGCGGCCCGGCCGGGGAGCCGACGTGCTGGTCGGCGGGGTCGGGCTGGCCGAGGCCGCCGAGCGGTTCGGCACCCCGCTGTACGTGCTGGACGAGGGCGAGGTCAGGGCCCGCGCCCGGGCCTACCGGCGGGCGCTGCCGCACGCCGAGGTGCTGTACGCGGCCAAGGCCTTCCTGTGCAGCGCGATGGCCGACTGGGTGGCCGACGAGGGACTGGGCCTGGACGTCTGCTCGTCCGGCGAGCTGTGGCTGGCGGTCTCGGCGGGCTTCCCGGCGCAGCGGATCCTGCTGCACGGCAACGCGAAGTCCCCGGACGAGCTGCGGCTGGCCCGGCGGCTGCGGGTCGGGCGGATCGTCATCGACGGGCCGGCCGAGATCGCCCGGCTGGCGGCGCTGGTGGCGGCCGACACCCCGCAGAAGGTGCTGGTCCGGGTCGTGCCGGGGATCGCGGCCGGGCACCACGCGGCGGTGCGCACGGGCGTCGGCGGGCAGAAGTTCGGCTTCCCGATCGAGGGCGGTGACGCGTCCGACGCGATCGCCCGGGTGCTCGACCAGCCCGGACTCGAACTCGCCGGTCTGCACTGCCACCTGGGCTCGCAGATCGCCGACGCGGAGCCGTACCTGCGGGCGGTGGACACGTTGGTGCGGCTGCTCGCCGAGGTGCGCGAGCGGCACGGCGTGGAGCTGCCCGAACTGGACCTCGGCGGCGGGCACGGCATCCGCTACCTGCCCGGGGACGAGGAGTTGGACGTCGCCGAGTTCGCCGTCCGGGTGACCGACCGGCTGGCGGTGCGCTGCGCCGAGGCCGGGCTGGAGGTGCCACGCCTGGTGGTGGAGCCCGGCCGCGCGATCGCCGGCCCGGCGGCGGTCGCGGTGTACCGGGTGCTGTCGGTCAAGCACGGCGCCGACGGCCGCTGCTTCGCCGCGGTGGACGGCGGGATGAGCGACAACCCGCGGCCGGCCCTGTACGGATCGCCGTACAGCGTCCGGCTGGTGGGCCGCCGCTCGGAGGCGGGGGAGGCCCGGGTGGACGTGGTCGGCCGGCACTGCGAGGCCGGCGACGTGCTGGTACGCGATGCGGTGCTGCCCGCCGACCTGCGCCCCGGCGACCTGGTGGCCGTGCCCGCGGCCGGTGCGTACCAGCTGTCGATGGCCTCCGGGTACAACCTGGTCGGCCGCCCGGCGGTGGTGGCGGTTCGCGACGGCCGGGCGCGGCTGCTGATCCGGCGGGAGACGGTCGAGGACTTCCGGGCACGGGAGGTCGGCCGCTGAGAAGCCTTGACGGTGCGCGGGAAGTCGGCCCGGCCGACTTCCCGCGCATGTGCGTTCAGGTGTCGGAGAGTTCGCCGCTCGCTGTTGCGCCGTCATCTCGTCGTCGGCACGGGCCCCTGTCGCCGAGGCCCGGCGTCGGTGGTCGATAACGGAACGGTTGCGGAGCCCGTCCTTCCCGTGCCCAGGTCTTGACGGCACGGGGAGGGCGGGCGTTTGCTGTGACCCGCTCGTTGGAACCTGTTTGGTTCTGGTTTGTTTTGTGTGTTTGAACGTTCAAAACACCGAACAAGCATCAGGATGAGCGCCACCCCTCCCTTCCCTCTGTCTTCCAGTGCCGCCCCACCGAAAGGAATGCAATGTCACACCTTTCTCGACGCGATCTGCTCCGCGCCTCCGGAGCGGGCCTGCTGGCCCTCACCGCCGGCGGCACCCTCGCGGCCTGTGGCGGCGGCTCCGGCTCGGGCGGCGCCTCCGGCGGGGACGCCGACAGCGGCACCGTCACCGTCTGGTCCTGGGCCACCGCCGCCGAGGCCCTGCGCGGCGTCGTCCCGGCCTTCGAGCAGGACAACCCCGGGATCAAGGTCGACGTCCAGGACATCGGCGAACCCGCCATCTGGGACAAGATCACCGTCGGTATGGCGGCCGGCGGCCAAGGCCTCGGCGACGTCCTGCACATCGGCTGCGACTACCTGCCCGGGTACATGGAGAAGTTCCCCGGGGGCCTCGCCAACCTCTCCGAGTTCGGCGCCGACGCCCACAAGGACAAGTTCGCCAAGGGCCTGTGGCCGGTCGTCACCGGCAAGGACGGCCACGCCTACGCGCTGCCCTGGGAGGTCAACCCGCTCGGCTTCTTCTACCGCAAGGACTACTTCGACAAGGCGGGCATCGACCCCGAAGCCCTCGCCACCTGGGACGACCTGATCGCCGTCGCCGACCGCTTCAAGGCCGCCAACCCCGGCGTCTCCCTGATCGGCCTCAACAAGGCCGCCAACCCCAGCCCCGACCTCGACTTCCTGCAGTCCCTGATGCAGCTCCAGGGAGCCTTCTACTTCGACCTCCAGGGGAAGATCACCCTCGGCTCGGCCGAGGACGTCCGGGCGATGACCACCGTCAAGCACCTGGAGGACGCCGGGCTGATCGCCGACGCCCCCGGTGACCAGGGCTGGGGCAACCTGATGAAGGCCGGCAAGATCGCCGTCGCGCCGATGCCCGCCTGGGCCGCGCACTACCTGGAGAAGAAGTTCGCCGACCAGAGCGGCAACTGGCGGCTCGCCAAGCCCCCGGCGGTCACCCCCGGTGGCAGGCGCACCGCGCTGGTCAACTCCACCCACCTCGCCGTCGCCGCCTCCAGCCCGCGCCGCCGCGCCGCCTGGAAGTTCGTCGAGTACGCGCTCACCCGCACCGCCTCGGTGAACAGCATGTTCACCGCCGGCGGCGTCTTCCCCGCCCTCACCGCGGCGTACACCGACCCGATGTACGCCAAGCCCAGCGCCTTCTACGGTGACCAGCCCGTCCTGAAGACCTTCACCGAACTGGCCCTCGACGGCGGTGGATCCACCAACTACTCCGGCGACTACGCCCGCGCCCTCAAGCTCGCCAGCGACGCGCAGACCAAGGTCTTCCTCAAGGGCGGAGACCCGGCCGCCGTCCTCCAGGACGCCGCCAAGCAGCTCGCCCAGCAGACCGGACGCAGCATCGCATGACCGCCACCACCCGACCCGCCGCGCTGCGCGAACCGGTGGCGGTCACCGCCGCCGGGCGGTCCCACCGCAGGGCCCGGGCCCGCCGCAGGGCCGTGCCCTACCTCCTGCTCGCCCCCGCCCTGATCACCTTCGGCGTGTTCAAGGCCTACCCGGTCGTCGACTCGCTGCTGCTGTCCTTCACCACCGGCTCGGGCGCCGCCACCCACGGCGCCGGCCTCGCCAACTACCAGCGCCTGCTGGACGATCCGCTGTTCTGGACGGCCCTGCGCAACACCGCCGAGATCCTCGTCGTCCAGGTCCCGCTGATGCTCGGCCTGGCCCTGCTGATGGCCGTCGGCATCAACTCGGCGGTGGTGCGCTGTCGGGCCGTGTGGCGGCTCGGCGTCTTCATGCCCTCCGTCACCGGCCTGGTCGCCACCGGCGTGATCTTCGCCTTCCTGCTCAACACCGACGACGGTGCGGTCAACTGGGCGCTGAACGCCGTCGGCCTGCCCGCCGTCGACTGGCTGGGCGATCCGTTCTGGGCCCGGATGTCCGTCGTCCTCGTGCTCACCTGGCACTACACCGGCTACAACGCCGTCATCTACCTGGCCGGCCTGCAGGGCATCCCCAAGGAGCTGTACGAGGCCGCGATGGTCGACGGCGCCGGGCCGATCCGCCGCTTCACCGCCATCACCGTGCCCGCGCTGCGCCCGGTACTGCTGTTCACCGTCGTCCTGTCCACCATCGGCACGCTCCAACTCTTCGACGAGCCCTACGTGCTGACCGGCGGCGGCCCGGACAACGCCACCCTCACCGTCTCCATGTACCTGTACCAGAACGGCTTCCGGTACTTCGACTTCGGCTACGCCTCCGCCATCGCCTACGCGCTCACCCTGCTGGTGTCGGTGCTCGGCGCGGTCCAGATGCGCCTGATGGGAGAGCGCGACCAGTGAACCTGAAAAGACTGCGGGGCTGGCCGTTGACCTTCGCCCTCGCGGCGGTCACCGGACTGTCCATCGGACCGTTCTACTGGCTGGTGGTCGCCTCCACCCGCAAGGACACCGAGATCTTCGACTGGCCGCCGAAACTGCTGCCCGGCGGCCACCTGGGCGAGAACCTCGACCACCTCCAGGCCAAGATCGGCCTGCTCCGGGTGGTCGGCAACTCGCTGCTGGTGGCCGGGATCCAGACGCTCGGCGCGCTCGTCGTGGCGCTGCTGGCCGGCTACGCCTTCGCCAAGTTCCGCTTCCGCGGCCGGACCGTGCTGTTCGCACTCCTGTTCTCCACCCTCGTGGTGCCCGAACAGGTCATGCTGGTGCCGCTGTTCAAGATGATGATGAACTTCGGCCTGCTCGACACGTACCAGGCGCTCATCCTGCCCGGCCTCTGCGTGCCGTTCGCCATCTTCCTGATGCGGCAGTCGTTGACCAGCCTGCCGGACGAACTCCTGGACGCCGCCCGGGTCGACGGCGCCGGCGAGTTCCGGGTGCTGTGGAGCGTCGTCGTGCCGGTCATGCGACCGGTGCTGGCAGCCCTGTCGATCTTCCTCTTCCTGGGCTCCTGGAACCAGTTCGTCTGGCCCCTGGTGGCCCTGCGCAGCCCCGAGATGCAGACCCTGCCGGTGGCCCTCGCGACGCTGCACGGCAACAAGAGCAACACCGACTACGGCGCGATCCTCTCCGGCACCGCGCTCTCCACCCTGCCGATGATGGTCCTCTTCCTGGTCCTCCAGCGGCAGTTCATCTCCGGCCTGCTGGCCGGCGCCACGAAGGGCTGAGGACGACACCATGACCGACAGCACGACCGAGAGCACGATCGAGATCTGGGAACCGCACGCCCCCACCGCCGCCGGAGGCCTGCGCCCGCTCCACGCCCAGGGGTTGGACCTGCTGGTCAGCGGCGCCGCCACGGCCCAGGAGGTCGCCGACGGGGTGGTGGAGGTGACCGCCGAGGACTCCGGCGAGGTCCGGATCGAATGGCGCGTCCCCTGCGTCGACGCCACCGCCCTGTGGACGCCCGAGCCGCGCGGCACCGGCTGGCTGCCCGCCGCCTGGAGCGCCCCGCGCCGCACCGGCCTGACCGTCGGCGCGCCGATCGCCGCACTGGTCGGCACCGGGGACGTCGCGCTCTGCGCCTTCGCCGCCGGGCGCCCGGACGTGCTGGCCGGCGCCGGAGTCGTCGAGGAGACCGGCGAGTTCCGGTTCTGGGCGCAGGCCCCCGAGGGCCTCACCGTCCGGATCGACACCTCGCGCCGGCACTACGCCCGCTGCCTGGCCGACCTCACCGCCTGGTGGGGCGCCGACCACGAGGCCGACATCCCCGAGGCCGCCCGCCGCCCCGCGTACTCCACCTGGTACTCCATGCACCAGGACGTCTCGCCCGAGGGCGTCGAGACCCAGGCCGCGCTCGGCAAGGAACTCGGCCTGGACGTGATCATCGTGGACGACGGCTGGATGACCGCCGACCGCACCCGCGGCTACGCCCACTGCGGCGACTGGGAGCCGGTCTCGCTGCCCGACACCGCCGCCCACGTGCGGCGCGTCCACGACCTCGGGGTGCGCTACCTGCTCTGGTACGCGCTGCCTTTCATCGGCAAGGACAGCGCCGCGTACCGGAAGATCGGCCACCACGCGCTCGCCGACGCCGCCCACATGGGCGCGGTCGTCGCCGACCCCCGCTACCCCGAGGTCCGCGCCTTCCTCACCGACCGGCTCGTGCGCGCCGTCGAGGAGTGGGGCATGGACGGGCTCAAGGTCGACTTCGTCGACTGGTTCGCGCGCGCCGACGCCCCGGCGCCCGGCCCCGGGGCGGACTGCGCGGGCGTCGACGAGGGCGTCGAACGGCTGCTCGCCGGGATCCGCCGCCGGATCACCGCTGCGAACCCCGAGGCGATGATCGAGCACCGCCAGCCGTACGTCAGCCCCCGCCTGTGGCCGTACGTCACGATGATCCGCGCCACCGACTGCCCGCTCAGCCCGCAGGAGAACCGGCAGCGCACCGTCGACGTGCGGCTCGCCGCCGGGCCCGTCCCGGTCCACGCCGACATGCTGATGTGGCACCCGGCCGAGCCGCCGGAGCAGATCGCCTGCCACCTGATCAACGTGCTGTTCTCCGTCCCGCAGATCTCCGTCGACCTCGCCGCGCAGGACGACGGACAGCGCGAGGCGATCGCCTTCTGGCTCGGCGTCGTCCGCGAGCACACCGCCACCCTGCAACTCGGCGAGCTGCTCCCGGCCCGCCCCGACCTCGGCTACCCGATGGTCACCGCGCGCGGATCCGACACCGTCGCGGTGGCCCGCTACGCCGCACTGCCGGTGGACGCCTCCGGCGACGACTGGCGCACCCTGCTGGTCGCCAACGCCGACGCCGACCCGGACGTCAGGCTCACCGGCGGCAGCGGCACCGCCGCGGTGACGGTGCAGGACGCCCGGGGGCGTATCGTCCGGCAGGGCGAGGTCGCACTGGACCGGTCGGAGCCGGTCCCCGTACCGCGCGGCGGGCTGCTCACCCTGCGCCGCCGCTGACCGTGCCCGGCCGGGCCCGCCGTACCAGTTGGGAGGGGACGCATGCCCGAGGGACCGCAGCGGCCGCGCCGCGGCGCCAGCACGATCGAGGAGGTCGCCCGCGCGGCCGGGGTCTCCCGGCAGACCGTCTCCAACGCGCTCAACGCCCCGCAGCGGGTCCGCCCCGAGACCCTGGACCGGGTCACCGCGGCGATCCGCGAACTCGGGTACCAGCCCGACCAGTCGGCGCGCTCCCTGCGCAGCGGTGCCCGGCGCACCCTCGGCTACCTCGCCCCGGTGGACGACCCGCTCGACCCCAACCCGCTGATGGCCGGCTTCCTGGAGGCCCTGGTCGACGCGGCCGGGGCCGAGGGCCAGCGGGTGCTGCTGTTCCGGCCCGCCCCGCCGGCGGGCGACCCGGCGGCCGCGATCGACGAACTGGTGGCGGCCCGTCAGGTGGACGGGCTGGTGCTGGCGGACGTGCTCGCCGAGGACGCCCGGATCGCGCACGTCGCCCGGCTCGGCGTCCCCTTCGTCAGCTTCGGCCGCACCGGACCGGGGCAGCCGCAGCACTGGGTGGACATCGCCAACGACGCGGCGACGGCCGCGGTGGTGCGCCACCTCGCGGAGCTCGGCCACCGCCGGATCGGCTACCTCGGGACCGCCGAGGACCTGCCCTGGATGGCGGCCCGGCGGGCGGGCTTCCTCGCCGAGGCCCGGCGGCTGGGGCTGTCCGCGGTGGCGCTCCCCGCACCGGGGACGGCCGGGGCGGCGGCCCTGGGCCCGGGCGGGTCCGGGCCGGCGGTCACCGCCGTCCGGGCGCTGCTGCGCGGGCCCGACCGGCCGACCGCCTTCGCGGCGGGCAGCGACCTGCTGGCGCTGGACGTGTACGAGGCGGTCCGGGCGGAGGGGCTGGTGGTCGGGCCCGGCGGGGTGGCCGTCACCGGCTTCCACGACACGCCGCTCTGCCGCCACCTGCACCCCGCGCTGACCTCCGTCCGGCTGCCGCTGCGGGCGATCGCCGCCGCGCTGGTGGACCGGCTGCTCGGCCAGGTGCGGGACGGGGCGGTGCCGTCGGCCGGGGCGGAGCTGGCGACCGAGCTGGTGGTGCGGGGGAGCAGCGGGTGGCCGCTGGCCGGCCGTCAGCCGGCGGGCGACGGCGGGGCGGCAGCCGATGGGCAGGCGGCGGCCGACGGCCCGACGGCCCCCGGACGTTAGGCGACGGCCGGGGGCTGGGTGACGGTCGGCAGCCGGCCGGCGGCCGGGGCGACGATCGGCTCGCCGACCGGCTGCCACGGCCTCTCCCCGGGGCCGGGCCGACCACGCCCAACCCGGCCGAGGAGGAGACCAACCGCGCGCTGTCAGCCGTCGGGAGGCTTCCTTCGACCACGGCCGGCCAGTGGTGCTGGTGGATAATGTTTGAGATTGTAGCTTTCTGTTGATTCCAATGGCTTCACTCGGAGGAAGAAGGCCATGGCGGGGACAACCCTGACTCAGCCCACCGGCAGGACCGTGACCGGACTCGCGGACGGTCGGCAGCTGATCTACTACGACCGCGGCACCGCCGCCCCCCGGAACGCCGTCGACCGGCGCCCGCTGGACCTGCAGGTCCCCGGCTCCCAGGTCCGGCTCGACCCCGTCACCGGCGACCGGGTCACCATCGCCGCCCACCGCCAGGCCCGCACCTACCGGCCGCCCGCCGAGGAGTGCCCGCTCTGCCCGTCCCGGGACGGGCGGCTCAGCGAGATCCCGGCCGAGGACTACCAGGTGGCCGTCTTCGAGAACCGCTTCCCCTCGCTCGCAGGCCCGCCGGCCGCCCCCTCCCGGGACGCCGACGGCCTGTGGACCGCGGGCCCCGGCGCCGGCCGCTGCGAGGTGGTCTGCTTCACCGCCGACCACGACGCCTCCTTCGCCGACCTCACCCCCGAACGGGCCCGCCTCGTCCTCGACGCCTGGACCGACCGCACCGCCGAACTCTCCGCGCTGCCGGGCGTCGAACAGGTCTATTGCTTCGAGAACCGGGGCGCCGAGATCGGCGTCACCCTCGCCCACCCGCACGGCCAGATCTACGCCTTCCCCTTCACCACCCCGCGCACCGCCCGGACGGCCGTCCGGGCCGCCGACCACCGAGCCGCCACCGGCCGCAACCTCTTCGAGGACCTGCTCGCCGCCGAACGCGCCCACGGCGAGCGGACCGTCCTCACCGGCACCCACTGGACGGCCTTCGTGCCCTTCGCCGCCCGCTGGCCCTACGAGGTGCACCTGTACCCGCACCGCCGGGTCCCCGACCTGACCGCCCTCGACGAACCGCAGCGCGCCGAATTCCCGGCGATCTACCTGGAGTTGCTGCGCCGCTTCGACCGGCTCTTCCCCGCCGGCCGCACCCCGTACATCTCCGCCTGGCACCAGGCGCCCGCCGGGCAGCGCGCCGAACTCGCCCTGCACCTGGAGCTGTTCACCATCCGGCGCACCGCCGACAAACTCAAGTACCTGGCCGGCGTGGAATCCGGCATGGACGCCTTCGTCAACGACGTCACCCCCGAGGACGCGGCCCGGCGGCTGCGGGAGGTCGCCCCGTGAACACCTTCACCGAGCTCTACGGCCGCCCCGCCGAAGGCGAGTGGGCCGCCCCCGGCCGGGTGAACCTGATCGGCGAACACACCGACTACAACCTCGGGTTCGTGCTGCCGATCGCCCTCCCGCAGACCGTCCGCGCCCGGGCGGCCCGCCGTGACGACGGCCGGCTGCGGCTCTGGTCCGCCCAGGGCCGCGGGCCGGTCACCGAACTGCGCATCGCCGACCTCGCGCCCGGCGCGGTGCCCGGCTGGGCCGGCTACCCCGCCGGAGTGGTGTGGGCGCTGCGCGAGGCCGGACACCAGGTCGGCGGCGCCGACATCCGGCTGGACAGCGACGTCCCCGGCGGCGCCGGACTCTCCTCCTCGGCGGCCCTGGAATGCGTCGTCGCCACCGCCTACGCCGACCTGTACGGACTCCGCCTCACCGCACCCGAACTCGCCCTGCTCGCCCAGCGGGCCGAGAACGCCTTCGTCGGCGTGCCGTGCGGGATCATGGACCAGATGGCCTCGATGTGCTGCCGCCCCGGCGCCGCGCTGTTCCTGGACAGCCGGGACCTGACGGCACGCCAGGTGCCGGTCGACCTCGCCGGTGCGGGCCTCGCGCTGCTGGTCCTGGACACCCGGGTCAAACACGACCTCGGGGACGGCGCGTACGCGGCCCTGCGGGCCGACTGCGAACGGGCCGCCGCCCTGCTCGGGCTGCCCGCACTGCGCTCCCTGCAGCCGTCCGCACTCGCCGACGCGCTCGCACAACTCCCCGCAGAGCTGCGCCCGTTGGTGCGCCACGTCGTCACCGAGAACGCTCGGGTGGAGGAAGCCGTCGCCCACCTGGACGCCGGGGACCCGGCCGCGCTCGGCCCGGTCCTCACCGCCGGACACGCCTCGCTGCGCGACGACTACCGGGTGTCCTGCCCGGAGACCGACCTCGCCGTCGAAGCCGCCCTGGCCGCCGGCGCCCACGGCGCCCGGATGACCGGCGGCGGCTTCGGCGGCTCCGTCATCGCCCTCGTCGACGCGGCCGAGGCGGGGCGCGTCGCCGCCGAGGTCACCGCGGCCTTCCGCACCGCGGGGTACGCCGAGCCGCGCACCCTCACCGCCGTTCCGGCCGAGGGGGCGCGCCGGCTCGCCTGAGGCCGCGCCCGGCGCCCGGCGCTGGTGCCGGTGCTGGTGCCCCAAGGCCTGAACGCAGGCCCCGGGGCACGGGCACCGGGCTCAGGCCCGGTGGGCCGCCGGGCGCTCCGGGGACGCCTCCGCGAGCGCCCGGGTCACGGCCGCGACCCCGGCGCGCAGCCCGTACACCGGCGTGGCCGGCTGCTGGCGCCAGGAGTCGTCGATGCCGCCCGCGTCCACCGTGTCGAAGCCCAGCTCGTCGACCAGCGCCCGGACGACCCGCTTCGCCGCCTCGTCGTCACCCGCCACCGGGACGGCGATCCGCCCCGGGTCGCCGGCCGGCAGCGGCCGCTCCAGCAGGTCCTGCGCGTAGGTGCCGTTGAACACCTTCACCACCGGGTGCCCCAGGTGCTGCTCCGTCCACCGGCTCTCGGTGATGCCGCCGTCCTCGATCGCGTCGATCCGGCCGTCGCGCTCCTTCGGGTAGTAGTTGCCGGTGTCGATCACGGCCACGCCCTCGGCGGCCCCGTCGAACAGCCCGGCGGGCAGGTCCGGCACGTTCTTCAGCGGGACGGTCACGACCACGACCTGGGCGCCGCGCGCCGCCTCGGGGACCGTCACCGCCGTCGCGCCGGTCTCCTCGACCAGGCCCTTCAACGTCTCCGGGCCGCGCGAATTGGCCACCGAGACGTCGTGCCCCAGCGCGGTCAGCCGCCGGGTCAGGTTGCCGCCGATGTTGCCCGCGCCGATGATGCCGATCTTCATGGGAAGCCCCTCGTCTGCGAGTACCGCGATGTCCGTACTGGCTCGTCGCCTTGGCCCAACCACCCGGTGATCGCTGCGATTCCCCGCACAGGGGTGAATTTCCCGGCCCCGCGCCCGCGCCCACGCCCGCGCCCGCGCCCGGACCCGGGAACACGCCCAGGGCGGGGACGGGGGCGCAGGGCGGCCGGACCCGGAGGCGTGCCCGCGACCCGTGTTGAATGACCCCACCATGGGACTCCAGAACCTCGTCGACGGCCTGCCCGACGCCTTCGCCGCCGCGCCGCGACCCACCGTGATCGACGCCTGCCCCTGCTGCACCCCGCAGGTCGCGATCGACACCCTGCTCCGCACGCCCCGGGAGCGGCTCGGGCCCGAGGACCTGACGCGGTACGCCGCATCGGTGCTGAACACCGTCGGCTCCCCGGCCGACCTGCGGTACTTCACGCCCCGGATCCTCCAGCTCCTCCTCGCCGGCGAGCTCACCCTCCCCGACCTGGAGCCGTTCTGCCTCAAGCTGGCCCGGGCGGGCTGGTCCGACTGGCCGGAGGCGCCGTACCTGCGCCAACTCCTGGACGCGCTCTGGTCGGACGTCCTGACCGGACCCGCGTGGTGGGACGCCGAGGCCGTCCTGTGCGCCCTCGCCGCCGCCGACCCGGCGGGCACCGACGGCCGGCTGGCGGCGTGGGAGCGGCTGGCGACGGCGACCGCCGTCGACAGGCTGCACGAGTTCCTGCTCGACAGCGGCGGCAGGCCCCGCAACGCCTTCTGGGACCGCGGGGGCGCCGCCCACCTGGCCTTCACCGCGTGGCTGCGCGGCCCGGCCCTCCGGCGCGCCGTCGAGGAGGCGATCGACCGGACCGACGGATCCGGCCCGCTCGAACAGCTCTTCACCGTGCACGACGTCCTGGTGACGACCGCCCCGCCCGGCCCGGCCGGGAGCTGAGACGCTCCGCTCGGTGCCGGACGCTCACTCGAAGCGCGACGGGTCCCCGGCCCCGCGCCGGACGATCTCCGGTGCGCCGCCCGAGAAGTCGACGACCGTCGTCGGTTCCGTGCCGCAGTCGCCCGAGTCCACCACGGCGTCCAGCACGTGGTCGAGCCGTTCCTTGATCTCCCACCCCTGGGTCATCGGTTCGTCGTCGCCGGGGAGGACCAGGGTGCTGGAGAGCAGGGGCTCGCCGAGTTCGGCGAGCAGGGCCCGGGTGACGACGTGGTCGGGGATCCTGACGCCCACCGTCTTCTTCTTCGGGTGCATCAGGCGGCGGGGGACTTCCTTGGTGGCGGGCAGGATGAAGGTGTAACTGCCCGGCGTCGCGGCCTTGACGGCCCGGAAGACGTTGTTGTCGAGCTGGACGAACTGCCCCAGCTGCGCGAAGTCCTCGCACATCAGGGTGAAGTGGTGGCGCTCGTCGAGACGCCGGATCGACCGGATCCGTTCGAGGCCGTCGCGGTTGTCCAGCCGGCAGCCCAGGGCGAAACAGGAGTCGGTCGGGTACGCGATGAGGGCCCCGGACCGGAGGCTGTCCGCCACGGTGCCGATCGTGCGCGGCTGGGGGGACTCTGGATGCACGTCGAAGTACTTCGCCATTGGCCGACCCTACGGGATCCCGGCGACCGAAGCCCGCAGCCGCGTCGTCCCGCGTCCTGACAGGTCGCCGGGGCACGGCGTACGGTCGGTCGGCATGGGCTTCGATCAGGCGCGGGCGAACCGGATCTTCCTTCCCGCCACCTACGCCGAGGGCGTGCCGTACGAGCTGTTCCGCGAGCTGCGGGCCGAGGCGCCGGTGTGCTGGGTGGAGGAGCCGGCGGTGGGGGACTGGCCGGCCGGGACCGGCTACTGGGCGGTGCTGCGGCACGCGGACGTGAAGCACGTGCTGCGCACACCGGAAGTGTTCTCCTCGCACCTCGGGGCGACCCAGATCCGCGACCCCGACACCCCGGCCGACCTGGAGTTCGCCCGGGCGATGATGCTCAACCAGGACCCGCCCGACCACTCCCGGCTGCGCCGCACCGTCGCCGCGGCGTTCACCCCGCGGGCGCTGGCCGAGCTGACCGTCGCCATCGAGGGGCGCGCGGCCGAACTCGTGGCCGCGATCCGTCCGTTGGGCGAGGCCGACTTCGTGCCGATCGCCGCCGACCTGCCGGTGTGGACCCTGGCCCGGATCCTGGGCGTGCCCGATCAGGACCGGCAGCTGCTGGTGGACTGGTCGAACCGGGTGATCGGATACCAGGACCCCGACCACGCCGAATCCAGCACCGCCGACCCGTCCCACCTCACCGACCTCGGCCGCGCGGCCCTCGCCCACCGCCCCGCGGCCCTCACCACCCCCGACGGCCGCCCGCTCAACCCGCGTTCCCGCACGGCGCTCGCCGACATGTTCGCCTACGCCCACGCACTCGCCGAACAGCCACCGCCGGGCAGCATCGTCGCCCGCATGCGCGAAGCCGGCCTGACCGCCGCCGAGTTCGAGACGATGTTCTTCCTGTTCGCCGTCGCCGGCAACGAGACGCTGCGCAACGGTCTGCCCGGCGGGCTGTACTCCCTGCTCACCCATGCCGACGAGTTCGCCCGCCTGAGTCGACAGCCGGGCCTGATGCCCACGGCGGTGGATGAGCTGCTTCGATTCTGGCCCCCGGTACTGGACTTCCGACGCACCGCCACCCGAGACGTGGTGGTGGCCGGGCAGCTGATCCGCGGCGGGGACAAGGTGGTCGTCTACCACGCATCCGCCAACCGAGACGAAGCGGTTTTCCCGGAGCCGGACCGCCTGGACATCGCTCGCACGCCGAACGACCACGTCAGCTTCGGGTTCGGCCCCCACTTCTGCGTGGGAGCGCGACTTGCGAGGATCCAGATGTCGGCCTTGATCCACCGGATCGTCGCCGACCTGCCGGGTCTGGAGCTCGTTTCGGCCGTGCCGCCGAAGCGACTGGTCTCGAACTTTCAGAACGGGCTGAAAGATCTGCGTGTTCGTTGGGGATGGACAGGTGCTCCCCGGCCGCAGCCGATGGGCCTTACCTCATGATTCCGGCGCGGCAGAGTCGGAACGAAGGGGGCGCTCGCAGTGGAGTGCCCAATCCATCGGGACACCAGCTTCGAGGTACGGCACGAACACCTCCGCGCACCGCCTCACCAGGTCCCGGTAGCCGCCGTCCCAAGCCGGGGCAAGCAGCGCCAGCCCAGGAAAGAAGTCCTTCATCCGCGGGTGGTCGTCGGGCTCGGCCAAGAGCAGTCCGACCTTGGCCCGCCGGCCGGACGGCGTGCGCAGATCGGCCGTGTAGAGGCGGTGCTCCCAGCTCGGGACGATGTGCAGCTCTGAAACGACCCGCGCGCGGCCTCGACCCACTTCCTGCGCCAAGAGGTCCTTCGCCCAGATCTGCCAGCCGGCGCGACGGTTCTCACCATTCGTCATCAGAAGGACGTACGTCTGCTCCAACTCACGGCTCCATCCTGTGCGTTCGCAGCCAAGGCGAGACTGATGTCTCGGTTGCCGCCGGTGCTCATTTCTACGACGCCGCCGCTCCCGGCTCCGATCACGGCTCCCAGCGGATCGCGAGCAGCGCCGCGTCGTCGGTCAGGCCGACGGCGCCGACCCATTCCCCCACGTCTGCCAGCAGGGCGTCCAGCAGGTCGGCGGGGCTCCCCGCGGGCAGCCCCGGCAGGCGCTCCTCCAGCGGGTAGAAGACGCCCCCGGCGCCCCGGGCCTCGGTCACGCCGTCGGTGTGCAGGAGTAGCAGGTCGCCGGGTTGGGGGTCGAAGTGTCGTGTGGGGTACTGGTCGTCGGTCAGTCCGAGCAGGCCCAGTGGGGGTGCCGGGAACGGTGGTTCCAGTTCGCTGACGCGGCCGGAGCGGCGGAGCAGTGGGGGTGGGTGGCCGCAGTTGACGACCCGGACCGGGCCCCGGTCCGGGGGTACGTCGAGCAGGAGTGCGGTGGCGAAGCGGTCTGCGTTCGGGCGGGCGGTGAGTGCCGCGTCCAGTCGCTGGGCGAGCCGGCCCGGGTCGGGTTCGGTGCGGGCGGCTTCGCGGAACACTCCGAGGACGTCCGCGGCGGTTTCCACGGCGGGGAGCCCGTGTCCTTGGACGTCGCCGAGGAGGATCCGTACTCCGAAGCGGGTCTCGACCACGGCGTACAGGTCGCCGCCGATCCGGGCCTCGGCTGCCGCCGCGACGTAGCGCACCGCGACCCGCAGTGGTCCGATCCGCTCCGGTGGGGGCCGTAGCAGGGCCCGCTGTGCGGCCTCGGCCACCGTGCGGACCTGGAACAGCTCCCGCTCGCGGGCCGCCACCAGCACCACGTTGGCCGCGCTGGCCAGGGTCGCGGCGAGCACGGTGATCAGCGCGGTGACGTGCACCTCGGTCGGCAGCTCGGTGTTGGTGGTCTCCAGCAGTCCGACGGCCAGCACGGCCAGACCGCCGGCCGCCAGCGGTACCCGGGCGCTGCGGGTGGTCGCCCCGGCCAGCACCGGCGCCACCGCCAGCACGGGCGACAACGTCGTCCCGGGCCCGGTCACCAGGTCGGCCACGACGGCGGCGACCAGCAGCAGGAACGCGCAGAACAGCAGCAGCCTCGTGTGCCGCGGCAGGTGCAGCGGCGGCATCCCGTCCGGTCTGTCGGCACGCACGTGTCCTCCAGGCTGGGAAAGGCCCCACCCTCCACTGTCTCCGGGCTCCCGGCAGGCGGCACCTCGGGCCAGTGGCCGTGTCCGGCACCGGCTGCCGGTGCCCCGGAGCAGTACCGGCGGTCCGGCCGGCGGCGCCGCGGAGCTCTGCGGCCGCGGCGAGCCGGGCCGGTCCGCCGAGCGCGGCGGCCAGTGCGGCCTATCCGGCGGTCAGTACGGTGTCGGGTCCCCGGCGGTCGGTGGCCCGTCCGGCGGCGAGGTTGCCGGTCACCGCCCCCGCGCCGTACGGGAGGAGCATCCGGAGCGCCGAACTCCCGGCGCCCCGACGGCGTGCGCATCCCGGTTGGGGTCGCGGAAGCGGGTCAGGGGTCCCCGTGGCCGCGCGGGACGGGCGGTCAGCCCGCGCAGACCGGGCAGAGCCCCCGGTAGGTGACCTCGGCCTGGGAGACGGTGAATCCGAAGCGCTGCTCGGCCGGGAGGTCGGCCAGCGGGTTGCCGAGGGGGTGGACGTCGCGGATGGCGCCGCAGCCGGTGCAGACCAGGTGCTGGTGCGGGCGGTGGGCGTTGGGGTCGTAGCGCTTGGCGCGCCCGTCGGTGGAGACCTCGATGACCTCGCCGAGCGTGACCAGCTCGCCGAGGGTGTTGTAGACCGTCGCCCGGGAGATCTCGGGGAGGCGCTCGGCCGCCCGGGCGTGCACCTCGTCCGCGGTCAGGTGCACATGTTCGCCGTCCAGGACCTCGGCCACGACACGCCGCTGGGAGGTCAGGCGCCAGCCGCGCCCGCGCAGTCGCTCCAGCAGGTCACTCATATCGGTTCACCTATTCAGGTCAAGGGGAAGACCGGAGTTTACCAATACACATCCTGCGGCCTCCGGATCCCGATCGGATATGGGCTTGGTGTCTTTCTTGACTTGGATTCCGTCCATCGTAGGATCGGCTCCGGCGCTAGCCTGGTCAGCAACAGCACGTGGCTCCCGTTGCTGTGGTACGCAGCAGCAACACGTGGCACGAAGCTCCGGACAGCACCGACAGGTGCCGAAGGCAGCCAGCGAAGACACCGTGATCCGCCTTGTGAGGGAAGGATTCCCATGTCTGACATCCACGATGCAACCGGCGTAGGGGCGAACGCGGAAGGCTGCCCGGTGAACCACGGGCGCGCGCCGCACCCCACCCAGGGCGGTGGCAACCGCCAGTGGTGGCCGGAACGGCTCAATCTCAAGATCCTTGCCAAGAACCCCGCCGTGGCCAACCCGCTCGGAGCGGAATTCGACTACCCGGCGGCCTTCGAAGCGCTCGACCTCCCGGCCGTCAAGCGGGACATCCAGGAGGTGCTCACCACCTCGCAGGACTGGTGGCCGGCCGACTACGGCAACTACGGCCCGTTCATGATCCGCATGGCCTGGCACAGTGCCGGCACCTACCGGATCAGCGACGGCCGCGGCGGCGCCGGCGGCGGTCAGCAGCGCTTCGCCCCGCTGAACAGCTGGCCCGACAACGCGAGCCTGGACAAGGCCCGCCGCCTGCTGTGGCCGGTGAAGAAGAAGTACGGCCGCAGCCTGTCCTGGGCCGACCTGATCGTCCTGGCCGGCAACGTCGCCCTGGAGGGCATGGGCTTCCGGACCTTCGGCTTCGGCGGCGGCCGG
The DNA here is from genome assembly GCF_042735475.1 of Kitasatospora sp. NPDC059577. NCBI lineage: Bacteria > Bacillati > Actinomycetota > Actinomycetes > Kitasatosporales > Streptomycetaceae > Kitasatospora > Kitasatospora sp. NPDC059577. Next base: position 34,808 of record NZ_JBHWBZ010000039.1, on the reverse strand, counting down.
GTCGACGAGTGGGAGCCGGACGAGGACGTCTACTGGGGCCCGGAGACCACCTGGCTGGGCGACGAGCGCTACACCGGCGACCGCGAGCTGGAGAACCCGCTGGCCGCCGTCCAGATGGGCCTGATCTACGTCAACCCCGAGGGCCCCAACGGCAACCCGGACCCGATCGCCGCCGCCCGCGACATCCGCGAGACCTTCTACCGGATGGCGATGAACGACGAGGAGACCGTCGCGCTGATCGCCGGCGGCCACACCTTCGGCAAGACCCACGGCGCCGGCCCGGCGGACAACGTCGGCCCGGACCCCGAGGACGCGCCGATGGAGCAGCAGGGCCTCGGCTGGAAGAGCCGCTTCCGCACCGGTGTCGGCGGCGACGCCATCACCAGCGGCCTGGAGGGCGCCTGGACCCCCACCCCGGTCACCTGGGACAACAGCTTCTTCGAGACGCTGTTCGGCTACGAGTGGGAGCTCACCAAGAGCCCGGCCGGCGCCCACCAGTGGAAGCCCAAGGACGGCGGCGGCGAGGGCACCGTCCCGGACGCGCACGACCCGACCAAGCGCCACGTGCCGATCATGCTCACCACCGACCTGTCGCTGCGCCTCGACCCGGTCTACGAGCCGATCTCCCGGCGCTTCCTGGAGGACCCGGACGCGTTCGCCGACGCCTTCGCCCGCGCCTGGTACAAGCTGACCCACCGCGACATGGGCCCGGTCGTGCGCTACCGCGGCCCGGAGGTCCCGTCCGAGCAGCTGCTCTGGCAGGACCCGCTGCCGACGGTCGACTACCAGCAGGTCGGGGTCGCGGACGTGGCCGACCTCAAGCGGCGGATCACCGCCACCGGCCTGTCGGTGGCCGAGCTGGTCTCCACCGCCTGGGCGGCGGCCTCCTCGTTCCGCTCCAGCGACAAGCGCGGCGGCGCCAACGGCGGCCGGATCCGGCTGCAGCCGCAGATCGGCTGGGAGGTCAACGAGCCCGACCGGCTGGCCTCGGTGCTGAGCGCCCTGGAGGGCGTGCAGCGCGAGTTCAACGCGCAGGCGGGCGGCGGGAAGCAGGTCTCGCTGGCCGACCTGGTGGTGCTGGCCGGCGGCGTCGGCGTCGAGCAGGCGGCCAAGGCCGCGGGCCTCGCCGTCGAGGTGCCGTTCGCGGCGGGCCGGGTGGACGTGCCGCAGGAGCTGACGGACACCGAGACCTTCGCCGCGCTGGAGCCCAAGGCCGACGGCTTCCGCAACTGGGTGGGCAAGGGCAACCGGCTGCCGGCCGAGCACCTGCTGCTCGACAAGGCGAACCTGCTGGGCCTGAGCGCCCCCGAACTGACCGTACTGGTCGGCGGCCTGCGGGTGCTGGGCGCCAACCACGGCCGGTCCGCGCACGGTGTCCTGACCGCGACCCCCGGCGCGCTGACGAACGACTTCTTCGTCAACCTGCTGGACCTGGACACCCGTTGGACCGCCACCTCGGGGGACTCGAACACCTTCGAGGCGCGGGACGCCTCGGGCAAGGTCACCTGGAGCGGCACCCGGGCCGACCTGGTCTTCGGCTCGAACGCCGAACTGCGGGCCGTCGCCGAGGTGTACGCGAGCGACGACGCCAAGGAGAAGTTCGTGACGGACTTCGTCGCGGCCTGGGTCAAGGTCATGAACGCGGACCGCTTCGACCTTGCCTGATCCCCGCCCGTCGTGGCCCCGGCCCCGGCCGACGGTCGGCCGACGGGACCGGCCCGTCGTGGCCCCGGCCCGGACCCACGCCCGGCCCCGGCCGCTACGGCAGCTCGGGCACCGACCCCACGCTGACCAGCCCGGTCTCGTACGCCGCGACCACCACCTGGGCCCGGTCCCGCAGGCCCAGCTTGCCGAGGATCCGGGCCACGTGCGTCTTCACCGTCGCCTCGGACAGCTGCAGCCGGGCGGCGAGTTCGGCGTTGCTGAGGCCGCGGGCGAGCAGCCCCATCACCTCCAGTTCGCGCGGGGTGAGCGTGCCCAGCTCCCGGTGCGGCGCGGCGGCGGTCGGGGCGTCCGGGCGGGCGAAGCGCTCGACCAGGCGGCGGGTGATGGCGGGGGCGAGCAGCGCGTCCCCGGTGCGGACCAGCCGGACCGCGGCCGCCAGGTGTTCCGGGGTGACGTCCTTGAGCAGGAAGCCGCTCGCCCCGGCGGCCATGGCCGCGTACACGTAGTGGTCGAGGTCGAAGGTGGTCAGCATGATGATCCGCGGTGGCTGCTCGGACGGGGCGGCGAGGATCCGGCGGGTGGCCTCCAGTCCGTCCAGGACGGGCATCCGGATGTCCATCAGGACGACGTCCGGTCTGGTCCGGCGGACGGCGGAGACGGCCTGCTCGCCGTCCTCGGCCTCGGCGACGACCTCGATCCCCTCCGACTCCAGGATCAGGCGGAAGCCGGTGCGGACCAGGGCCTGGTCGTCGGCGACCGCCACTCGGATCGGCTGCGCGTTCATGGACTCTCCAACGGGATCAGGGCCGTGACGCGGTAGCCGCCGCGCGGCCGGGGGCCGGTCTGCAGGGTGCCGCCGTAGACGGCGAGGCGTTCGCGCAGGCCGAGCAGGCCGCGCCCGTTGCCGGTGGCGGCGGCGCCGGTGGGGCGGCCGCCGGTGTCGGTGACGTCCACCGTCAGCCGGCCGGGGGCGTACTCGACGGTCACCGCGGCGGCGGCGCCGCCCGCGTGCTTGACGGTGTTGGTCAGGGCCTCCTGGACGACCCGGTAGGCGGCCAGTTCGACCCCGGGCGGTACGGACCGGTGCTCGCCGCGGACGGCGAGCTCGACGGGCAGCCCGGCCCGGCGGACGCCCTCGACCAGTGCGTCCAGCCGGCCGAGGCCGGGCTGGGGGCTGAGGTCGGCCTCGGCGGCAGGGTCCCCGCCGGTCTCCGAATCGATGGTCAACAGGCCCATCACGTGCCGCAGTTCGGTCATCGCCGCACGCCCGCCGGACTCCACCGCGGCCATCGCCTCGCGGGCCTTGTCCGGGGCGGTGTCCAGGATCTTGCGGGCGGCCCCGGCCTGGATCGTCATCATGCTCACGTTGTGGGTGACGACGTCGTGCAGCTCCCGCGCGATGCGCGCCCGTTCCAGCTCCACCGCGCGCCGCAGCGCGGCCAGCTGCGCGCGCTCCAGCGCGGAGAGCCGTTCCCGCCCCTCGTCCACCCGGCGGCGCCACATCCGCAGTTCGTAGGCGACCGCGAACACCGGCACCAGCACCAGGGCGGCGATCACCCCGTTGGGGAAGTGCGGCAGCTTGGCCTCGGCGAAGAGCAGCACCAGCGCGGCGGTCGCGGCCGGGAGGCTGAGCAGCACGGCCGCGGGACGGCGCCCGTACGCGGCCACGCTGTACGCGGCGACGATCACCGCCACGCCCGCCGAGTACGCGATGTCCTGTGACTGGTGACGGACCAGCAGCGCGGCCGGCAGCACCGTCCAGAGCACCGCCAGCGGGTGGCGGCGGCGCAGCACCAGGGGCAGCGGCACCAGCGGGACCAGCAGCAACAGCCCGGTCACCGTGGTCACCTGCGGATTGTCCGCGATGGTGGCGTAGCGACCGCTGCTGACGGCGAGAAAGAGGGCCAGGGCGACGTCGAAGGCCTGGCCGCGCCGGGTCGGCCGGGGCGGCGGGGCGTCGCCCGGGCCGTCGGCCGGGCGGAGCGCCGCGCGCAGCCGCCGCACCGTCGGATGGTTGATCACCGGGACATTGTGCGGGCCGCGGGCCGCCCGGCACAGCCCCGCGGGCGGCGGTGACCGGTACATCCGCCGACTACGTCGCAAGGATGACGCCGCGTCCGGTCCGCCGGGCGCGGTACGGGAGTTGCCGCGGGCGGCGGACGCCACCGGGCGCCGCCCGTCCGTACCGTCGTGCCGACCAGCAGGCGGAACGTGCGAAGGAGCGGGGATGAGCGGCGTCCGAGGAGTGACAGGACCGGGGCCGGGCGGCGGCCCGGTGATCGAGCTGAACGGGGTGAGCCGCCACTACGCGGGGGCCCGGGCGGCGCTGGACGGAGTCACGCTGAGCGTGCGGGCGGGGGAGTCGGTGGCCGTGCTCGGGCCGTCCGGGAGCGGGAAGTCCACGCTGCTGAACCTGGTGGCCGGACTGGACCGGCCGAGCGCCGGGACGGTCACCGTGGCCGGGGTCCGCGTCGACCGGCTGGGCGAGGCGGCCTCGGCCCGCTACCGGCGCGCCACCATCGGCATGGTGTTCCAGTTCTTCAACCTGCTGGACGACCTCACCGTCGCCGACAACGTGGTGCTCGCCGGTGAACTGGCCGGCGTGCCGCGCGCCGAGGCCCGGCGCCGGGCCGGCGAGCTGCTGGAGTCGCTCGGGATCGACCGGCACGCCCGCGCCCACCCGGGCCGGCTCTCCGGCGGTGAGCGCCAACGCGTCGCGGTGGCCAGGGCGTTGATGAACCGGCCGACGCTGCTGCTCGCCGACGAGCCGACCGGTGCGCTGGACTCGGCCTCGGGCGAGGACGTCAAGGAGCTGTTCCGGGACCTGCACGAGGAGGGCCAGACCGTCCTGCTCGTCACCCACGACCTGAGCCTGGCCGAGGACTGCGCGACCCGCACGGTCCGGATGCGCGACGGCCGGGTCGAGGCGGACTCGGAGGTCACGGCGTGACCGCGCTCGGCCGGGTCGTGCGCGCCGGGGTCCGCAGGCGCCGGACCCAGTCGGTCGCGGTCGGGCTGGCCGCGATGGTGGCGACCACCTGCTCAGTGCTCGGCGGCTCGCTGCTGGTCGCCTCCCAGGCCCCCTTCGACCGGGCCTTCGACCGTCAGCACGGCGCCCACCTCACCGCGCGCTTCGACGGCACCAGGACGGACGCCGGGCAGCTCGCCGCCGCCGTGCACGCCGCCGGGGTGACGGCCGCCGCCGGGCCGTTCCGCACCGTCACCGTCGACCCCGAACCCGGCCCGGGAACGGACGCGGGCGTCCCGCCCGGCCTGACCATGGCGCCGATGACCGTCACCGGCCGCGTCCCGGCCGCCGCCGACGTCGACGACGTCGACCTCCTGCAGGGCAGGTGGCCCGAGCGGCCGGACGAAGTGGTGATCGACACCGGGTACCGGAACCAGCAGGCGGACGTCGGCGGCACGCTGCGCCTGCCCGGCCTGCCGGGAGCACCGGTGCTCAAGGTCGTCGGCCTCGCCCGGTCCGTCAGCCGCACCTCCGACGCCTGGGTGACCCCGGACGCCGTCGCCGCCCTCACCGCGCCCGGCGACACCCCCGGCTACGCGCTGCTCTACCGCTTCGCCCGGGCCGGCACCGCCGACGAGGTGGCCGCCGACCGCGCCGCCGTGGCCGCCGCCGCGCCCGCCGGCTCGCTCACCGGCGCGCAGTCCTGGCTCACCGCCAGACAGGGCTCCGACCGCAACACCGCGCTGTTCCTGCCGTTCATGGTCGCCTTCGGCCTGCTCGGCCTGGCGATGTCCGTCCTGGTGGCGGGCAACGTGGTGGCCGGCGCCGTCGGCACCGCGACCCGGCGGATCGGCGTCCTCAAGGCCCTCGGTTGCACCCCCGCCCAGGTGGTGCGGGCGTACGTCGCCCAGGCCCTGGTCCCGGCCGCCGCCGGCACCCTGCTCGGCGTGGTCGTCGGCAACCTGCTGACCGTCCCGGTGCTCGCCACCACCGGGCAGCTCTACGGCACCACCACCTCCGGCATCGCGCCCTGGGTCGACGTCGCGGTGGCGGGCGGCACCCTCGTCGCCGTCGCGCTGACCGCCTGGGCCGCCGCCGCCCGTGCCGGACGGCTGCGCACGGTGGATGCGCTCGCCGTCGGCCGGACGACGGGCGGCACCCGGCGGGACGCCGTCGCACGACGCGCCGCCGCGCTGGCCGCCCGGCTGCCGCTGCCCCGGCCGCTGAGCCTCGGTCTCGCCCAGCCCTTCGCCCGCCCGGCCCGGGCCGCCGGGACGCTCGCGGCGGTGCTGTTCGGCACGGCGGCGGCGGTGTTCGCCGTCGGCATGGGCGGCACGATGGCCTGGGTGCAGGAAGCGAAGAACCACGACGTCGCCGACGTCCTGGTGCACCCCCAACGGCCCGACGCGCCGGCCGCGGGCCGGCCGGCCCCGGTGCCCGGGCCGGTCGCGGCCGACCCGGCCGTCGTCACGGCGGCGCTGGCCGCCCAGCCCGGCACCGCGTCCTACTACGGCACCGGCGTCGAGGACGTCACCGTGCCCGGCGTCGCCGGCGACACCACGGTGACCGCCTTCACCGGCGACAGCAGCCGGGCCGGCTACCGGATGGTGTCCGGCCGCTGGTACCGGGGGCCGGGAGAGGCCGTCGCACCCGCCACCTTCCTGACCGAGGCCTCGGCGAAGCTCGGCGACCGGGTGACCTTCACGACCCACGGACGGGCCGTCACCGTCCGGATCGTCGGCGAGGTCTTCGACCCCCACGCGCAGACCGACGAACTGTTCACCGACGCCGCCACCTTCCCGCCCGGAACGGCTCCCGCGCCGGCCGTCTGGTTCGTCGGCCTCAAGCCCGGCACCGACCGCGCCGCCTTCGCCACCGCCGTCAGCGCCGCACTCGCCCCCGCCCACATGACCGCCGAGGCCGACGCGCCGCACGGCTCCAGCGACGTGATCCTCGCGATGCGGTCCCTCACCGCCACGCTGACCGCGCTGCTGGTGGCGGTCGCCGGACTCGGGGTGTTCAACACCGTCGTCCTGGAGACCAGGGAACGCCGACGGGACACGGGTGTCACCAAGGCGATCGGCATGACCCCGGCGCAGACGGTGGCCGCGGTGCTCGCCTCGGTGGTCCTGGTCGGCGCCGTCGGCGGCGCGCTCGGCCTGCCCGTCGGCCTGCTGCTGCACCGGGTCACGGTGCCGGCCATGGGCCACTCCGCCGGGTTGAACTTCCCGGCCTCGGCGCTGGACGTCCTCTCCACCCCGCTGCTGGCGTTGCTCGGACTGGGCGGCGTGCTGATCGCGGTGCTCGGCGCGCTGCTCCCGGCCGTCCGGGCGGCCCGGGCGAGGACGGTGGACGCCCTGCGGGCGGAGTGACGGCGGTCGCGGGAGGCCCGGGTGGCGGCGGGCGGCGCGCGCCGGACGGCGCGGTCAGGCCTTGCCGGGCCCCTCGGCGGGCCCGTCGGCGGGCCCCTGTGCCGTGGGCTGGTGCTCCTTCGCATGCTCCGCAGCCCGCTGCTCCTCGGCCTTCTTCTCCGCCGCCCGGACCTGCTCGGTGAACGTGTGCGCGTCGATCCGCTCGACCGTCGCCCCGTGCCGGGCGGCCAGGTCGTCGGCCGGGCCGGGCGAGGCCTCCCGCATCTCCAGGACGACCAGCGCGCCACCGTCCGGCACCCGGGTCGAGAGCACGATCAGCGCGGCGCCGGCCTCGGACGCGTTCCGCTCCTCCGCCGCGTTCCCGAGGGCCGCGCCGGCCGCGAAGCCCAGCAGCATGCCGACCGGCCCGGCGAGCAGCCCGACCAGCCCGCCCAGCAGGCCCGAGCCGACGGTGGCGACGCCCGCGCCCCGGGTGAAGGTGTCCTTGATGTCGAGCACCCCGTCGGTGCTGCGCTCCAGCGCGGCGGCCACCCGCAGGCCCGGCAGGTGCTGCGCCTCCTCGAAGGCCGGGCGCCAGTCGGCGGCATCGGGGAAGGTCAGCAGGACGGCGTTGTGCTGCTCGCTCATCGCACTCCGATCGGGCCGGGACCGGCGGGTGGCCGGGCCTCCATCGTCACCCTGGGTGCAGGGCGGTGCCACAGGAGGGCGGCGTTCAAACCTCAGCCGGGGTTCACCCCGTGGCAGCCGTCCGGCTTTCGGACAGGTGTGCGGGGGTCTGTGGGGCCGAGTCGCGCGAACGGGCCGGACGTGGCCTGGGGGAACGGGGAGGAGGGCGCCGGGCGGACGCTATTTCGATCCTGGCCGAAATCGGAACCGGTGATGCGCGAGCCCTGGTGTGAGGGGTGGGCCGCTGTCAGGATCCCGACCCGGCACACCCGTGCCAGACCGAACGCTTGGAGGAGGCACCATGCAGCCCACGGCTGAGCAGGTTCGCGCGCTCAAGGACGAGGACTTCCGGCTCACCCTCGGTCAGGGCCACCAGGTCCACCCGGCCGGTGAGCCGACGGACGAGCTCTACGTGACCGCGGCCGTGCAGGCGAGCACCTGCGGCGGCTGGTCGAGCTGCGGGCACGTCTGCAGCTTCTGACACCGGAGCCGACGCGGCCGCCGGTCCTACCGGCGGTCCGCGTCGGTCCGTGCCGCACCCTTCGGAGGCGGCCGTCCAACAGCGCTGTGCAACGCAACGCAATGCAACGCAGCACAGCGCAGCGCAATGCAGTGCCGGGCAGCCCAGCCCAGAGCAGAGAGGCAGCACCGCCCCGTGGCCGACGCGTCCGAACTCCTCCGGGCTGCCGCCCGAGCCGTCCCGCTGTCCGCCCGCGGCCCGGTGCCGGAGGGCGGCGCCCTCGAACGGGAGACCATCGAACAGGAGGCCGCCGAACGGGAGGCCGCCGAACGGGCCGGCCGGAAGCTGGACCGCTGGCGGGCCCAGGCGCCGTTCGACCGGGACGGCTGGTTCGAGCGCCGCCTCGCCGCCGACGGCCTCGACCCGGAGGCCCTGCGCGCCCTCCTCGGCGAGCACCCGGACGCGCTCGCCGACCGCCTCGGGGTGCCCCCGTGGGCCGAGCGCCTGGCCGCCGCGTTCCACCGCCACGCCCCCGCAGCCGCTCCGGAGGGCCAAGCCGCCCCGGCCGTTCCGCCCGCCCTGGCCGTACCGCCCGCCCCGGCCGTTCCCGAGGAACACGCCTTCGCCCGGCTCGTCGCACCGCTGCTCGCCGACGCCCGCGACCGGCTGCGCGCCGGGATCGCCGCGCTGGACGCCCCCGCGCTCGGCACCCCCGAGGACCTGACCGCGCTCGCCCTCCCCGCGCTCACCGCGACCGTCCACGGGATGGCCACCCGGACCGTCATCACCGAGCTCCATGTCGCCCGCCTCACCGGCGAGTCGACCGGCGAGACCCCCGAGCTGCGCTACCGCGACTTCCTGGACCGGCTCACCCGCCCCGAGCGGGCACTGCACCTCCTCGCCGAGTACCCGGTCCTGGCGTTCCGCCTCGTCACCGCCGCCGAGCAGTGGACGGACACCACCCTCACCCTGTTCCGCCGGCTCGCCGCCGATCTGCCCGCCCTCACCGCCACCTTCGCGGACGGCCGCCCGCTCGGCCGGCTCGCCGAACTCACCACCGGTCTCGGCGACTCGCACCGGGGCGGCGCCACGGTCGGCTCGCTGCGCTTCGAGCACGGCGTCCGGATCGTCCACAAGCCGCGCCCGTTCGGCGCCGAGACGCACTTCCAGCAACTCCTGCACTGGCTCAACCCCCGGCTGCGGCTGCCCCTGCGTGACCTCGCCCACCTGCCCGGCGACGGCTACGGCTGGGTCGCCCACGTCACCGCGGAACCGGCCCGTGACGAAGCCGAGTTGAGCGACTTCTACCACCGGGCCGGAACCCTCGCGGCGCTGATGTACGTCCTGGACGCGGTCGACTGCCACGCCCAGAACCTGCTCGCCGTCCGCGACCAGCCCGTCCTCATCGACCTGGAGGCACTCCTCCACCCCGACCTGCACGAGCCCGCCAAGGACCTCTCCGAGTCCGAGCGGCTCGCCCGCCACCGGGCCCGGCACTCGGTCCTGCGCTCCGGCCTGCTCCCCGAACGCATGTGGGACGAGGGCAACGGCGGCACCGACCTCTCCGCCCTCGGCTGGGACCCGGCCAGCCTCCCGCCCCGGCCCGCCCCCGTCCTCGTCGGCCAGGGAACGGACGAACTGCGCCTGGAGTACCGGAGGTTGCCCGTCGAAGCGCCCGGCAGCCGTCCGGTCCCCGCCGGGCAGCCGCTGCGACTGGCCGACCACCTCGGCGCGCTGGAAGCCGGATTCACCGAAGCCTACCGGCTGCTGGCCGCCGACAAGGACCGGCTCCGCACGCTGCTCCGGGCGTTCGCGGGGGACGAGACCCGGCTGCTGCGCCGCGACACCTTCGAGTACCGCAGCCTCCTCAACACCGCCTGCCACCCCGACCTGCTGCGCGACGCCCTCGACCAGGACCGCCACCTCGACCGGCTCTGGGCGCTCGCCGCCTGGGAGGAGCACGCCCTCGCCTTCGTCGCCCACGAGCGCGCCGACCTGTGGCGCGGCGACGTGCCCGTCTTCACCGTCCGCCCGGACGGCGTCGACGCCCGCTCCGCCACCGGCGCCGTCATCCCCGGTGTCACCGACCGGCCCGCCCTGGACCTCGCGCTCGCCAAGGCGGACGGCCTCGGCGAGGAGGACCTCGCCCACCAACTCCAGCTCCTGCGGCTGTCGGTGACGACGGCCGACGGTGCTCGCGAGCCGCGCCGGACGGTCACCGTCGACGTGCGGGACCTACCCGCCGAGGCCGGCGAACTCGACGGAGCGGGCGAGGCGGCAGGGCTCGCCGGCCGTGCCCTCGCCAAGGCCGTCGAGGCGGGCGAGCAGCTGCTCCGCGAGGCCCACCGGGGCAGCGCCGACCTCGCCTGGGCCGGCCCCAACTGGACGCCGCCCGGCCGCTGGGCCCCCGCCGAACTCGGCCCGGACCTCTACAGCGGTACCGCGGGCATCACGCTCTTCCTGCACCAGCTCGCCGTCGTCACCGGGGACCGGTCGCACGGCGAGGCCGCGCGCGCCGCCGAACTGACGCTCCGTCACCAGATCCGCCGCCGTGCCGACCGGCTCGGCGGCGGGCTGGCCGGGACGGGCGGCGTGCTCTACGCCCTCGCGCAGTTCGCCGCCCACCACCCCGACACCGAACTCGACGACCTGGCCGGGCTGGTGATCGGCCGGATCGCCGCCACCGCACCCGAGGACACCCTCCACGACCTGCTCTCCGGCAACGCGGGTGCCATCGGCGGCCTGCTCGCCTGGGAGGCCGTCCGGCCGGGCCCGGCCGTCACCGCCGCCTTGGCCGCCTGCGCCGAACGCCTGGCCCGGTCCGCCGCCCCGCACCCCGAGGGCGGCGTCGGCTGGCTCCCCGCCTCCCTCGCCGGGGCCGCCGACCGCCCCCTGGCCGGGTTCGCCCACGGCGGCTCCGGGATCGCCTGGGCCCTCGCCCGCGCCGGCCGCCGCCTCGGCGATCCGGCGCTGCCCGAACTCGCGCTCGCCGCGCTCGACTACGAGCGCACCCTGTTCGACCCGTCCGCCGCCAACTGGCGCGACGTCCGCGAGGACGGCGGTCCGGACGGCCCCTCCTTTCCCGCCCTCTGGTGCCACGGCGCCTCCGGGATCGCCCTGGCCCGGGTCGAACTCGCCGAACTCCTGTCGGACGGAGCGGAGTTGCTGCGCAAGGAGCGGGACACCGCGCTCGACACGGTTCGCCGCGAGGGCTTCGGCCTCAACTTCTCGCTCTGCCACGGCGACCTCGGCAACCTGGAGACCCTCCACCTCGCGGGCGTCCCCTGGCACGCCCGGGCCCGCGCCACCATGGACGCCCTCGACACCCGCGGCTGGGTCTGCGGGCTCCCGCACGGCGTCCACAGCCCGTCCCTCATGGTCGGCCTCGCCGGCATCGGCCACGGCCTCCTCCGCCTCGCCGCCCCGGCCCGCGTGCCGTCCCTCCTCGCCCTTCACCCGCCGGTGGCTCCCTGACCGGCCCCGGCTCGGTCCCCCTTCTCCTCGACCCGGTCGACCACCGGTCCGAGGTCCGGCGGGAGGTGCTCGACGACCAGCGCGACGGCCGCCTCCGGGCCGGCCGGACTGCCGAGCGGGTCGTGGCCGGACGGGGGGTGGACGCGGTAGACCCCGCCCCCCATCGGCTCCACGAACGGGTTGCCCTCGTCGGTCCACGGGGAGGTCGTCGAGCGGCTGAACCGCAGGGTGTAGTGGCTGGTCCAGGGGTAGAGCCGGCGCAGCCGGGGTTCGGCGTACGCCGCCCGCAGCAGCCGGACGAGGTCGACGCATTCACTTCCTGGACCGCGCCCGTGGGTGCGTGCGGTCGATTCCCACCGGGGGATCACCGTCTGCCACCGTGCCTCCACCGCCGCGTCCGGGCCGATCGCGCGGGCGGCGGCGACGTCCGGCATCGCGGGCTTGGGCGGGATGTCGTTCTGATCGTCGGATCGCATGCCGAACAGTCTGCCCGTCCCGTTCGGGAACGGACAGCACGGACTCCTCCGTGATCGACCGCCACCAACTCGGCGTTCCCGGCTCGGAATCGCCCGGATCGAGGGACACCCGCCGGGACCCGCCGGACGAACGGCGGCCCGGTGGCCCGGCGCCCCGCCGGACCGGCGTCAGTCGGCGGCGCGGGCAGCGTCGCGCAGCCGGCGCCAGGTGCGGCCGACGGACCCCAGCCCGGCGCGTCCGGTGCCGGGGCCGCCGGTCTCCCAGGCCTGGGCCGTGCCGGCGAAGGTCTCCGGCTCCGTCGCGGTGCCGGGCCCCCTCCGCGCGGCCGGTGCGTCCGGCGAGGCCGGCTGCGCGGAGGAGGGCCGAGCCGCCCGGGCGGCGCGCAGCAGGTCCCCGGGCTCGACCGTGTCGAGCCGCGTCCTGGCATGGCCGAGCAGGGTGGCGCAGGCGTCGGCGATCGCGGCCTGGCCGAGCGGTCGTGCCGGGAGGTCCAACCCCTCGGCGAGCCGGCGTGCGAGGGCCGTCCGCAGGTCGTCCAGGGAGAGGTCGCGGACGGTCAGCGACAGGTGGGCGGACAGCCCGCCGGCGCCCACCGCGCGGTGGGCGAAGCCGCGCGGGACGTAGAGCACGTCGCCGGGTTCGAGGACGCGGCGCAGGCGTTGCGGCGAGTGCTCGTCGTCCGGGAGTTCTCCGAGGGACCAGTCCGGTGTGGCCGGCGCGTCGTGGACGTACCAGGTCTTGCGTCCGGCGGTCTGGAGGACGAACACGTCGGCGTCGTCGCGGTGCACCGCGAGGCCCTGGCTGCCGGCGGGGGTGAGGAAGAAGAACGCCTCGACGCGCCGGTCGAGTTCCTCCGACAGCCGGGTCACCAGCTCACCGGTCGGGCGGTGCCACTGGTCGACGCACCGCAGCAGCAGCGTCGCCCCGGTGCGCAGGCGGGCGAGGACCTTCACCCGGTCGGCGAAGCCCTCGTACGTCACGCCGTTGACGACGCGCGGGGTGGTGAAGGCCTCGGCCGGGACGGTGACCTTGTCGGAGCGGACCATCTCCAGGTAGGGGGTGCGCAGCAGCCCGCCGTCGAAGGCGTCGTCCAACGCGTCGAGGTCGAACGGCGGGGCGGGGGCCTGCGGGGTGAAGACCGCGGGCTCGCGCTGCCACCGGTGGTCGGCGAAGCTCTCGACGTCGCCGACCCAGTGGGCCAGCGTGGGCGATTCCATGGTGTGTCCCGTGGTGTCAGGGGGTTCGGTTCTCACGGTCGGCGGTCGGCGGTCGGCGGTTTCCGGCCCGGAGCCGCCGGGTCAGGCCCCGGTCGCCGCGTCGAACCGCACGGAGAGCAGGGAGCGCAGGGGGACGGGGGCGTCCCGGTGCGGTCCCCGGATGACGAGGCCGTTGTCGAAGGCGACGGTCAGCAGGCGTTCGGCCAGCGGGACGACCAGGTGCTTGGCCCAGCAGCGCGCGCCGTCGAACCCGAACGGCATGAAGGCGGGCGTCTTCTCGGGGTCCGCCACCCCGGTCCACCGTTCGGGCCGGAACTCCATCGGGTCGGACCAGTAGTCCGGGTGCCGGTGCATCAGGAGCGGGAACAGCGCGACGTCGTCCCCGGGGCCGATCTCGGGGTGCAGTGCGGTGTAGGCGTCCCCGCCCTTGCGCCACAGCATCCACGCGGGCGGGAGCAGCCGCAGGGTCTCCCAGAGGGCGGCGGTGAGGTCGGCGGGGGCCGCATCCCGCTCCTCGCCCCGCTGTTCCCGTTCCTGCCGCAGCAGCCACAGGGCGTTGCCGGCCAGTGCGGCCACGCCGTCGCAGAGGGTGGCCGTCGCCCGCCGGTACATCGCGATGGCCTGCTTGCGGTCCAGGGGGTCGGAGGCTCCGCGGATCAGTCCGGCCAGCGCGGTCGACCGTCCTGCGGCCTCGGAGCCCGGCCGGACGGTGACGGCGCGGTCGACGATCCGGGAGAGCGTGTCGGAGCGGGTGACGCCGCGCTTGGACAGCAGGGAGATCGGCAGCGGGTCGGACGCGAAGAGCCAGCGGCGCAGGTAGGAGGTGGACGCGTAGGGCCAGGCGCCGGCGAGTGCGCGGGCCGGGGGCGGCGGTGTCCGGATGCCCGCCATGACGTCCTGTCCGAGCGCGCGGATCGTCCGGGTCGCGCTGTCGTGGGGGATGTCGGCTCCCGCGGCCGGCTTGTAGACCGAGCGCTCGTCGGACCGCACGGGGCGTGCCGCGACGACGTCGGCCAGGAGCCGGCAGTCGGCGACGCCGACCGTGGCCGGGTCGATCCGGAATACCTTCTCGGTCCGGTCCAGCAGGTCGCGGATTCTCGGGGCATAAACCAGGGAATGGTTGCGCACGGCGGCCGGCGCCATTTCTTCCACGAGTTCCCTGCCTTTGTCGGAATGTCGGTGGCGTGCGTTCGTGCCGCGCCGTCGGGTGGGGGACGCGGCTCGGCCGCGCCGCGCCCCCACCCGTCAGCTGTGCATCAGATGACGTGCAGGACCCAGGCGTTGGCGGCGAGGTCCTCGTCCTTCTTGAACTTCTTGACGATCGCCTTGATCATCTTCATGGCTTTCTCCAATTCGTGGTTGTGGGTGCGACGCAGGGTGCGCACCGAGCCGTGAAGCGAATCGGTAATTCCGCTGGCGGACTCCGAAGCGCTTCATTCGTGCCTGGACCCTAACCGACCGTTCGGTGTTTCGACACCCCTCGGACAGAAGATGATCGGATCTCTATGGAATGTTGACGGCCCATTCTTGGGGGAATTGTTATAACCCTGATCCGGAACGTCCGCGGGTGGGGGGAAGATGGCGGTATGGAGCTGAGGACCGAGGCCACCGGCCTGCCCGGCGGCGGGAACGCCAGCGGGAACGGCGGCGGGAACGACTGAGGGCCCCGCGTCGCCGCGGGGCCCTCCGGTGCGTACGGGAGCGCTCGGTCGCCCGAGCCTCCCGGTCGGTCAGTTGTAGCTGGTGGTGACGGTGACGCCGCCGAAGCCCTGCTGGCCGTAGAGGCTGAAGTACACCCAGCCGGACGGCGGGTTGGCGATGGTGAGGGTCTCGTTGTTGCCGCCGGCGGTGGACTTGGCCTGGTACGAGCCGGTGGTGGCCCAGGCGCCGCCGTTGTAGTAGAGGTCGGCGTTGCCGGTGCCGCCGCTGGTGGTGATGGTCAGCTGCTGCACGCCGGCCGGGAGGTACAGGAAGCTGTAGCTGTAGTTCCCGGTGGTGGCGGCCACGCCGTCGCGGCGGCAGTTCTTGTCGAACTGCCGGGCGTCGGCGGCGGTGCACAGCGGCGCCTGGGAGGTGGGCAGCGAGCCGCAGTTGTCGGCGGCGCAGGCCTTGAGCCAGGTGGCGAAGTCGGCGTCGTACCGGGTGCCGATGGTGGTCTTGAGCAGGGAGCGGGCGCCGTTCCAGTCGCCGACGCGGTACTTGGCGAGCAGCGCGTCGACGTCCTGGGGGTGCGACTGGAGCATGTAGCGGACGGCCAGGTAGCCCCAGTTGTAGATCCGGGTGGAGTCGGCGTTGTCGTAGGTGCTGTCGAACAGGGTGCTCAGCGCGTAGGTGCCCTTGCCGGCCTGGGCGACGGCGTCGTCGTAGTGGACGCCCCGGTAGCTGTAGGAGACGTACTCGGCCAGGCCCTCGACCCACCAGACGGTCGGGGTGGTCATGCCGGCGTCGAAGTCGCCGTAGAAGTCGTAACGGCCGTCGAGGTAGTGGGTGTACTCGTGGTTGAGGTTCCAGATCTGGAACTGGGGGCGCAGCCAGGAGGCCTCGTGGGCGATGAAGCGGGCCTGGTTGCCGGCGACGTCGGGCTTGCCCTCCTCGTACATGCCGCCGTTGTCCACGGCGATGTTGTACATCTCCCAGGCGTAGAGGCTGTAGTTGTAGTAGTCGTCGAAGACGACGACCTCCAGGCTGGTGTTGTTGTCGTTGGCGACCGGGCCGTTGTCCTTGACCACCTTGTGGAAGTACGCGTCCTGGTTGACCAGGCTGGTGCAGGTGTCGGCGAGCTGCTGCGCGGTCATGTCCTGGGCGCGGATGCGCAGGTTGGCGTTGCAGGTGTGGTCGACCGTGAGCACGAGCGGGACGAGCCTGGCCGGGACGTCACAGGTGCCGTAGTAGGAGCAGTTGCCGCTGTCCTTCTTCTCCGCGAACCAGAGCAGGTTCATGGTGAGCGGGCCGGTGTTGCCGACCAGCGGGTAGCGGTTGATCAGGTCCTTGAGGATCGGGCGGCCCTGGGCGCGCAGCGCGTCGTTGGCGACCAGGTTGCCGAGCTGGATGCCGATCGAGGTGACCGGGTCGGAACCGTTCAACTGGGAGCTGTTGCGGGTGACGAAGCCCGCCATGCTGGTGGCGAAGGAGGGGTCGGCCTGCAGGGCGGCGGTGAAGGCCGGCAGGTCGAAGCCGCGCTCGATGACGGTCTCGGTGTTGGCGACGGCGGTGGCCATCGAGCCGGTCCAGGCGCTCGAGTAGCCGTCCAGCAGGCGCTTGACGACGCCGGTGTAGCGGGCGTTCTCCTGGGCGCTGTCGATCAGGGTGACGGCCTCGGCGAGGGTGGCACCGTTGGCCTCGGTGACGTCCTTGCTGTGCGGGGCGGCGAAGAAGCCGTCCAGCCCACCGCGGATGGCGGTCTGCAGGGTGGCGCCGTACGGGCCGACGGCGTCCTTGTTGTTCCACTGGACGTAGTAGCCGGCGCGCAGGAAGAGCACCAACTGGCCGACGGAGGTGGAGTCGTCGCCGGGGTAGGCGGCGGAGGCGTCGCGCAGGGCGTTGGCGACGCTGACCATCTGGGCCTCGTTGAAGGCGGCCTTGGCGTTGGTGCCGGTCAGGGTGAACAGCGAGTTGACGCAGTCGAGCCCGGCGGCCTTGACCTGCTGGACCAGTGCGGCGCCGGTGTTGCCGGTGAACGCGGAGACGTCGCAGGCGTTGGCGGCGGCGGTGAGCTGCTTCGCCGTCCTGGCGGCCCCGACGGTGCTGCCCGCCGTCGGGGCGGTGGCCTTGGCCTGCGGGTCCGAGGCGAGGGGGCGCGCGTCCTTCGGTGTGTCAGGAGACTTGGGGACCGGGATCGCGTGCGGCACGGCGGCCTTGGCGGCGGGTGCGGCGGTCTTGGCCTGGGGACCGGCGGTGGGAGCCGCCTGGGCCTGCGGTGCGAAGAGTCCGAGGGCGATGAAGAAAGCGGCGCCGAGCGCAGGGAGTCTGCGCGCGTTCGCCTTCGCTATCCGGAAGGGACGCATGTGTGGGGGCCTCCGGGGCCGTTGAGGGAGGTCGTGCGGTGATTGGGGCGCACGGGTTCCTGATGTGTGACATGTAAAATGGCACACGGGTTGACGCGGAGGGAAGCCCCGGGAACGGATTTGCCGCCGGCCGAAACCGAAACGTTGTCAGGTCCGTTGCAGGCCTCGGCCGGAAGGGTCGGGATCCCGGCGTTGCCGGCGCCCCCGAGGGGCCCGCGCCCGACGTCGGCGGCGCCCCTGCGGGACCCGTACCCGGCGTCGGCGGCCGTGGTGCCCGATGTGACGTGCGGAATAAGCGGGAGCCCATACTTCGCTCCTGCAAGTCATACGCAATAGTGTTGTCCCGGCACGATCAGCATCGTTCAACCCGCCGAAAGGGGCCGTGTCCTGATGGGCACCTACACGCTTCCCGACCTCCCGTACGACTACTCCGCGCTTGAGCGGGCGATGTCGGCCGAGATCCTGGAGCTGCACCACTCCAAGCACCACGCCGCCTACGTCAAGGGCGCGAACGACACCCTGGAGCAGCTCGCCGAAGCGCGCGACAAGGAGCAGTTCGGCGGCCTGGTCGGCCTGCAGAAGACCTTCGCCTTCCACCTGTCCGGCCACGTCCTGCACTCGCTGTTCTGGCAGAACCTCTCCCCGGAGGGCGGCGACCGCCCCGAGGGTGAGCTGGCCGACGCCATCACCGAGCACTTCGGCAGCTTCGAGACCTTCAAGAAGCAGCTCACCACCGCGACCACCGGCGTCCAGGGCTCCGGCTGGGGCATCCTCTCCTGGGAGCCGCTCGGCGAGCGCCTGATCGTGGAGCAGGTCTACGACCACCACGGCAACGTGGGCCAGGGCACCACCCCGCTGCTGGCGTTCGACGCCTGGGAGCACGCCTACTACCTGCAGTACCGCAACGTCCGCCCGGACTACGTCACCCGCCTGTGGGACGTCGTCAACTGGCAGGACGTCTCGGCCCGCTTCGCGGCCGTCACGGGCGCCTGACCGCCGGCCCCGGGCGTCGACGGCGCCCGGGGGCGCCGCCGGCGGGCGGGGGGCGCCGCCCGCGCGCGGGGGGGGGGGGGCGGGGGGGCCCGCGCGCGGGCGGGCGGTCCGGGGCGTTCCCCCGTGCGCGGCAGGGTCGGCGGCGCGGCCCCGGGACGGTCGGCGCCGCCGCCTACGGGGCGCCGAAGAAGCCGTCGAGGATCTGCTGGGCGGCCGCTCCCGCGGGCAGGGTGCCGGCGCGGACGCGGGCCTCCAGGTCGGGGGCGAGGCGCTGGACCTCGGGGTGTTCGTGCAGTCGGGCGTAGAGCTGGTCGTGGACCATGGCCCAGGTCCACTCCACCTGCTGGTCACGGCGCTTGGCTGCCAGGGAGCCGGTGGCGTCGAGCACCTTGCGGTGCTGCTGCAGGCGCTCCCACAGGACGTCGAGGCCGACGTTCTCCTGCCCGCTGCAGGTGAGCACCGGCGGGCTCCAGGCCGCGTCGGGGGCCTGCAACAGGCGCAGGGCGCCGGCGAGTTCGCGGGCGGCGGCCTTGGCGTCGCGCTCGTGCGCGCCGTCGGCCTTGTTGATCGCGATGACGTCGGCGAGCTCCAGGACGCCCTTCTTGATGCCCTGCAGCTGGTCACCCGTCCGGGCGAGGCTGAGGAGGAGGAAGGTGTCCACCATCCCGGCGACGGCTGTCTCGGACTGGCCGACGCCGACCGTCTCGATCAGCACCACGTCGTAGCCGGCCGCCTCCATCACCACCATCGACTCGCGGGTGGCCTTGGCGACGCCGCCCAGGGTCCCCGAGGTCGGGGAGGGGCGGACGAAGGCCTGCGGGTCGACGGCCAGGCGCTCCATCCGGGTCTTGTCGCCCAGGATGGAGCCGCCGGTCCGGCTGGAGGTCGGGTCGACGGCCAGGACCGCGACCCGGTGGCCCAGCGCGGTCAGCATGGTGCCGAAGGAGTCGATGAAGGTCGACTTGCCGACACCGGGCACCCCGGTGATGCCCACCCGGACCGCCCCGCCCGCGTGCGGCAGCAGCCGCTGGAGCAACTGCTGCGCCAGCGCGCGGTGGTCGGGCCGGGAGGACTCGACGAGGGTGACGGCGCGCGCGATCCAGGCACGCGAGCCGTCCAGGACACCCGTCACGTAGCTGTCGAGGTCGATCGTCCTCGGTGGCATCCCTCAGCGACCCCGGCTCACAGCTCGTGGCCGAGTTCGGCGGCCAGGGCCGTGAGCAGGTCGTGGGCGGCGTCCGGGATGACCGTGCCCGGGCCGAACACCGCCGCCGCGCCCGCCGCGTGGAGCGCGTCGAAGTCCTGCGGGGGAATGACCCCGCCGACGACGATGGTGATGTCCTCGCGGCCCGCCGCGGCCAGCTCGGCGCGCAGCGCGGGCACCAGGGTGAGGTGGCCGGCGGCCAGCGAGGAGACGCCGACGATGTGGACGTCGGCCTCGACGGCCTGACGGGCGACCTCGGCCGGGGTCTGGAACAGCGGGCCGACGTCCACGGTGAACCCGAGGTCGGCGAAGGCGGTGGCGATCACCTTCTGGCCGCGGTCGTGGCCGTCCTGGCCCATCTTGGCGACCAGGATGCGCGGCCGGCGGCCCTCGGCCCGCTCGAACCGCTCGACCAGGTCGCGGGTGCGCTGGAGGGATGCCGACGGGCCCGCTTCGTCTCGGTACACACCGGAGATGGTACGGATCTGGCCGGAGTGGCGGCCGTACACCTTCTCCAGGGCGTCCGAGATCTCGCCGACGGTGGCCTTGGCGCGGGCCGCGGCGACGGCCAGGTGCAGCAGGTTGCCGTCCAGCGAGCCGCCGCGCTGCGGGCCGGCCTCGGCGGCCCGGGTGAGCGCGTCGAGCGCGGCCTGGGTGACGGCCTCGTCGCGCTCCTCCCGCAGCCGGCGCAGCTTCTCGATCTGCCGGGCGCGCACGGCGGAGTTGTCGACCTTGAGCACGTCGATCTGCTCGTCGCTCTCCACCCGGTACTTGTTGACGCCGATCACCGGCTGGCGGCCGGAGTCGATGCGCGCCTGGGTGCGGGCGGCGGCCTCCTCGACGCGCATCTTGGGGATGCCGGCGTCGATCGCCTTGGCCATGCCGCCGGCGGCCTCGACCTCCTGGATGTGCTGCCAGGCCCGCGCGGCCAGGTCGTTGGTCAGCTTCTCGACGTACGCCGAGCCGCCCCACGGGTCGATGGACCGGCAGGTGCCCGACTCCTGCTGCAGCAGCAGCTGGGTGTTGCGGGCGATGCGCGCGGAGAAGTCGGTGGGCAGGGCGAGTGCCTCGTCCAGGGCGTTGGTGTGCAGCGACTGGGTGTGGCCCTGGGTGGCGGCCATCGCCTCGACGCAGGTGCGGGTGACGTTGTTGAACACGTCCTGCGCGGTGAGCGACCAGCCGGAGGTCTGCGAATGGGTGCGCAGCGACAGCGACTTGGGGTTCTTCGGGTCGAACTGCTTGACCAGTTTGGCCCAGAGCAGCCGGGCCGCGCGCAGCTTGGCGACCTCCATGAAGAAGTTCATGCCGATCGCCCAGAAGAACGACAGCCGGGGCGCGAAGGCGTCCACGTCGAGCCCCACGTCCAGGCCCGCGCGCAGGTACTCCACCCCGTCGGCCAGGGTGTAGGCGAGCTCCAGGTCGGCGGTGGCCCCGGCCTCCTGGATGTGGTAGCCGGAGATGGAGATCGAGTTGTACCGGGGCATCTTCTGCGAGGTGTACGCGAAGATGTCCGAGATGATCCGCATCGACGGCTGCGGCGGGTAGATGTAGGTGTTGCGGACCATGAACTCCTTGAGGATGTCGTTCTGGATGGTCCCGGCCAGCTTCTCCGGCGGTACGCCCTGCTCCTCGGCGGCGACGATGTACAGCGCCAGGACGGGCAGCACGGCGCCGTTCATGGTCATCGACACCGACATCCGGTCGAGCGGGATGCCGTCGAACAGCTGGCGCATGTCGTAGATCGAGTCGATGGCGACGCCCGCCATGCCGACGTCGCCGGTGACGCGCGGGTGGTCGCTGTCGTAGCCGCGGTGGGTCGGCAGGTCGAAGGCGACCGAGAGGCCCTTCTGGCCGGCCGCGAGGTTGCGGCGGTAGAAGGCGTTGGACTCCTCGGCGGTGGAGAAGCCCGCGTACTGCCGGACGGTCCACGGCTGGTTGACGTACATGGTCGGGTACGGCCCGCGCAGGTACGGGGCGATGCCCGGGTAGGTCTCCAGGAAGTCCAGCCCGGCCAGGTCCTGCGCGGTGTACAGCGGCTTGACGCCGATGCCCTCGGGCGTGTCCCAGACCAGCTCGTCGACGTCCTTGCCGGTGGACTGCCGCCAGGCGGCCTGCCAGCGCTCGTCGGTGGCGTCCGCGGCGGCGTCGCCGTCCAGCCCGATTCCGGTGAAGTCAGGGATCATCGGGCCACTCCGATCAGGTCCAGCAGGGAGGTCAGGACGGCGACCGCGTCCCCGCCCGCGTAGATGAACTCGTCCACGCCGTCCGGCACTTCACCGGGGCGCCCGGCCAGCAGCACCTTCGTGGCACCGGCCGCCCGCAGGGCAGCGGCGACCGGTGCGGCGTGCTCGCCGTACAGGGCGTCGCTGGAGCAGAGACAGGCGACGCCGGCGCCGGAGGCGGTGAACGCCTCGGCGAACGCGGCCGGGTCCACGGACTCCAGGGAGGTCGTCGCGATGCCGCCGGCCTGGAACAGGTTGGCCGCGAAGGTGGTGCGCGCGGTGTGTGCGGAGGCGGACCCGATCGAGGCCAGGAACAGCTTCGGCCGCTCGCCGGTGGCGGCGAGCGCCGCGTCCGAGCGGTCCCGCAGGGCCTCGTACGCCTCGGCGCGGCGCACCCGCGGCAGGCCGCCGGAGAGCGCGGCCGGGGCCGGCTCGCGGACCAGCGGCTGCTCGTCCAGGTGCGGGAACTCGCTGACGCCGGTGATCGGTTCGCGCCGCTTGGCGAGCTTGACCGAGCGCTCCGCCCAGGTCGCGGCGAGCCGCTCGCCGACCAGCCCCGAGCCGAGCGCGGCCTGCTGCCCGCCGGCCCGCTCGATCTCCTGGAACCAGGCCCAAGCCGCCCGGGCCAGTTCCTCGCCCAGCTGCTCGACGTACCAGGAGCCGCCGGCCGGGTCGATCACCCGGGCCAGGTGGGACTCCTCCAGCAGGATCGACTGGGTGTTGCGGGCGATCCGGCGGGCGAAGGCGTCCGGCTGGCCGAGCGCGGTGTCGAAGGGCAGCACGGTGACGGCGTCGGCGCCGCCGACCCCGGCGGCCAGGCAGGCGATGGTGGTGCGCAGCATGTTCACCCACGGGTCGCGGGCGGTCATCATCACCCGGGAGGTGACGGCGTGCTGACGCTGCGCCGAGGCCTCGGCGGACGCCCCGGAGACCTCGGCGACCCGCGCCCAGAGGCGGCGCGCGGCACGGAACTTGGCGATCGTCAGGAACTGGTCGGCGTCCGCCGCGTAGCGGAACTCCAGCTGGCCGAGCGCGTCGTCCACCGACAGTCCGGCCGCGGTCAGCGCGCGCAGGTAGGCGACGCCGGTGGCGAGCGAGCAGCCCAGCTCCTGGGCCGGGGAGGCGCCGGCCTCGTGGTACGGCAGGGCGTCGACGGTGAGGGCCCGGACGCCCGGGTAGCCGGCCGCGCAGCGCGCGGCCAGCGCGGCGGCCTCGGCGACCAGCCCGTGGGTGCGCGCGGTGTCGCCGGTGCGGGCCTGCAGGCCGAGCGGGTCGGCGCCGAGGTTGCCGGAGGCGGCGGCGGGGGAGACCTCGCGCTGCTCGTACAGCGCGAACAACTGCTCGGCGGCGGCGGTGAAATCGGGTCCGGCGTCGAGCGCCACGGCGGCCAGGTCGAGGTACACCCCGGTCAGCGCCTCGGGCAGGGCGTCCAGCGGAAGGGCCTCGCCGCCCAGTTCCAGCCAGAGCGAGCCGACGCCGTTCTCCAGGTCGGCGAGCACGGCCTCGTTGGTGCGCCGCCGGTCCCGGTCGGCGTGCCGCTGCCGGACGTCCCACCCGGAGACGGCCGAGCCCTGCGGCCGCCCGCCGCGGACGAACGGAGGGAAGCCCGGGTAGCCGGGGTCGGCTGCGGTGTCCTCGGCGGTGTAGAGCGGGCGTGCGCCGAGCCCGTCCTGGAGCTCGGTGGTGAGTGCCTGCTCGGCGGCGGCGCCGTCCTCGGGCTGGGCACCGGACTTGCGCAGCACGCCCTGGACGAGCTGCTGCCACTGCTCTCGGTGCGCAGCCGGGAACTCGGCGGCGAGGGGGAGCCCATCGGGCGGGACCTTCATGTGCGCAGGTTAGCGCCCGTTCGCATAGCGGCAGGAGGGGCGGCGCGTGTGACCTTTCCCTCGATTTGGCGGGTTCTCGTGCACTTCGTGGGGCGGGCGGTGCCAAGGGGAGCGGGGTCCGCTCGGGCGGGCTGCGGCAGGCCGTCCCGTCGGGGCGGCGTGGCGTCGGCGTCGGTGGCTGAACCGGCGGCAGGGCCGCGTCCGTAGTCAACACCGATGGCACGGAACGCGATCGATGTCCCGTCATGGCACCGAAACGTCATGATCAGGGGGATTGCGGAACCCGGGCCCTCATCTATTAAGTTACTTCGAAGAAGGTGGGCGGGGTGACATCCCCCCGTTGCTCGTCCTGCCTGCCTTCGCCGCCCCCGGCCCGTCCGTTCCGGCCGAGATTCCCCCGAAGGAGAGCCGACCGCCCATGGGAAAGCGCCGCAAGCCCAGTCCCCCCGGTCGGGCCCGCATGGCGGTCCTCACCACGGCCATGGCGGCCGGCGGCGCGGTCCTCGCCTCGGGCACCGCCCACGCCGAACCCGCGCCGACCCTCGCCTCCGTCAAGGAGCAGGTGGACAACCTCAACGAGCAGGCCGAGCAGGCGATCGAGCGCTACAACGGCTTCCAGGCCAAGCAGCAGAAGCTCCAGAGCGACGCCAACCAGATCCAGGAGAAGGTGGTGCGCGGCCAGGAGACCATGAACGAGCTGCGCACCCGGCTCGGTTCGGTCGCCGCCGACCAGTACCGCAACAACGGCATCGACACGTCGGTCCAGCTGATGCTCGACTCCGACCCGGCCGCGTACCTGGAGCGCGCCGCGGTGCAGAACCAGGTCGCCGACTCCCAGGCGAGCCTGCTGAAGCAGGCCCAGGACGAGCAGCGCAAGCTCGACCAGGACCGCGCCGAGGCCACCGCGACGCTCGCCGAGCTCGACACGGTCGGCAAGCAGCTGGCGGAGCAGAAGAACGACATCCAGACCAAGCTGTCCAAGGCGCAGGACATGCTGAACAAGCTCAGCGCCGAGGACCGGGCCAAGATCAACGCCCAGCAGTCCGCCGAGAAGGCCAAGGCCGAGGCCAAGCAGGCAGCCGCCGCAGGGGCGGCGGACCGCGCCTCCCGATCCGCCGACCGCCCCGACATGAGCACCCCGGCGCCGCCCGCGAGCGGCCGGGCCGCCTCCATCATCGCGTTCGCCCAGGCCCAGCTCGGCAAGCCCTACGGCTGGAGCAGGACCGGTCCCGACAGTTTCGACTGCTCCGGCCTCACCAGCATGGCCTACCGGGCGGCGGGCGTCACGATCCCCCGGATGTCCCAGGACCAGTGGAAGTTCGGCCCGCACATCGACCGGGCCAACCTCCAGCCCGGCGACCTGGTCTTCTTCTACGACGACCTGCACCACGTCGGGCTGTACATCGGCGACGGCAAGATGATCCACGCGCCGCGCACCGGCAAGAACATCGAGGTGCTGCCGATCGCGGTGATGCCCTACATGGGCGCCGTCCGCCCGGCCTGACCGCGGACCCGACGGCCCGCTCCCGCACCGGCGGGGGCGGGCCGACGCCGTTTCCGGGCGGACGGCCTACCGACCGGCCCGGGCGCACCGCGCCCGGCCCGCGCCCGTCACGGGTGCGGTGCGCAGGCCAGCAGGTACGGCAGCACCGGTAGCACCGGCAGTGCCGCCACCCCGAGCCGCCGGGCGAGCCTTCGCCGGCCGCCGCCGGGGCGGGCCAGCCGCCGGACCCTGGCCAGCACCCCGGTGGCGGCCACCCCGAGCGCCCCGCCGTCCGGGACCGCAACTCCGGCGGTCGCCAACGCACAGAGCGCCGAAGCCAGCTCACCCCGCGACACCTGGGCCAGCGCCGCGTCGTCCGCCGCCATCTCCAGCAGCAGCGCGACCTCGGAGCACCCCAGCCGGGCCAGCGGCAGCCGCCCGAGGAGCAGTGCGAAGGTGTCCGCCGGCAGCCGGAGCAGGTGGTGGCGGCCCCGGAGGTGTCCGTGCTCGTGCGCGACGGCCGCGGCGACCTGCCGCTCGTCCAGCAGCCGCAGCGCCCCGCGCGACAGCACGACCCGGGAACGGCGCCCGGGCAGGCAGTAGACGGTGGGGTGCGGGTGATCCAGCACCAGCGCGCCCCAGCGCCGGTCGGGTACGGCGACCACGTCCAGCAGCGCCCGGTGCCGCCGACGGGCCCGTCCGGTGCGGACGCCGACGGTGGTCACCAGGGCGGCGACCACCGCCCCGGCGGCGGCCAGCAGCCACCAGTCGTGGGTGTGCGGGAGGACGGCGCCGGGCGGCTCGGCGTGGGGGAGCAGGCCGAGCAACCCGGCCGGCTCGTGGGCGAAGGGCTCCAGCGCGTGGTGCGCGGCGAGCAGCAGGGCCACCGTGAAGGAGGCCATCAGCGCGAGCCAGAGCACCGCGCCGGCCAGTGGACGGGCCTGGAGCCGGGCGGAGCCGGCCAGCCGGCGGGGCAGCAGGACGCCGGTCACCGCCAGGTACAGGCCCAGCAGTGCGAGGGTCACTCGGGGTCCCGGGACTTCACCTGGGCGAGCGCCGAGAGCAGGGCGGAGGCTTCGTCGCCGCTGATCCGGTCGACGAAGCGGAGCAGCGCGCCGGCCCGGTCGGAGGTGGTCTCCAGAGCCTGGTGCATCAGCCGGGCGGTGTACTCCTCGCGGGTGCAGGTCGGCTCGTACACCCAGGCGCGGCCGACCTTGTCGCGACGCAGCCAGCCCTTGGTGTGCAGGATGTCGGCGACGGTGGTGACGGTGGTGTACGCGACGGCCCGCTGCTGTTGCAGGTCGTCCACGACCTCGCGCACCGTGGCCGGCCGGCCCCAGGACCAGAGCCGGTCCATGATCTCGGCCTCCAGGTCGCCGAACCCGCGTAGCACCGCCCTGTCTCCCTCGCCGAGCCCACCGCCGGCGCCCTTCGCCCGCCGGAACGCGGCCCATGGTACGGCGAGCGCCGGGCGCCCGTCCCCGGCCGGCAGGGGAGGGCGCCCGGCGCGTTCCGGGTCGTGTCCGGGTGGTGCCCGGATCGTGTCCGAGCGGTGTCGGTCGGTGTCGACCATGGTCCGGTCGATGCCCGGAGCCGATCGGTCGGTGCTCGACGGCCCGGCGCTCGACGGCCCGGGGCCCGACCGGTGTCCGGGGTCGACCGGCCACCGCGGGCGGCGGTGACCGGTCGGGGCCGCGGGGCGGCGGTCAGGACAGCCGTCGTCCCAGCGGGATGCGGGACTTGGTGAACAGCGCGGCGAGCAGCCCGGCCACCACCGGCAGCACCAGCACCACCACCAGCAACTCGACCCAGGGCGCGGTGATCAGCGCCGGCTTGGCGCCGAACCCGCTCGCCCGGGACTTCAGCAGCCCCACCGCCGGCACGAATCCGTTGGCCGCCCCGAGCAGCGCCCCCAGCAGCGCGATCAGCGCGCACTGGAGGCCCGCCATGGTGCGGCGGATCCGCGGCGGTGCGCCGACGGCGGCGAGGGTCGCCTGGTCCTGCCGGGAGTCGGCGGCCGCGAGGCCGGTGGCGATCCCGGCCGCGCCGAGCACGACCAGCGCGGCGAATCCGGTGAGCGCCAGCGTGAGTGCGTCGCTCTTCGGCTGGAAGCCGCGCTCGATGGTCAGTTCGGCCATCCGGTCCAGCCGGACCGCGGCCGCCTCGGCGCGCTGCTGCGACTTGCGGTCGGGCGGGGTGGCGGGCAGCCAGACCGAGCCGGTCGGCTGGGCGGAGAGCCCGAGGCGCGGCAGCACGGAGGGCAGCACCAGGCCCTGGGCGAAGCCGGCGGCGGCCGGGTTGTCGACCAGGACGGCGTCGACCGGTACCTCCTGGAGGTCGGGCTTGGGGACCTCGCCCGGCTGCACGGTGCCGCTGCCGCCGCGCAGCATCATCACGGCCTTGCCGTCGGCGCCCACCAGGGACTTGTCGAAGACCAGCAGCTTGCCTGCGGCCAGCGCCTGTTCGACGGCCGGGTCGTGGACGGCGAAGAGGTTGTGCAGCACGGTGGCGTCACCGGCGGCCAGGTGCGGTGGGGCACCGAGGCCGCGCAGGTTCACCGGGCCCTTCAGCTGGACGACGCTGGAACAGTTGTCGCAGAAGCGGTACTGGACCTCGGCGAGGTCCCCGCGCGGGCCGAGACCGGTCAGCTGCTTCTCCAGTTCGCCGCGCAGCCGGTCGAGCCGGGGCCCGTCGACGTGGCTGGTGAGCTGGACGGCGCCGTACGGGGCCTGCGGCCGGTAGTCGCGCCGGTTCTCGGCGTCGGTGCTGGTGGTGTAGACGCCGATGGCGACGGCGCCCGCGACGGCGGCCATCACCGCGGCGACCGCGGGGGCGGTGCGCGAGCGGTGCCGGGCGGAGTCGCGCAGCGCGAGCCGGGGCCCGAGCGGGAGCCGGCCGGCGGCGCGGCCGACCAGGGCGACCAGCATCGGGGTGCAGAGCAGCAGTCCGAGTTCGGCGGTCACCGAGCCGCCGAGCACGGTGAGCGTCCGGGTGTCGTAGCCGCCGATGCCCGGCTGGTCGCGCTGCACGGCGCCCGCGCCGTACATCGCGAGGACGGCGCCGGCGGCGACCAGCAGCACGCCGCCGACGGTGACCCAGCGGCTGGGGCCGCAGACGGTGTCCCGGCCGGTGAGGCCGGCGGTGACGCTGCGGCGGGCGGCCTGGACGGCGGGCAGCGCGGCCGCGAGCAGGGCGGTGACCAGGCCGATTCCGGCGATCGCCAGGAGGTCCAGCGGGGGCAGGGCGAAGTGTCCGAAGCGCGTGCCGCCGACCCGTTCGATCTGCGGCCGGAGCGCGGCGACGAGTCCGGTGCCGAGCGCCACGCCGGCCACCGCCCCGACCGCGCCGAGGACGAGGCCGCCGCCGAGGACGACCGCGCCGACGTGGGTGCGGCGGCCGCCGGCTGCGCCGAGCAGGGCGAGCTGGCGGCGCGAGCGGCGGGCGCCGACCGCGAACGCGGGCCCGGCGAGGAGGGCGACCTCCAGCAGTGCCATGCCGGTGACGGTGGCGACGACGACCTCGGTGTTCTTGCCGGTGGCCTGGTCGCCGAGGCGGAACGCGTCGCGGTAGTAGGGGACGGCCCGTGCCGGCGGCGGGGCGAGCGCCACCGAGCGCGCGGTGAGCGTGTAGCCGTGGGCGTTGAACCGCTGGACCTCGGCCCAGTCGAGCGCCGTCCCGGACGGCAGCCGCACCAGCCAGGCGCCGCGTTCGGCCGGACCCTTCCCGGCGGCCGGCCGGTCGGCGCTCTGGGCGGCGATCAGCTGGTCCAGCAACTCTCCGGGTCGGGCGACGAGTTCGACCCGGCCGAGCTCGTCCGGGTGTTCCACGACGCCGGTGATGGTGTAGGTGGTCCGCTCCAGCCCCTGGACGGTGGTGGTGCCGCCGGGCTTGAGCCCGGAGTGGTCCAGGAAGGCCCGGGTGACGGCCACTTCGTGCGGGGCGCTCGGGGCGCGGCCCTCGACCAGGTCGATCCGGCCGCGCCAGATCGGGTCGGCGAGGTTCGCCTCGGTGGTGAGGGTGCGGACGAGACCCTCGGGCGAGGTCGCGCCGGTCTCCGGCCCCGGCCGGGCCGGGGTGAGCGCGCTGCCGGGGGGCAGCAGCGCGCCGACCAGGGTGACCGGATCGGTGCCGGCGCCCTTCAGCTGCTCGGCGGTGGGCTGTTCCCCCGGGCGGGGCTGGACGGCGAAGGCGCCGTCCTCGGCGACCGGGGCCTGTTCGACGGTGCGGCCCGGGTCGAGGGCGGTGACCAGGGCGTCCGCCCCGCCGACCACCCGCTCGACCCGCTCGGCGGGGCTGAGCTGCCCGCTGCGGTGGACCACGTCGGCGCCGGTGACGCCGAGGACGGGCAGGGCGATCATGGCGACGATCAGGGCGCTGCGGCCCTTGGCGCGCAGGGCGTCGCGGCGGGCGATGCGCAGGGCGACCCGCCAGGCTCCGAGCCTCACCACGTCATCTCCTCGGTGCCGCCGGGCCGGTGGACGGCGGCCGGGCAGGTCGCGGAGCGGTAGCCGGGGCTCTCCGAGGCGATCGCGCCGTCCCGCAGGTGGACGATCCGGTCCGCCCAGCCGGCGTGCGCGGCCTCGTGGGTGACCATCATCGCGGCGGCGCCGGCGTCGCAGCGGGCGCGCAGCACGCCGAGCACGGCCTCACCGGTGGCGGAGTCGAGGGCGCCGGTGGGTTCGTCGGCGAGCACCAGTCGGCGTTCGCCGATCAGGGCGCGGGCGATCGCGACGCGCTGCTGCTGGCCGCCGGACATGTCGTCGGGGAAGCGGTCGGCGAGTTCGCCGATGCCCAGTTCCTCCAGGGCGGCCAGTGCCTCCCGGCGGGCCCGGCGTCCCGGGACGCCGTCGAGTTCGCGGGGCAGGGCGATGTTCTCGGCGGCGGTGAGCGCCGGGATCAGGTTGTAGTCCTGGAAGACGTACCCGATGGAGCGTCGCCGCAGATCGGCGAGCCTGCCGCGGCGGAGGCCGCCGAGCGGGACGCCCTCCACCAGCACCTCGCCGCCGCTGGGCTGGTCCAGTCCGCCGGCCAGGGTCAGCAGGGTGGACTTCCCGGAGCCGGACGGCCCCATGACGGCGACGAACTCGCCGGGGTGGACGGCCAGGTCGATGCCGCGCAGGGCGTGCACCTCGGCGGCGCCCCGCCCGTGCACCCGGGTGACGGAGGCCAGGCGCAGGACGGGCGCGGGCCGGGTCGGATCGGTGTGGGACACACTTCCCCCTCGTGGGCTGCTCAACTGCATATGTCGGTGAACTATATATGCCGGAGACGAGTATCCAAGGCCGGGTCGGGTCCGGTCAAACTTCTACAAAGCTGTCGAGCAATGGTCGGAAGCCCGGCAGGGCCGACGGAGGCGTCCTGCGCGCCTCCCCGGCCGCGGTGGCGGCGATGGCCATCATCAAGATCGTCCGGACCGCCCCGGGGCGACGACCCGCCGGTACCCCGACCCCGTGAAGGAGGTGCCGTCGTGCACGCCCCGACCACCGCCCCGGCACTCGAACAGGTCGTCAGCCGGCCGTCGTCGGAGCCGGGGGTGCGTGACCTGCACTGGTACCTGGACGAGGAACCGGACGAGGAACCGGACGGCCCGGGCGGCCCGGCGCTCGCCTGAGGGAGTAGAACGGAAGGACCGTCACACGAACCGCCTGGGAGGCCCGATGCTGACCCCCGACCCCGATCCCGAGCACGGGCCGCTGGTGCCGATGCTGCTGGTCCTGACCGTGGTCACCGGAGTGGTGGACGCCGTCAGCTACCTCGAACTGGGCCACGTCTTCGTCGCCAACATGACCGGGAACGTGGTCTTCCTCGGCTTCGCCCTGGCCGGCGCGCCCAACCTCTCCGCCACCGCCTCCCTCGCGGCGCTCGCGGCCTTCCTCCTCGGCGCCCTGACGGGCGGCCACCTCGCCCGCCGCCTGCCCGGCCACCGCGGCCGCCTGCTGGCCACCGCCGTCGGCGTCCAGTCCGGGCTCCTCGCGGTGAGCACCGTCCTGGCGGCGGTCGTCGGCCACACCGCCGACCCGGTCCGCTACACCCTGATCGGCCTGCTCGGCTTCGCCATGGGCGGCCAGAACGCGGTGGTCCGCGCACTCAAGGTCCCCGACCTCACCACCACCGTGCTCACCATGACCATCACCGCCCTCGCCGCCGACCGCACCGGCCTGCGCCGACTCGCCTCCGCCGGCTGGATGTTCGCGGGTGCCCTGCTCGGCGCCCTCCTCGTCCTCCACGCGAACGTCCCGACCGCCCTCGGCCTGGCCCTCGCCCTCCTCCTCGCCGTGGCCGCCCTCGTCCACCGGGCCGCCCGGCCCACCCCCGCCCCGGCCTGGACCCGGCCCCGCTGAACGTCCCGGCCCTCGCCGAGGCGTCCGGCCCCGCTGAACAGCCCGGCCCCCGCGGAGCCGCCCGGCCCCGCTGAACAGCCCGGCCCCCGCGGAGCCGCCCGGCCCCGTGGCCCGTGGTCAGTCCTCGGTGCGCTGACCGGCGCGGCCGCTCCAGCGGGGTTCGAGGCGGGCCCAGGCGTCGGCCCAGGCGCTCTCGGCGCGGCGGTCGAGGGCGTGCAGGCGCAGTCGCAGCACGAGCACGACGAGGGCGAACAGGGTGAGGAGGGTGCCGATGCCGGTGCAGGCGGCGGAGACGGCGAGGGTGGCGCGGTCGACCGGGGGAGCGGAGGCGTTGCCGGCCCGGTCGATCCAGATCGGGACGCGGCCACCGGCGGTGGTCGCGTCCGGGGCCTGGACGGTGCCGGAGCGCGGGGTGCCGTCGGGGGCGGTCCACGCGACGTCGACGTCGGTCCGGTTCCGGTGGCCCCCGGCGAAGCGCCCGCCGGTGGCGGCGCCGCGGTCGGGGATGCCGCGCACCACGGCGTCGACCCGGTGCAGCCGTGTGCGTTCGGCGTCGGCCTGGGGCGCCGCACCTCGGTAGAGCAGCAGTGCGCCGCCCACCGAGAGGGCGACGGTGAGCACCGCGCCGAACGCGGCGAGCAGCCAGGCCCGGGCCCGGGAGCGGTCGAGCGGACGGACCAGCGGTTCGTGCCGGGCGCCGAGGGCCCGCCGCAGCTGACGGCCGGTTCGCCGCGGGAGCGACGCGGGCCGTGCGGGGCGGGGTGCGCTGGACACGTTGACGGCTCCTCAGGGGTGCTGGGGCGAAAGGCGGTTCGCCACCAATTTCCACCCCGGGCCCCTCCGCGCACAAGAGTCGTGCGCGTTCGTAGTACCGCCACGCCCGTGGGGCGTCCCGCCAGTGCCGCTCGGCCCCGCCGACGGGACGTTCGGCCCTCGGCAGCGCCGGGCCGGGCAAGGCAGGCTGGGTACCGGCGGCGCCCCCCGTGCCTGGGCGCGGCCGTGGCCCGGTTCGACCGTGGGGGTGCCGGGCCGAACGGCGGAGCAGGGGGTGGTCGTGGGGCCGCCCCCTGCTTTCCCGCGTCCCGACGTCGGCGTCCTTCCAGGTCGGAGCATTCTTCTCGCCATGTATACACTCGGAGTATACGTCGGGTGTATGGTCCTCCCATGAGTGTTCCTTTGACCCTGCTGGGGCTGCTGGAGCGGGAGCCGAGCCACGGCTACGACCTCAAGCGCGACTACGACGCCCTCTTCGGCCGCGGCAAGCCCCTCCCGTACGGCCAGGTCTACGCGACCCTCGGCCGGTTGGCCCGCGACGGCAAGGTGGTGGCCGGTGAGGCGGAGCCCGGCGACGGGCCCGAACGCAAGCGGTACGTCATCACCGACACGGGGGCGACCGAGTTCGAGGACTGGCTCCGGGAGCCCGTCGCACCCGAACCCAACCTGCAGTCCGTGCTGTTCACCAAGGTGGTGCTGGCCCTGATGTTGGGCCGCGACGCCGAGCAGTACCTGGACGGCCAGCGCGCCGCCCACCTGCGCCGGATGCGCGAACTCACCGAACTGCGCCGCACCGGCGCCCTGGTGGACGCCCTGCTCGCCGACCACGGCCTGTTCCACCTGGAGGCCGACCTGCGCTGGATCGACCTCACCACCGCCCGCCTCGACGCGCTCGCCGCGGAGGTGCGGGCATGACCGCCGTGATCGAGGCCCGGGACGTCACCCTCTCGTTCGGCGAGACGCCCGCGCTGCGCGGTGCGAGCCTGTCCGTCCAGGCGGGGGAGGTGCTCGCCGTCATGGGCCCCAGTGGCTCGGGCAAGTCGACGTTACTCCACTGCCTGGCCGGCATCCTGGTGCCCGACTCGGGCGAAGTGCTGTTCGACGGGCAGCGGCTGGACACCCTGTCCGAGGCCCGGCGCAGCGCCCTGCGCCGGGACACCTTCGGCTTCGTGTTCCAGTTCGGCCAACTGGTACCGGAGTTGACGGCCGAGGAGAACGTCGCCCTGCCGCTGCTGCTGAACGGCGTACGACGGTCCTCCGCCCTGGCCGAGGCCCGCCCCTGGTTCGCCCGCCTCGGCCTGGACGGAATGGAAGGCCGCCGCTCCGGCGAGCTGTCGGGTGGTCAGGCCCAGCGCGTCGCGCTGGCGCGTGGCCTGGTGGCCCGCCCCCGGGTGCTCTTCGCCGACGAGCCGACCGGCGCGTTGGACTCGCTGACCGGCGAACAGGTGATGGAGCTGATGGTCACCTCGGCCAAGGAGCAGGGCACCACCGTCGTCCTGGTCACCCACGAGCCCCGGGTCGCCGCCTATGCCGACCGCGAGGCGATCGTCCGCGACGGGCGGGCCCGTAGCCTCACCGCCGGACCGGTGGCCCCGTGATCGCCTTCTCGCTCCGGCTGGCCGTCAGCGGCGGCCGGGAGGCGGTGGCCCGGCTGATGACGATCGTGGCGGCCGTGGCGATCGGCGTCGGGCTGCTGCTGTCGACCTTGGCCAGCGTCGACGCGATCGACCGCGCCAACCAGCGGCAGTTCTGGATGAACACCGGAGTCAAGGGCGGGACCGTCGCCGCCCCGGTGGACCCGCTCTGGTGGAGCGCCCGGATGGACTACTACCGGGGGAGGGCCGTCTTCCGCGCCGAGGTCGCCGCCACCGGGCCCACCTCGCCCGTCCCGCCCGGCCTGAGCGCGTTGCCGCCCCCCGGCGAGTACTACGCCTCGCCCGCCCTGGCGAAGCTGCTGGGCACGACGCCGGCCGTCGAACTCGGCGACCGCTTCCCCGGCCGACTGGCCGGCACGCTCGGCGACGACGCGCTGCCCTCCCCGGACACCCTGGCGGTGGTCGTGGGCCGCACGGTGGACGAGGTCAGGGCCCTGCCGCGGGCCACCACCGTGACGACCGTCGCCACCGAGCTGCCCGCCGTGTGCGACAACGACTGCTACGGCGCGGGCGTGCACGACGACGCCCTGGTGCTGGTGCTCACCGTGGTGGCCGGGGCGCTGATCTTCCCGGTGCTGGTCTTCATCGGCACGGCCACCCGGCTGTCCGCCGCCACCCGGGAGCAGCGCTACGCGGCGATGCGGCTGGTGGGGGCCACACCGGGCCAGGTGTCGGTGATCTCGGCGGTGGAGTCCACGGTGGCGGCGGTGGTCGGTACGGTGCTCGGCTTCGGCACGTACGCCGCGTTGCGGCCGGTGGTGGCCGAGGTGCCGTTCACCGGTGACCGGTTCTTCGCCGGGGACGTCAGCCTGAGCCCGGCGCAGGCGGTCGGCGTGGCACTGGCCGTGCCGCTGGCGGCCGCGCTCGCCGCCCGGTTCGCGCTGCGCCGGGTCGTGATCTCGCCGCTCGGGGTGTCCCGTCGGGTCACCCCGAAGCCGCCGAGCCCGTGGCGGCTGGTGCCGCTGGTGGCCGGCCTCGGCGAACTCGGCTACTTCGCCGTCAACCAC
>NZ_JBHWBZ010000038.1:0-82918 GCF_042735475.1 Kitasatospora sp. NPDC059577 | reverse complement strand
CGGACCTCGTCCGAACTGTGGAGCGCCAGGCCCGGGTTGCACGGACTCTTCCTACTGAAAGTAGGACGTGCTCTGGTAGCACCGCTGACGCCTGGCGAGGAATCGTTCTCCCTCGCGACGAGAAGAATACTAGCAGGTCAGCGACCCGGCACCGACATCGATCCCGGGACAGCCCGGAGCGGCCAGGAGTGACCCGATCGCGTGGCGGACTGCAGGATCCCGCCGTGCGCCGTGACGCCTGAAACACGCTCACGCGGTCGGCGGCCCAGCCGGGATCCGGGCCTGCGGCTGGGATGCCCTTCTCCGGGAGGCCCCGGAGAGCCCGGGGCCACCCTGGTATGAACAGGCCGCCGGCTTCGGTCCGAAGCGGTTTCGGCGGCGAGGTCTTCGGCATCGGATTGCCGATGGCGGGGTCGACGAACGGGACGGCACCGAGGGGTTCCGGCAGGCCGGGTCCTACGGCGTCGGCGGCGAAACCGGGGCGGGAAGGTCGAGGAGTCGGGCGAGGGCGGCGGTGACGGTGGCGCTCCGGTCGGGCAGGTACTCGGAGGCCCAGTGTGCCGCCAGTGCGAGGAAGTCGGCCAGATCGCGCTCGACGTCGGCGAGCAGGCGGCGGAGTTCGGCGACGGGCAGCTCCATGACGGGGCTGCCGGTCTGCTCGGCGTTGACGGTGAGCCGTACGGTGTCGCCGAAGCGCTCGGCGATCGGTGACACGGGCTCGTGGCCGAATCCGAGCAGGCCGCCGTCGTCCACGAGCCGCTGCCAGTCGCGCCAGTCCTCCAGTCCGTCGCAACAGCCCGGCAGGAAGTCGACGCCGCTGGAGGTGTCGGCGACCCGCAGGCCTCCGGCCGCGTAGGGACTGCCGAAGGTCAGGAGTCCGTGGAGGAACGAGTCGCGTGCGCCCGCCGGACGCGGTGGGCGGTCGTCGTCGGGGTCGATGTCGTTGCAGCTCGCGATGAGCATCATCGCCGTCCCGACCTCGGCGGACGAGAGCCGGCCGCTGAGGGGCAGAAAGCCGGACGGCGGGATGTCGGCGACGGGCCAGAGGCCGAAGCTACGAGGAACCGCCTCCAGGACGGGCTGCATCACGATCACCCGGCGAAGTGTCGCGCATCCCGGGTGCGTTCTGCCTCCCGGTTTTCGCCCGTACGGGCCGTGAACGCGAACGAGGTCCGACACCTGGGTGGGTGCCGGACCTCGTCCGAACTGTGGAGCGCCAGGCCCGGGTTGCACGGACTCTTCCTACTGAAAGTAGGACGTGCTCTGGTAGCACCGCTGACGCCTGGCGAGGAATCATTCCCTCGCGACAGGAAGAACACTAGCAGGTCAGCGGCCCTGCATCGAACCGCCGGAGGCCGCGGGCTGAAGGCGCCCGCGGGGACACGGGTGGGCGGCCGGGCCGGCCGACCGGGTCACTGCAGGATGTTGATCGCGCGGGCGATCACCAGGGTGGCCACGATGAGGGAGGTCGCGGCCTCCACCATCATCAGCAGTTTGGCCCACCTCTTGATCGCGGAGACGTCGGTGGGGCTGAACGCGGTGGCGGTCCAGAAGGACAGTGACAGGTAGTCGGCGAAGTGCGGCACCCAGTCGGCCGGTGCGTGGGTGGTGTGCTGCATCTCGGGGAAGACGAACACGGGCTTCGTGTGGGGCCGGTGGGCGCGGGCGGCGGCGCCGCCGCGGTCCAGGTCCCAGTACCAGAGTGCGAAGGCGATCACGTTCGTGATCCAGGTGACTCCGCCGGTGGCGAGCAGGCCGGTGGCGTTGTTGGCGAACAGCTTGTTGTTGGTCAGGATGTCCACCACGAGGTGGACGCCCGCGTGCAGGTTCGACGCGGTGATGAAGGCGATCATGGCTTCGGTGACCACCCGGAGCCAGGTCTTCTGACGGTCGATCCGCCCCGGGTCCCCGATGATGAGTACCGCGAGCAGGGTGAGCATGACCACGGGGACCACCCACACGGGGTCCAGCCGGTACGCCGCGGGCAGCGCCACGTGGAGCAGCGCGGCGGCTGCGATCGCCGTCGACACCGGCCACCAGCGCTCGCCGCGCAGGGCGGCCGGGTCGGGGGTCACCGCCGGCGTACCGGCCGGGCCGGGGCTTGGTCGCATGCCTCATTGTGACCTCGCCGGTGCGGTCACGCCGTGGTCCGGCGGCCGGTTGGCGCGTCGGCCGCCGGTACACCGCCGCCGGTCCACCGGTCGTCGGCACGGCAGCCGTTCAGCTCGCGGAGCCGACCAGGACCGCCAGGCCCGCCACGACGCCCGCGTAGGCGAGCACCAGCAACAGGCCGCAGAGGAGCAGCAGCCAGCCGGTGAGGATGCCGAGCAGGGCGAGCCCGCGGTCGCGGCCGCCCAGGCGCTTGCCGCGGCGGCGGCCGAGGTGCCCGGCCGGGATGGCGACGAGGCCGCACACGAACACGCCGAACGTGTAGAAACCGCCGTACATCAGCCAGAAGATCGGGGTCACGAAGACGGCCACGACCAGGCTGACGCCCATGGCGGCGGACCAGAAGCTGACCCGGGCGGGCGTGTTGCGGGCTTCGGCCGACGGCGCTCCGGCCGACGGCGCTCCGGTTGCCGATGCGGCGGCCGACGGCGCTTCGGTCGCCGGTGCGGCGGTCGGCTGGGTGCTGCTGGTCATGGTGGATCGTCCCCTCGGTTCGGTGAGCCACCCTACGAGAGCGGCTGCCCTGGTCGGCGGGGCCCCGGGTCCGACGGCCCGGCGGAGCGACAAGAAGAAGGGCTGATCATCCCACTACTAGCTGATTCGGGTTATTTCAGACCATTTATGTATCCGATGAGGCCTATGATCCACTCTCTGTGGCCACACGTCAGAACAGCTCAGCAGACCAGGAGTCCGCCGCCGTGGTCATCCTCGGCGCGGGACCGGCCGGGCTGACCCTCGGGAACCTCCTCCACGCGCACGGGATCGACTGCGTCGTCCTCGAACGCTCCGACCGGGCCGCCCTGGGGGCCCGGGCCAGGGCCGGCTTCCTCGCGGCGAACACCGTCCGCACGCTCGAACGCCACGGCCTCGCCGACGGCCTGCGCCGCCACGGCCGCCCGCACGGCGTGTGCGAGTTCCGCACCGACGGCGGCCGCTTCCGCCTGGACTACGGCTCCCTCGGGCGCCGTGAGCTGCACACCGTCTACCCCCAGCAGGACCTCGTCGCGGACCTGCTGACGCACTACCTGGACGCCGGCGGCCGGATCAGCTTCGGCACCGAGGCACTGGCCGTGCACGACGCCGACGGCGTCCGGCCCGTCGTCGCCGCGCGCGACGCGCACGGCCGCCCCGCCCGGTGGCAGGCCCGCTACGTGGCCGGGTGCGACGGCCGGCACGGCGCGGCCCGGCGCTCGCTGCCCCCGACCGCCCTGCGCCACCACCGCGACCACGGTGTCAGCTGGCTCGGCCTGCTCGCCCAGGCGCCCCCGAGCCTCGACGCCGTCGGCTACGCGACCCACCGGAGCGGCTTCGCCGGACACATGGCCCGCACCCCCGAGGTGACCCGCTACTACCTGCAGTGCGAGCGCGGCACCCCGGCCGACGCCTGGACCGACGAGCAGGTCTGGGACCGCCTCGACCTGCGGATGCGCGCCGCCGACCACGGGCCGCTGCGCCGCGGCAGGATCCTCCGGCGCACCGTCGTCGACCTCTCCTCCGACGTCGTCGAACCGCTGCGCCACGGTTCGCTGCTGCTGGCCGGGGACGCCGCGAGCCTGATCAGCCCCTCCGCCGCGAAGGGCGCCAACCTCGCGGTGTTGGAAGCCGAACTCCTAGCCGAGGCCCTCGTCGGCGACCTCGCCCACGGCGACGCCACGGCGCTGGAGCGGTACTCGCGACGCTGCCTGGCCCACATCTGGCGCGCACAGGAGTTCTCGCGCTGGATGATCCGGCTGCTGCACGCCGCCCCCGGCACGGACGGCGAATCGTTCTTCCACGAATCGCTGCGCCGCTCGCGCCTGGACTCGCTGCGCACCTCGCGCGCCCATCAGGACTGGTTCGCCGAGAACTACGTCGGCGTGTGACCTTCCGCCCGCTCTCTCCCCGCACCCCTCTCCCCGCACCCTCACCCCCGGGTCACGGCGTCCGAACCGGCGTGACCCGACCACCGGAAAGTGATGCCCCGCGATGACGGCGACACCCCCGGACCACGCGACACCCCTGGACCACGCGACGACAGTCCCGGACGCGACGACAGTCCCGGACGACGCGGCCCGCCTGCGCGAGGCGGCCGCGTTCGTCGAGGAACAGGACACCGCCACCCTGCTCCGACTTCTCCTGCCCGGCCTCGACGGTCCGGAGCTGCGGGCGCTGGCCGACCACTGCCGGTTCGCGCACGCCGCGCTGCTCGTCTTCCCGCCCGACGCCGCCACGCTGCGCGCCCACCTGGCCGCCTGCGGGCTGGACCCGGACACGCCGTCCTACCCGAGCACCGTGGTGCGGGGGCGCCTGGCCCGTCGGCACGGCCTCGACGAAGCCGGGCTCGACGTCAGGATCGTGCGCCCGCCGGTACCCGGGCCGCACCGGGAGCGGACCGTCGAGGTGTTCGCCCTGCCCGTGCCGCCGGGCTCGGACCTGGCCGCCGTCGCCGCGTACGAGCGCGCACACCGGGAGGAGGCGCACCTCGCCTTCGAGGTCGCCCGCCCGGACGCCCTGGTGCTGGGCGGCCTGTGCTCGCTGCTGACCCGGCACGGCGCGGCACCGGACGGCGGCGGCCACAACCCGCACGAGGACGCGACGGTCCTCTACTTCACCGCTCCCGCGCACACCGCGGCCGGGTACCGGCGGGTGGAGCTCCACGCCGCGGGCAACCACCCCGCCGTGCTCGCCGCCCACCTGGGCGCGGACGGCCGGGAGCACGCGGACGGCCGGGAGCACGCAGACCGCCCGGACGCCGCGGACGGCACCGACCCGGCGCACCGGCCGGCCGAGGACCTCCTGCGGATGCTGACCGGCGCGTGGACGACGCAGGCCCTCGCCGTGTGCGCGCAACTGCGGCTGCCCGACGCCCTGGACACCCACACGCCGGCCGGACCGCACACGCTCGCCCGGGCCGTCGGCGCCGACCCGGGCAGCCTGGCCACGCTGCTGCGCTACCTCGCGATGGTGGGCGTGACGGCCCGGGACGGGGACGGCTTCCGGCTCACCGAGCTCGGCGCCCTGCTGCGCAGCGACGCCCCCGGCTCGATGCGGTCGCTGGCCCTGATGTACGGCGGCCCGTTCTACCGCTCCTTCGCGGCCCTGGGCCACACCGTCCGCACCGGCGAGGTCGGCTTCGACCACCTCTTCGGCGAGAACCACTTCGACCACTTCGCCCGCGACCCGGAGCTCGCCGACCTGTTCGACCAGTCCATGGCCGCGAGTTCGCGGATGTTCGAGCCGCTGCCCGCGCACCCGGTCCTCGCCGGCACGGACGGGGCGCCCCGCCCCCGGACCGTCGTCGACGTCGCCGGCGGCAACGGTGAACTCCTCGGGCTCGTCCTCGCCGCGCACCCGCACCTGCGCGGCGTCCTGCTGGAGCGCCCGCACGCCGTGGAGGCCGCGCGCCGCCGGCTCGACGCGGCCGGCTGCGGAGACCGGTGCGACTACCGCAGCGGTGACTTCGCGGACGTCCCGCCGGGCGCCGACGTCTACCTGCTGTCCCGGGTGCTGCACGACTGGGACGACGCGCGCTGCCGCGAGATCCTGCGCCACTGCGCCCGCGCCATGCCCGCCCACGCCGACCTGCTGGTCGTCGAACGCCTGCTGCCGGCGGACGGCTCGACGTCGCTGGCCACCGCGTGGGACCTCCACATGATGTGCAACACCGGGGGCCGGGAACGCGACGCCGACGACTACGGCCGGCTGTTCGCCGACGCCGGGCTGCGCCTCGTGGACCACGCGCCGCTGCCCCTGGGCGCCGCCGTCCTGCACGTCCGTAGGACGGCTGCGCCCGCCGGCCCGCCGCTGCCGCAGCAGGAGGACCGACGCGAGGACCGACGGGAGGCGCGGCGGGAGGCGCGGTGCGTCCCGGCGCACGGCGGGCGGGGGCCGGAGGCGGGACCGTTCCTGCCATGACCTGTGGCGTGGATCAGACCGCCAAGTGAGCAAATACGATCAAGGAACACCAAGCGCACCGAGGTTGAACAACAAGCTGAGCCGGACGGTCAGCCGGGGCTGCGGGCCGGCTGCAACGACCCGCGGTCAGGTCCCGGTCCTCGTCATGGCCGGCGCCGACAGCGAGTTCTGGCCCAGCACCCACGCCGAGGCCAGCCGCCCTCAACCCCCGCGCCACCGCCGCCGTCATCCCCGACATCGGCCACACCACGCACGTCGACCAACCCGACGCCGTCAACCGGCAGTTGCTCGCCTTCGCCGCCACCTTGCGCTGAACCCGGCGTGAAAGATCCGCGAGTCGCTGTTTCGCGGACCCGGCGCGCCGCCCACCGCGCGGTCATCGACTCCGTGGAAGCCCACCGGTGTGAGAACAGCTCCGGCACACGGCCGGGGCCGGGCGCGGGTGTGGCCGGGGCAGGCGCGGCGTCACCAGTGCACCATCCGGTTGGCGCTGCCCTCCCCGGAGCGGGCCGGGGTGTTGTCGCGGGCCCTGACGCGGAAACAGCTCCAGGTCGGCGGTGGACCTCGCCGGCACCCGGGCCCGGACCGTCGTGGACCGGTCCGCCTCCGCCACCCGCAGTGACCGCCCGGTCGTCCGGTCGTCCGGGAAGGCCGCCGGGCCCCGGGGAGCGGTGGCCGCTCGGATCGCCGCAGGCGTGACGGGCGAGGAGACTGGCCGGAGGGGGTGGTGCCCGGGAGCAGTCGGAAGGACGGGAGATGATCATGCGAAAGGGAATATTCACCGTGCTGTCGCTCGCGACGGCCGGTGCACTGGCGGCCGGGGTGAGCGCGGTGCCGGCGCAGGCGCAGACACCGTCGCCGGTCGTCGTCACGCAGAGCACCGGTGCGTCGCTGCCGGTGAACACGGCACTGCCCCTCAAGGCCGTCGAACGGTTCTTCCCCGAGGTCACCCAGGTCGTCAGCGTCGGCCCGGACAGCACTGCCGTCGGCCGGCCCACGGCCACCGTCGCCGTGGTGTTCGCCGACCCGACCGGAACCATGAAGGTCACGGTCTCTGCCGACCTCTACGGCAGCGCCTCCGCCGCAACGGCCGCCTTCCGGCAGGCCTCCCGGGCCGCCGGCGCCGTCCCGGGCTTCACACCGCTGACCACACCGAGCCTCGGCACGGCAACCACCGGCGGCACCGTCACCATGGACGGCGAGACGCACATCGGCATCGGCGTGCTGGACGGCAGCCACATCATCGGCGTGACCCTGGCCGGCTTCGACGCCACCCCGGCCAACACCGCCCGCCTCGTCGCCCTCGTGCGCGCGACAGTCACCGCTGCCGATGCGGCCGTGGGCGCCGCCACGACCGCCGCGCGGTAGCCGACCCCGAGGCGGCTGCCGACTCCTGGCGGTCACTCCGCCACCGGCCACGCCACTCACTCAGCCGCTGTCCCCGGGTGACTTCGGTGAGCGGCCGGAAGAGGGCGGTGTTCCGCAGGTGACCCGGTTCTATGTGTGCCCCGACGGCGGTCTGCCCGGCTCGCCGGGGCCGGAGGGTCGGGTGCCGATGCGGGCCCACTCGTCCGGGAGTCGGCTCACCGTGTCCGGCGGAGTTCAGGCCGAGTCCGCCGTCAGGCGGCGGCGCAGCACCAGGGTGGCGAGGAGGAGGAGCCCGGCCGCGTAGGCGCCCAGTACGGCGAGGTTGCCCCGGATGTCGGTCAACCCGCCGTGGTGCGAGAGTAGTTGTGTCCAGGAGTCCACGGCCCAGGACTGCGGGACGACGTGCCCGGCGGCGCGCAGCCGGCCCGGGACCAGGGCGGGCGGCCAGATGCAGCCGCCGAGCATGCCGAGCAGCCGTTCGGCGCCCCGGGACCTGTCGGGGTGCCCATCCGGGTTTCAGACGGTGTGCAGGCCCTGTGCGGCGAAGATCGCCCGGGCCTCCGCGATCTGCTCCGGCGAGGGCACCGGGGTGTCGGCGAGGGGGAAGTCGAGCCCGAGGGCGCGCCACTTGGCGGCGCCGAGTCGGTGGAAGGGCAGGACGTCGACCCGGGTGACGTTGCCGAGCGAGGCGGCGAAGGTGGCGATGCCCCCGATGTTCGAGGTGGGGTCGGTCAGGTTCGGCACGAGGACGAACCGCAGCCAGACCTCCTTGCCCAGGTCGGCCAGGCGGCGGGCGAAGTCGAGCGTGGGGCCGAGCCGCTGTCCCGTCAGGTGCCGGTAGAGGGCGCGGTCCCAGGACTTGATGTCGAGCAGGACGAGGTCGGTGTCGGCGAGCAGCGCGTCGTCGGCGCGGGCGCCGAGGAAGCCGGAGGTGTCCAACGCGGTGTGCAGTCCGAGTTCGTGCCTGAACCGGTGCAGCAGCTCGCCGGTGAGGGCGGGTTGGAGGAGCGGCTCGCCGCCGCTGACGGTGGCGCCGCCGCCGGAGGCACGGATGAAGTCGGTGTACTTGGCGGCCTCGCGCACGATCTCCTCGGCCGAGCAGGGGCGGCCGTGGCGCATGGAGCGGGTGTCGGGGTTGTGACAGTACAGGCAGCGCAGCGGGCAGCCGGCCAGGAAGGTGACGAAGCGGGTGCCGGGGCCGTCCACTCCGGTGGACAGGTCCCAGGAGTGCAGCATGCCGGTGACCGGCTGCGGGGCGGCGGCCATGGGGGTGTGCTCCTTCTGCGGGGCGGCGCGGTGCCGGCGCCGGTGGTCGGGGAGGCGTCGGCACCGCGAGCGAGTGGGGCTACAGCGCGTCGTGGAAGGTGCGGCCGATCACGTCCAGCTGCTGTTCGCGGGTGAGCCGGACGAAGTTGACCGCGTAGCCGCTGACCCGGATGGTGAGCTGCGGGTACTTCTCCGGGTGGGCCATGGCGTCGAGGAGGGTGTCCCGGTCGAGGACGTTGACGTTCATGTGGAAGCCGTGGCAGCTGGTGTAGCCGTCCAGCACCCCGACCAGGTTGCGGACCCGCTCCTCGGGAGTGCGGCCGAGCGCGTCCGGGGTGACGGTGTTGGTGAGGGAGATGCCGTCCTCGGCGTGTTCGTACGGGAGCTTCGCGACCGACAGCGCCGCGGCCACGTAGCCGTGGACGTCGCGCCCGTTCATCGGGTTGGCACCGGGTGAGAACGGCTCGCCCGCTCGCCGTCCGTCCGGGGTGTTGCCGGTCTTCTTGCCGTAGACGACGTTGGAGGTGATGGTGAGCACGGACTGGGTGTGCTCGGCGCCCCGATAGGCGGGGTGCTTGCGCACCTTCGCCATGAAGTCCTCGACCAGCCGGACCGCGATGGCGTCCGCCCGGTCGTCGTTGTTGCCGTACGCCGGGTAGTCGCCGTCGA
Organism: Kitasatospora sp. NPDC059577; assembly: GCF_042735475.1. Classification (NCBI taxonomy): domain Bacteria; kingdom Bacillati; phylum Actinomycetota; class Actinomycetes; order Kitasatosporales; family Streptomycetaceae; genus Kitasatospora; species Kitasatospora sp. NPDC059577. The sequence goes on along the minus strand of NZ_JBHWBZ010000038.1, from coordinate 73,552 downwards.
CCAGGTAGTCGGTGACCAGGCCGGTCTCGTCCCGCACCGGGGTGACCTCGGCGTACTTGATGGCCGACAGCGAGTCGGCGGCGACCGCGAGGCCGGCGATTCCGCAGGCCATGGTGCGCCGGACGTCCCGGTCGTGCAGGGCCATCTCGATCCGCTCGTAGGCGTACTTGTCGTGCATGTAGTGGATGACGTCGAGTGCGTGGACGTACGTCCCGGCGAGCCAGTCCAACTGCTCGTCGAAGCGGGCCGTCACCTCGTCGTAGTCGAGGACGTCCCCGCCGACGGGGGTCGTGGCCGGGCCGACCTGGAGGCCGGACCGCTCGTCCCGGCCGCCGTTGATCGCGTAGAGCAGGGTCTTGGCGAGGTTGACCCGGGCGCCGAAGAACTGCATCTGCTTTCCGACCTCCATCGCGGAGACGCAGCAGGCGATCGCGGTGTCGTCGCCGAAGCGCGGGCGCGTCAGCTCGTCGGACTCGTACTGGACCGAGGAGGTGTCGATGGATACGCGGGCGCAGAACTCCTTGAAACCCCGGGGCAGGTGCGGGGACCAGAGGACCGTCATGTTCGGTTCGGGGGCCGGGCCCAGGTTGTAGAGGGTCTGCAGGTAGCGGAAGGAGGTCCGGGTGACGAGGGTGCGGCCGTCGGTGCCGATGCCGCCGATCGATTCGGTGACCCAGGTCGGGTCCCCGGAGAACAGCTCGTCGTACTCGGGGGTGCGCAGGAAGCGGACGATCCGCAGCTTGATGACGAAGTCGTCCACCAGTTCCTGGGCCTGCTGTTCGTCGAGGAGCCCGGCCGCGAGGTCGCGCTGGAGGTAGACGTCGAGGAAGGTCGAGGTGCGGCCGAGCGACATGGCCGCGCCGTTCTGCTCCTTGACCGCCGCCAGGTAGGCGAAGTAGAGCCACTGGACCGCCTCACGGGCGGTGGCGGCCGGGCCCGAGATGTCGTGCCCGTAGGCCGAGGCCATCTCCTTGAGCTCCCCCAGGGCCCGTACCTGTTCGGCGAGTTCCTCGCGCTGGCGGATGGTCTCCTCCAGCCGCGCCGGATCGGTGGGTGCGGCGTCCAGCTCGGCCTTCTCGGCTCGCTTGGCCGCGACCAGCCGGTCCACGCCGTAGAGGGGGACCCGGCGGTAGTCGCCGATGATCCGGCCGCGCCCGTAGGCGTCCGGAAGGCCGGTGATGACGCCGGCCTTGCGGGCCGCGAGGATCTCGGGCGTGTAGGCGTCGAACACGCCGTCGTTGTGGGTCTTGCGGTACCGGGTGAAGACCTTCTCCAGCTCCGGGTCGACCGGGTAGCCGTAGGTCCGCAGCGCGCCCGCCACCATGCGCCAGCCGCCGTACGGCATGATCGCCCGCTTCAGCGGGGCGTCGGTCTGCAGGCCGACGATCAGCTCCCTCTCCCGGTCGATGTATCCGGGCGCGTGCGCGGTGATGCCGGCCGGGACGTCGTACGCGACGTCGTACACGCCTCGGGCGCGCTCCTCGGGGAAGCGGGCGGTGATCTGCCGCCACACCTCGGTGGTCCGCTCGGTCGGGCCGGCCAGGAAGGCGGCGTCGCCCTCGTACGGGGTGTGGTTGTGCTGGATGAAGTCGCGGACGTCGACGGTGTCCCGCCATGGTCCGCTCCGGAAGCCGTTCCAGGCGACGGCGGTCCGCTCGTGCTGCGAGGCGGTCATCTCGGTGTCCTCTCAGGCCTGGTCGCCGTAGTAGGCCCGGCGCATCAGCTGCTGCAGGTCGGCGAGCATCGGCATCCGGGGGTTGGCGGGGGCGCACTGGTCCTCGTAGGCGTTCATGGCCTGCTGGGGGAGGGCCGCCAGGAATGCGGCCTCGTCGACTCCGGCCGCCTTGAAGGAGCGCGGGATGCCGGCCCGGTCCCGCAGGTCCTCGACCGCCGCGGCGAGGGACTCGACGCCCTGCTCGGGGGTGTCGGCCGGCAGGCCGAGCATCCGGGCGATCGCCTGGTAGCGCTCGGGGGCGGTGTAGCTCCCGTACTTGGGCCAGCCGGTGACCTTGGCCGGGGCGGAGCCGTTCCAGCGGATCACGTGCGGCAGCAGCAGGGCGTTGGTGCGGCCGTGGGCGAGGTGGAAGGTCGCGCCGAGGGTGTGGGCCATGGCGTGTACGGCGCCGAGGAAGGCGGAGCCGAAGGCCATTCCGGCGATCGTGCCGGCGTTGTGCATCCGCTCGCGGGCGAAGGGGTCGGCCGGCCCGTTCAGCACCGCGCGCTCCAGGTTGTCGAAGATCAGCCGGATGCCCTGGAGCGCGAGTCCGTCGGTGAAGTCGTTGGCGTAGACGGACACGTAGGTCTCGATGCAGTGGGTGAGCGCGTCGAAGCCGGTGTCCGCGGTCACGTGCTTCGGCAGGCCGGTGGTCAGCGCCGGGTCCACGATGGCCACGCTCGGGGTGAGCGCGTAGTCCGCGAGCGGGTACTTCTGGCCGGTGGCGGTGTCGGTGATCACCGCGAAGGGCGTGACCTCGCTCCCGGTGCCCGAGGTGGTCGGGATGCACACCAGCTTCGCCTTCTCACCGAGGTCGGGGAAGGTGAAGGCGCGCTTGCGGATGTCGAAGAACTTCTCCTTCAGGTCCGCGAACTCGACCTCCGGGTGCTCGTACATCAGCCACATCACCTTGGCCGCGTCCATCGGCGAGCCACCGCCCAGCGCGACGATGGTGTCCGGCTCGAACTCGCGCATCAGGGCGGCGCCCTTGCGCACGGTGTCGATGCTCGGATTGGGCTCGACGTCGTCGATCACCCTCACCTCGACCGGGTCGTGGCGGCGGTCGAGCACGCCCCGGATCCGCTCCAGATGGCCGATGTCCACCATGGTCCGGTCGGTCACGACGACGATGCGGTGCGCACGGGGCATGCTCGCCAGGTACTTCACCGAGTTGCGCTCGAAGAAGATCTTCGGCGGAACCTTGAACCACTGCATGTTGGTGTTGCGCCGCCCGATCCGCTTGATGTTGACGAGGTTCAGCGCCGAGACGTTCCCGGAGACCGAGTTGTGTCCGTAGCTGCCGCAGCCCAGGGTCAGCGAGGGCGTGAAGGCGTTGTAGACGTCGCCGATGCCGCCCTGCGAGCTGGGCGCGTTCCAGATGATCCGGCAGGCCTTGACCGCGTGCCCGAACTCCTCGACGAACGCCGCGTCCTCGGTGTGCACCGCCGCCGAGTGCCCGAGGCCGTTGAACTCCACCATGGCGGAGGCCAGTTCGACGCCTTCCGCGCGGGAGCGGGCGGTGAGTACGGCCAGGACCGGGCAGAGTTTCTCCCGGGTCAGCGGCTCCGAGGGCCCGACCCGCTCGCAGTCGACGAGGATCACCGAGGTGTCGGCCGGCACCTCGAAGCCCGCCGCCTCCGCGACCTGCGTCGCCGAGCGGCCCACCACCTCGGCGTTCAACCGGTCGCCGGCGCACGCCGTCCCCTCCCCGGCCCCGAACAGGTACCGCTCCAGCAGCACCTTCTCGTCGGCGCTCGCGTGGTGCGCCTTGAGCGTCCGGAACTCGGCGAGTGCCGCCTCCCGGATCTCCGCGTCCAGGACGACGGCTTGCTCGGAGGCGCAGATCATGCCGTTGTCGAAGGACTTCGACAGCACGATGTCGTTCACCGCCCGCTTCAGGTCCGCGCTCCTCTCCACGTACGCGGGGACGTTGCCCGCGCCGACGCCCAGCGCCGGCTTGCCGCAGGAGTACGCGGCCCGCACCATCGCGTTGCCGCCGGTGGCCAGGATGGTGGCGACGTCCGGATGGTTCATCAGGGCGTGGGTGGCATCCATCGACGGTTCCGCGATCCACTGGATGCAGTGCGCCGGGGCGCCGGCTGCCACCGCCGCGTCCCGGACGATCCTGGCCGCCTCGGCCGAGCAGCGCTGAGCCGACGGGTGGAAGGCGAACACGACCGGGTTGCGGGTCTTGAGGGCGAGCAGGCACTTGAAGATCGTGGTGGAGGTCGGATTGGTCACCGGGGTGATGCCAGCGACCACCCCCACCGGCTCGGCGATCTCCACGACGCCGTCGATCTCGTCGCGGTGCACCACCCCGACCGTCCTGGTCCGGGCCATCACGTGGGTGACGTTCTCGCACGCGAAGACGTTCTTCACCGCCTTGTCCTCGAAGACCCCGCGCCCGGTCTCCGCCACGGCCAGCACGGCGAGCCCGGTGTGCTCGGCCAGCGCCGCCAGCGAGGCCTTCCTGACGATGTGGTCGACCTGTTCCTGGGTGAACGGGGCGTACTCCCGCAGGGCCTCCAGGGCGGAGGCGACCAGTGCGTCGACGGCGGTGGGCGGCTGGGGCGTGAGGTTGGGAAGGCTGTTGCTCGCGGGAGCCGCCTTCGACTCGTGTTGCGGGCGACGTGCCATGGTGGACCACCTCTCCGGACCTCGTCCGAACTCGGGGCGCCGGGCGGGTGCCGTGCGCCTTCTCCTCAAGACTTCCTCGCGCGCTGCGCCGGGGGATCCGACCAATGGGACCCGCTTGCGGCCGAAGGTCCCGGGCCCGGCGCGCGGTCGGTCCCGGGCCCGGCGCGTGGTCGGTCCCGGGGCCGGGGCCCGGTGGACGGTTCAGTCGTGCGGTACGACGGCGACCGGGCCGTGGGCGTGGTGGAGCACCGACTGGGCCACCGGCCCCAGCCGGGGTCCGACCACCGGATGCCTGGGGGCGCGCCGGCCGAGGACGGTCAGCGAGGCGGTGCGGGACGCCTCCACGAGCATCCTGCTCGCGCTCCAGGGGCACACCTCGACCTCGGTGCGGACCTTGGGGAACTCGTCCTGCCAGCGCGTCAGGGCGTCCTGCAGCCGCACCTGTTCGGCGACCGCCAGGGACTCCCCGATCTCCCGCTGCTCCACCGGCGCCGCCGTCGTGTACGGGCCTCGGAAGGTGTCCCGGCTCTCCATCACCTTCAGGGCGGCGCCGGTGCCGGCCGCGTGCCGGAACGCGAAGGCGAGCACCGCGTCGCACGGCCGGTCGCCCTCGACGCCCACGACGACGGGCCCGGGCTCCGCAGCCGGTCCGGCGGTCCCGGTTCCTGCGTCCGATCCGGCGCGGACCAGCACCACCGGGCCGTGCGCGTGGGCGGCGGCGCGCAACCCGACCGAACCGACCAGGAGGTCGGCGAATCCGCCCAGCCCGCGCGAGCCCAGTACCAGGACCGCGGCCCGCCGGGCGGTGGCGGCCAGCGCGTAGGCCGGGTTCCCGGGGACGGTCTCGCAGGAGACCTCCAGGCCGGGCAGCTCGGCCGCGATCCGGTCCCGGATCGCGGCCACCGGGCCCGGCAGCGCACTGCCGCCGCCGAGGTCGCGGTCGAGCGCGTCCACCTCGCCGCCGGCGACGAGGACCATCCGCAGCGCGAGCCCGGTCCGGCGGGCCTCCCGGGCGGCCCACTCGGCCGCCGTCGCGCTTTCTGACGAGCCGTCGATCCCCACCACCACGCTGTGCGACATCGTTCTGACCTCCCCGGTCGATGGAGGACCGCGACACCGTTAGGCGCGGTCCCGTCCGGCGACCAGAATCCCGTTGCGCCGGTGGCCGGCCACAGGGGTCGAGCAGCCCCACCTCGGTGCCGAAGGTCCCGGGATCCGGCGGCCTCTGCGAGAATCGGCCGCGACCTCGGCGATGAGAATCGGCCGCGACTTCGGCGATGAGGAGGGGCCCGTGAGCGGCGAGACGATGCGGTCACGGATGCCGCAACTGCGGCTGGACGAGCTGTTGGAGGAGCTCCAGTCGCGGATCGACGCGGCCCGCGGCACCCGGGACCGGGTGCACAGCCTGCTGGAGGCGGTGCTGTCGGTCGGCCGGGAGCTGGACCTGACACAGGTGCTGCGGCGGATCGTGGAGGCCGCCGCCGTCCTGGTCGACGCGCGGTACGCGGCGCTCGGCGTGATCGGGCCGGACGGGGAGACGCTGTCGCAGTTCCTCACGGTGGGCCTGTCGGAGGAGGAGATCGCCCGGATCGGCCCCTACCCGACCGGCCGGGGCCTGCTGGGGGAACTGATCCACCGTCCGGCGCCGCTGCAGCTGGCCGATCTCTCCGAGCATCCGTCGTCGGTGGGCTGCCCGGCGCACCACCCGGTGATGCGGACCTTCCTGGGCGTGCCGGTGCGCGTGCGCGAGGAGGTCTTCGGCAACCTCTACCTGACCGACAAACGGGGCGGCGAGGAGTTCGACGCCGAGGACGAGGCGGTGATCTCCACCCTGGCGGTGGCCGCGGGGGTGGCGATCGACAACGCCCGGCTGTACGAGGAGGCCCAGCGCCAGCAGCGCTGGCTCAGCGCGAGCGCCGAGATCACCCGCGCCCTGTTGTCCGGCGGATCCCGGTCCGAGGTGATCGGGCTGATCGCGCAGCGGGCGAGGGAGATCACCGGCGCCGAGCTGGCCGACGTCTCCGTGCCGGTGGCCGGTACCGACACGGTCCGCGTGGAGCTGGCGCTGGGCGGGGACGTGGACGGCCGGGCGGGCCTGGTGGTTCCCCTGGAAGGGTCGCTGTCGGGGACGGCCTGCGCCTCCGGGGTGTCGGTGACCACCGCGGATCTGGCCGGTGATCCTCGGCTGTCCGCCGAGCCGCGCCGGTTCGCCGGGCTCGGACCGGCGGTCGCGGTCCCCCTGGGCCGGGCGGAGGGACAGATCGACGGTGTGCTGCTGCTGGCCAGGGAGACCGGCCGGCCCGAGTTCACCGACCGGGAGATCGGCCCGCTGCTGGGCTTCGCCGACCAGGCCGCGCTGGCCCTGGAGCTGGCGGAACGCCGCCGCGACGTCGAGCAGTTGGCGATGCTGGAGGACCGTGACCGGATCGCGCGAGACCTGCACGACCTGGCCATCCAGCGACTGTTCGCGACGGGGATGACGCTGCAGAGCGCGGCCCGGGTCATCGACCATCCCGGCGCCTCCGACCGGGTGCTGCGCGCGGTGGGGGACCTGGACGAGACCATCAAGATCATCAGGTCGACGATCTTCGGTCTGAGGGCGCGGGAGGAGAAGGGCGGCCACGGCCTGCGGTCGCGCGTGGTGCGGGTGGCCGAGGAGGCGCAGGCGGCGCTCGGGTTCCCGCCCAGGCTGAGCATGGAGGGCCTGCTCGACACGGACGTGCCCGCGGAGGTGGCCGACCACGTGGTGGCGGTCCTGGGAGAGGCGCTGAGCAACGCGGCCCGGCACGCGCGGGCCGGGCGGGTCGAGGTGGTCCTGCAGGCGACCGGGTCGCGGGTGGTGCTCACGGTGCAGGACGACGGGGTGGGCATCCCGGAACAGGGGCGGCGCAGCGGGCTGCGCAATCTCGCGGAGCGGGCCGAGACCCTCGGGGGCGCCTTCGAGCTGGCCTCTCCGGAGGCCGGCGGCACCAGGTTGTCCTGGTCGGCGCCCCTGGGACACTGACCCCGCCTCGTACACCGCGCCCGTCGTGCCGGCCGAAATGCCGGAGGCGGCGCTCGGGTCAGCGTCGGACCACGTGGCTCGGAGCGAACAGGCGGCCGCTCACCAGTTCGGGAAGGATGCGGACGGTGACCGTCTCGGCCGGCCCGGTCGGCCCCGTCGGCGTCCGGTCGGGTGTGACGTCGGCGCGGCCGAGGACCGTCACGCTCCAGCCGGCGCCGTCCGCCGCGTCGAGTTCCCCGGCCTCGAAGGCCACCAGCGCGCCGGAGACCGCCCGGACCAGCTCGGACTCGGCGGCGGTGCTCAGCAGTACGCTTCCGTCGGCCCCGAGCCGGTAGCGGGCGGGGCGGACGGCGGGCAGGGCGCCGACGGTGTAGACGACCCGGCCGACCGAGAGGCCGGCGAGGAGCCGTCGGCACTCTCGCCCGTCCAGCGGCGTGGTGTCAGGTGTCATGGCATCGATGGTGTCGCCGCATCGGGCACCGGGGGAGGGGCCGTTGGTCCCCGGCGGGGATGCCGACCGGACCCGGCCGGGGCGACCGGTGCCCCGGGACGGCCGGCTCAGCGGCCGGGCCGGCCGGTCGGCTGCCCGTGGGGACCCAGGGTCTGGGTGGCGATCAGGGCGGCCTGGACGCGCCGTTCCACGCCGAGTTTGGCCAGCAGACGGGAGATGTGGTTCTTGACGGTCTTCTCGGCGAGATAGAGCCGCTGACCGATCTGGCGGTTGGTGAGCCCCTCGCCGACCAGAGCGAGGACCTCCCGCTCCCGTTCGGTGAGCTGGGGCAGGTCGGAGCGCTGCTCGGTGACGGCGTCGCCGCGCAGGCGGGCCATCAGCCGGGTGGCGGCGCCGGGGTCGAGCATCGACTGGCCGGAGGCGACCGTGCGCACGGCGGAGACCAGGTCGGTTCCGCTGATCTGCTTGAGGACGTAGCCGGCGGCCCCGGCCATGATGGCGTCCAGGAGGGCCTCCTCGTCGTCGAACGAGGTGAGGATCAGACAAGCCAGTTCGGGCATGCGGGAGCGCAGTTCGCGGCAGACCGTCACACCGTCGCCGTCCGGCAGCCGCATGTCGAGGACGGCGACGTCGGGGCGGAGCGCGGGGATCCGGGTGAGCGCCTGCTCGACCGTGGCGGCCTCGCCGATCACCCGGAGGTCCGGCTCGGCGTCCAGCAGGTCGTGCACGCCACGGCGGACCACCTCGTGGTCGTCCAGCAGGAACACCCTCACCGAGCCGTTCGTCCCAGCCCTCGGACTCTCCGTCATCACCGCTCCAACCCCGTGGGCCCGCCCCGGTGGCAGGCTGTGTGAAACCTACGCGAAGTCTGGCGTGACCGGGACAGTTTCGACAGGGCCGTCCGGCCCTGTTCGTTCCGGCCCTGTTCGCTCCGATCGTGTTCGTTCCGGCCGAGGGAGCGGGCCGTGCGCCCGCGTGCGCCATCTCGACGGGTCGACCGCGGCGGGCCGGCGCCGGACCCCGGTGGTCCCGGGGTGATCCGGGACCACCGGGGAGACGGACCGGGACCGCGGGCACGGGCGACAGGGACCGTCGGCCCCTGGGACGGAACCTCCCGGCGGACCCAGGATCTTTCTCGGCGAGCGGTGGGCAAGGCCGCCCGCACCTTCCACCCCGATCGAGGAGCACCCTCATGTCCGCACCCGACCACCCGGATCCACCGGCCGCCGCCGCGGCCCCGGGGCAACGGAGAACCGACACACGATTCGGGCTGCCCGCCGCGACCGCGCTGGTCGTCGGCAGCATCATCGGGACCGGGGTGTTCGCCCTGCCGTCCGCGCTCGCTCCCTACGGGCCGATCGCCCTGGTGGCGTTCGTCGCCGTGACCGTCGGCGCCCTCGCACTGGCGGTGGTGTTCGGTCGACTGTCCGAGCGGGTGCCGGGCAGCGGCGGTCCGTACGTCTACGCCCGGGAGGCCTTCGGCGAGTTCGCCGGGTTCCTGACCGCCTGGTCCTACTGGATCACCGCCTGGGCGGGCAACGCGGCCATCGTGGTGGCCTGGGTCGGCTACGTCGAGGTGTTCGTGAACAAGGGCCACCACACCTGGGCCTCGATCACGATCGCGCTGGCCGGGCTCTGGCTGCCCGCGGCCGTCAACCTGACGGGCGTACGGAACATCGGCGCGTTCCAGGTCGTCACCACCGTGCTCAAGTTCCTGCCGTTGGGCTTCATGGCGACCGCCGGACTGCTGTTCGTCAAGTCCGGCAACCTCGGGGCCTTCAACGCGAGCGGGGGCTCGGCCATCGGCGCGATCTCGGCGGCGGGCGCCATCGCTCTCTTCAGCTACATCGGCCTGGAGACCGCCTCGGTCGCCGCCGGCCGGGTCCGGGACCCGAAGCGCAACGTGCCCCGGGCGACCGTCTACGGCACCCTGGCCTGCGCCGCGATCTACCTGCTCGGCACCCTGGCCGTCTTCGGCACCGTCCCGCACGGCCGACTCGTCGGCTCCACCGCACCGTTCACCGACGCCTTCAACACCATCGCCGGCGGCACCTGGGCCGGGAACCTGGTCGCCGCCGCCGCGATCGTCTCCGGCCTCGGGGCACTCAACGGCTGGACGCTGATCTGCGCCGAGATGCCGCTCGCGGCGGCCCGGGACGGACTGTTCCCGCCCGCCTTCGCCAAGGTCCGGGGACACGGCCAGGTGCCCGTCTTCGGCATCGTGTCGGCCACCCTGCTCGCGTCGCTGCTCACCGTGGTCAGCTACACGCAGTTCACCAAGGTCTTCACCGAGATCGTGCTGCTGAGCGTGCTCACCGCCGTCATCCCCTACCTGGTGTCCGCGGCCGCCCAGTTGCTCTGGCTGGCGCAGCGCGGCCGCGCCGAGCTCGACCGGCGACGGCTGGCCCGGGACGCCACCGTCACCGTCCTCGCCCTGGTGTTCTCCTACTGGTCGATCCAGGGCAGCGGCTACCAGACCGTCTACTACGGCCTGTTCACCGTCCTGCTCGGCATTCCGGTCTACATCTGGCTCAAGCGGGAGCACAGCGGGAACGCCACGGCCCCGGCAGCGCCCCGCGGCCCCGGCACGGCCGACCCCGCACCGGCGGCCCGCACGTCCCACCCCGTCGGCCTGCCGACGATCATCCTCCGCGCGCTGCGCCCGCGGCACCAGCACTGAGAACAAGGAGCACCATCGATGAACACCCTGCGTGTCGACTCCGAAGCCGGCCGCCTGCGCCAGGTCATCCTGCACCGCCCCGGCCTGGAACTCGCCCGGCTCACCCCCCGCAACGTCGACGATCTGCTGTTCGACGACATCCTGTGGGCCAAGCGCGCCCGCGAGGAGCACGACGCCTTCGCCCAGGTGCTGCGCGACCACGGAGTCCGCGTCCACCACTACGCCGACCTGCTCGGCGAGACCCTCGCCCTGCCACCGGCCCGGGCCTGGCTGCTCGGACAGATCGTCACCGAGGCCACCGTCGGGCCCGCCCTGGTCGACCCGGTCCGGGCGCTGTGCGAGGACCTCGACGGCCCGACCCTCGCCGAGTACCTGATCGGCGGCGTCCTCAAGGACGACCTGCCGCTGAAGAGCCCGCACAGCCTGGTCTGGAGCGCGCTGGGGGAGCAGGACTTCGCCCTGCCGCCGCTTCCCAACCACCTCTTCCCGCGCGACAACTCCGCCTGGATCGGCGGGCGTTACAGCCTCAATCCGATGGCCCGCCCGGCCCGCCGCCGGGAGACCCTGCACACCGCGGCGATCTACCGCTTCCACCCGCTGTTCGCCGAGACGGCGCCCCCGCTGCTCGACGGCACCGTCCAGACCCCGGGCAGCACCCTGGAAGGCGGCGACGTCCACGTCCTCGCCGAGGGCGTCGTGATGGTCGGGATGGGTGAGCGCACCACCGCGCAGGCCGTGGAGACCCTCGCCCGGCAGCTGTTCCTGACCGGCACCGCGCACCGGCTGATCGCCGTCCGGCTGCCCGAGAGCCGCGCCTTCATGCACCTGGACACGGTCCTGACGATGATCGACCGGGACGCCTTCGCCGTGTACCCGGGCCTCGCCGACCGGCTGCGCTCCTGGACCCTGACGCCGGCCCCGGAACAGCCGGCCGGCTTCGACGTCCGCCCCGACACCGATCTCGCCGCCTCGCTCGCCGAGGCCCTCGGTCTGGACAAGGTGCGCTTCCTCTCGGCCGCGCAGGACATGCGCGCCGCCGAGCGCGAACAGTGGGACGACGGCAGCAACTTCCTCGCCCTCGAACCCGGCGTCGTCGTCGGCTACGAGCGCAACACCACCACCAACACCCACCTGCGCAAGCAGGGCATCGAGATCGTCACCATCGCCGGATCCGAGCTCGGCCGGGGCCGCGGCGGCCCGCGCTGCATGAGCTGCCCCGTCCAGCGCGACCCCGCCAACTGACCCCCCCACGAGGAGAAGCCGCCATGACCACGGACCTGCACGGCCGCCACTACCTGAACGAGCTCGACTTCACCGCCGCCGAGATGCACCACCTGCTCGACCTCGCCGCCGAGCTGAAGGCCGCGAAGCGGGCCGGCACCGAGACGCCCCGGCTCACCGGCCGCCGCCTCGCCCTGATCTTCGAGAAGAACTCCACCCGCACCCGCTGCGCCTTCGAGGTCGCCGCGGCCGACCAGGGCGCCACCACCACCTACCTCGGCCCGGACAGCTCCCACATCGGCCACAAGGAGAGTGTCGCCGACACCGCCCGCGTCCTCGGCCGGATGTACGACGCCATCCAGTACCGCGGCTTCGACCAGGGGACCGTCACCGAACTCGCCCGCCACGCCGGAGTGCCGGTCTACAACGGCCTCACCGACGCCTGCCACCCCACCCAGAGCCTGTGCGACGTCTTCACGATGCGCGAGCACAGCGGCCGGCCGCTGGAGGAGATCTCCTTCTGCTACCTCGGCGACGCCCGCAACAACACCGCCAACTCGCTGATGGCGATGGGAAGCCTGCTCGGCATGGACGTCCGGATCGCCGCGCCGCGCGCACTGTGGCCCGAGCCGGAGCGCGTCGCCGCGTGCCGGGCGCTCGCGCCGCACACCGGGGCCCGGCTGACCGTCACCGAGGACGTGACCGAGGCCGTGCGCGGCGCCGACTACCTCTACACCGACGTGTGGGTCTCGATGGGCGAGGACCACGACCACTGGCCCGACCGGATCGCACAGCTGCTGCCGTACCAGGTCAACGCCAAGATCCTCGCCGCCACCGGCAACCCGGACACGGCCTTCCTGCACTGTCTGCCGGCCCTGCACGACACCCGCACCGACCTCGGCGCCGAACTCGCCGCCCGGCACGGACTGGACGGGCTCGAAGTCACCGACGAGGTCTTCGAGTCGCCGGCCTCGCTGGTGTTCGACCAGGCCGAGAACCGGATGCACACCATCAAGGCGATCCTGGTCGCCACCCTGGGGAGGGACTGACCGTGCGCATCGTCGCCGCCCTCGGCGGGAACGCCCTGCTCCAGCGGGGCGAACACCCGGACGCCGCAGTCCAGTTGCGCCACGTCCACCAGGCGGCCCGCTCGCTCGCCGAGCTCGTCGACGCCGGGCACGAGGTGGTGATCACCCACGGCAACGGCCCGCAGATCGGCCTGCTCGCCGTCGAGAGCGAGACCGACCCGGGGCTCACCGCCCCGTACCCGCTGGACGTGCTCGGCGCCCAGACCCAGGGCATGATCGGCACCCTGCTCGCCCGGGAGCTGATGAACCGGCTCCCCGGCCGGGAGGTCGCCGCTCTCGTCACCCACACCGAGGTCGACCCGCGCGACCCGGCGTTCACCCACCCCACCAAGTTCATCGGCGGGCAACTCGGTGTGCAGCAGGCCCGGACCCTGGAGCGCGAGCGCGGCTGGACCACTGCGCAGGACGGTGCGCACCGCCGCCGCGTCGTCCCCTCGCCCGAACCACGGGCGGTGCTCGAAGTACCCGTCGTCCGCCGCCTGCTGGCAGGCGGAACGGTGGTGATCTGCGGAGGCGGCGGGGGCGTCCCGGTCGCCCGCGACCGCGACACCGGCCGGTTCCGGGGCGTCGAGGCCGTCGTCGACAAGGACCTCACCGCCGCCCTCCTCGCCGAGCACCTCGACGCCGACGCCCTGGTCATCCTCACCGACGTCACACACGTGTTCACCCGCTACGGCACCGCCCACCCCGGCCCGCTGGTGACCACCACCCCCGAGCGCCTGCGCGCACTGGACCTGCCCGAAGGCTCGATGCGGCCCAAGGCCGAGGCTGCCGCCGCATTCGTCGAACGGACCGGAGGACTGGCCGCCATCGGGCCGCTCGACAACGCCCTCGGCACCGTCCTGGGCACCACCGGGACCACCGTCCGCGCCGCCCCCGGCGGCGGAGAGAAGGGCCCCGGGGCCCTGCCGGCGGGACGTCCGGCCGACGACGGTGCCGCCCGGCACCCGGCAGTCTGAAACCACGTTCCTTCTTCACCGATGCCGCCACCGGGCGGGGCAACGTCCGCTACCACCGCTACGACGGCCACTACGGTCCCATCACACCCGCGCAGTAGCGGGCGCGGAAGCCGGGAGGACCGGGCCCTGTCCGCGTTCCCGCTGCGCGGCCGGTGGTGACGGCCGTCACCCCCCGTGTGGCGGGTCAGGTGGGGGCTTGTTCGAGGAAGGTGTCGAGCACGCCGTCGGCGATTTTGACGGGGCCTTGGGGGCGGGTGGCGCCCGGCACGGTGTGCCGGCCGGCGGCTTGTCCGGCGTAATCGCGGGAGCGGGAGGAGAGCTGTTCGGCGCGGGCCGTGTCACCGTCGAGGCGGGCCAGCAGGGCGTCGCTGGTGTCGGTCAGGGCCTGTCCCCACAGGGCGAGGGCGTCCAGCCAGGGTTTCGCCTCGGCCGCCAGGCCCGCATCGGGCACATGGGCGCGGATCTGCTCGGGGGCGGCGGCCATGGAGCGGGCGTAGCGGCCCAGTTCCTGTGCGGCGTTCCGTTGGCGGCCGGCCTTCCAGTCGGCCTGGAAGCGGTCGATGCGGGCCTGCAGTTCGGGGGCCTGCGGCTGCCAGGGGGTGCCGTCCCAGCTGGGGGCGAGGTGCTGGGTGTCGAAGAAGAGGGTCAGGGCGTCGGTGGTGGAGGGATCGCCTGCGGCGAGGTAGCGGGCAGCGGCCCGGAGGCTGGCCTCGGGGGTGTAGGCGCGGGTGTTCCAGGCGTAGTCGGCGCCGGTGAACAGGACCGGCTTGCTGGCCGAGGCCTGGTTCATGGGGTTGAGGACGATGCCGGTGAGGTGTTCGTCCAGGGTGGGGGCGCGGCGTGCGTAGGGGGCGAGCAGCAGGCGTCCGGCCGCGTGGTCGTAGTCGTTGGTGGGGTAGTTGTCCCACAGGGTCACCTCACGGCCCCACACGTCCGTGGCGTCGTGGGCCTGCTGGGCGGTGACGCTGGTGGGTACGACGTCCGCGCCGGTCCACATCATCGCGATCCGGCCGTCCAGTGTGCGGCGCAGTGTCTTCTTGTACGGAGTGTCCTTCAGGTCGCTGTACTGGGTGGGGACCATCTGCAGCGGTCGCACGTCGGGGTACTGGTCCACGACGTCGTGCTGGACGCGGTCGAGGAGCTCGCTCTGGGCCGCGGCCATGGCCTGTTCGTTCAGCGGTCCCCAGCGGGCCAGGTCTGCGGCGCAGCTCCACACCGGCAGCGGGTGGATGTCGTCGAAGGCCATCACGAAGTCGCGTATCCCCAGCCGGTACAGGGACCGCAGTTTGCCGGTGACGGCGGCGCGGTCGGCAGCCGAGCTGTAGCACATCGACTTGCCGGGAGAGAGAGCGTAGGTGAAGTCCACGTGGTTCTCGCGGGCGGCCCGGGCGAGTTCGGCCAGCTCCGCGGCCTGGGCGGCGGGGTAGTCCTCGCGCCACCGGTCGCGCCCGTACGGGTCGTCCTTGGGCGCATACAGATAGGTGTTGAGCTTCATCCGGCCGTAGAAGGCCAGTTGGTCCAGCCGCTGGGCCTGCGTCCAGGGAGTGCCGTAGAAGCCCTCGACCACGCCACGCCGGGGGATGGAGGGGTAGTCCACGACCGTCGCTCCGCTGAGGGTCCTGTCACGGATCAGCTGGGTGAAGGTCTGCGCCGCGTAGTAGACGCCGGCCGTGTCCTGCCCGGCCAGCACCATGCCGTTGCGGCCGTCCACCGTGCCGGAGGTGATCTGGTAGCCCTCGGTGGGAAGGCCGCCAGGGCCGAAGGCTCCGCTGCGAGCCAGCAGTTCCCTGACGCGCGGAGCGTCGCGCCGGCCCAGAACCAGCGTCAACTCGGCTTGCCGGGACGGTTGTTCCTCGATACCTGCGGTACGTACCTCGACCCCTGCCGCGCGCAGCGCCTGGGTGACCACCGTGACCGCCTGGTCGTCGGCCCCGTCGTCATGGAGCACGTCGACCCGGCGGGGAACGGGTAGGTCCGCACCGGTGCGGCGGATCTCGTGCGGCGTGGGCGACACCTCGGGCAGGTCGGGTCCGTCGACCGGGCCGGCGGTGATCGACGGGGCCGATGCCGTGGGCCTGGCGGCCGGCCGGCCCGGGTCCCGGGGTGCGCATGCGGCGGCGGCACCCAGGGCCATCGCCACCGCCGTCGCGGCGGCGGCCCGCGTGACCCGCCTCACCGGCCGCTCCCGTGCGCGCGGTCGGTGCCTGCCTTCAGCAGGGACCAGGCGGCGACCACCAGCACCAGGAACCAGCTGCTGGGAACGAGCAGGAAGAGCGAGGTGATCACGGAGGAGACGGGGTCACCGAGCGGAAGGACCAGCCAGTACGCGGCAGCGCTGGTGACCACCAGGCCGAGGGTGCACAGCGGCCACACGAGCATCCCCGCGATCTTCGACGCCCTCGTCCACCCCGGGACGAGCAGCCACACGACGGCCCCGACCAGCCAGCCCACGACGGGCAGGAGGTACCCACCGAAGACCACCAGCAGGACAGCGACCACCTGGCGTCGGCTCCACTGCGGGAACGGCTGCTGCCGGCTCCCCCCGGATGACGCCTGGTCGGCGGCGGACGGCGGGAGGGACACCAGGGGGTGTGTCACGGGCACTCCTTCTGCATCGGGCTGCGGCGGCCTCCCCCGGGCTGACCCTGAAAAAGAGGCATCTGTTCAGTTTGTGACGGAATAGGCCGGTCCGCCGGTTCCCCCCAGCCGCAGCGGCCCGGCACGGGGCCGGCGTCCCGGCCTGTCACAGGCCGAGCGCCGCAAGCACGTGGCCGGTGCCCTTGGTCGCGCCGACATGGGTGGCGGTGAAGCCGCCGCCGACCCGCCCACACGAGGCGGCCGTCGGCGGCCGACTGACCGTACGCGTTCAGCCACGCTCCGGTGGAGTCGCCGGTGCGTGGAGTCCAGGCTCAGGGACTGGCCTCAGCCACGGCCTTGGGTGGCTGTCGCTGCCGCCGGGGTCTCCGAGGCGGTGAGCGACCCGAGCGTACGACTCTCCATGTCAGCGGATCAGCACCTGCGCGCCCGAGCGGGGCACCATGGCCGTCCACTCGAATCTCGTCCAAGAGCTCCCAGACGACCTCGCTGCGCGCTGCCGCCGGCGTGACGGCGTCTGCGGCCGCCTGGCTGGCGACCTTCAGTCGGGCGAGCTGTACGGTCACGGTGAAGGAAATCCGGTCGGGGTCGACGCCACTCTGCCGTGCGGCGTGCAACTCCAGCGCGCACAGTGCCTGGTAGACGGTGAGGAGTGCGCAGACCTCCTGACATGCCGGCTCGGGCGACTTCGAGCGTAGGACGAACCCGGCTCCGCGCAGACGGTTCTTGAGTTCGGCATACCCGTTCTCGATCTCCCGCCTCCGGTGACAGATCGCCGCAGGCGTCGGGCCGGGGCCCGCGGGTGCTCCAGGGCATGTTCAGAACCCGTCTCGGGTGAGCGGTCAGTCGGCGGCGAGGATGTCGGTGAGACTCGCAGTGGGGCGGCCGAGCATGTCTGTCAGCGTGCGCTGCTGGCGCCGGGTCAAGGTGGCAACGAAGATCACAGCGTCAGCGTTGGCCTGGTCGCATGCCTGAGCTACCTCGCGGACCTTTCCATAGCTCAGCAGGGTCCGCGAGGAGTAGGGCAAGCTCATCTTCTGGACCCCGCCGTCCGAAACACCCCGTCGCTGCACAATCTGCACGACGACCCGAGCGCCACGCGCCCCCAATTCTGCAGCTGCCGATGCCATGAGCATTTCGAAGTCCTTCTGCTTCGCGGAGAAGTAGCCGACCAGGACTACATCAGCGCCCGCTGCCGTGAGCCGGAACGCCTGGCGTTGGGCCGGCTCGGACGGCACGCGGCGAGCCGTGCGCCGGTCGCGCCTTCGAGGCTGATGCATGCGCCACAGGCTAAATGCCTCACTACGTGCAGCGGTACTGCGTTTCTTGCTGACCGAGTCTGGCCGGCAAGGTCAGAGCCACTCGATGATGACGGCGATCGTGACGGTGGCCCCGTAGCGGACGGCGAGCCTGTCGTACCTCGGGGCCACCCGCCCGGTGGCGCTTGAGGCGGTTGATCCCGGACGCGACCGCGTGGCGCTCGCGGTAGTCGGCCTTCCGGAACGTCGGCGGACGGCCGCCGCGGGCGCCCAGCTTCTTGCGGGTGCGGACCTGGTCGGACTTCTCCGGAATCGTGCAGCGGATTCCGCGTCGGCGCAGGGAGGATGCGTCGCCGGGCCGGCGGAGTCCGCGGTGTCGTCCGGGCCCGGGAGATCACCGCACGTTCCCACGCTCCGGTGTCCCGGACCTTCGAAGACCTTCAGCCGAGGGTCCCGGGGAAGCGGTCGATGTTGAGTTCGACCCAGTTGCGCAGGTGGGAGAGGGGTGCGCAGGCGTCGGCGCCGAGGGGGGTGAGGCTGTACTCGACGCGGGGCGGGACCTCGGCGTGGATCTCGCGGTCGACCAGGCCGTGTTCCTCCAGGCGGCGCAGGGTCTGGGTGAGGACTTTGGGGCTGACGCCCTGCAGACGGGTGCGCAGCTTGCCGAAGCGCTGGGGGCCGTCCTCCAGGGCTCCGAGTGCGAGGGCGCTCCATTTGTTGGCGAGCAGGTCGAGCATGTCGCGGCAGGGGCAGGCGGCGAGGTAGACGCTCCTGGGGTCGTCGCAGGCACCAGCGGTAGTTGCGGGATTCGTCGTCATGCCGCAACAGTACCCAATGGGTACCAATGGTCCTTGCGGGTAACCACTACCTGTTGCATACCGTGTCCGACGTGCCCGGACGTCACGGGCCGACCTGATAACCACGTCAGCGAAGCAGGACCCATTCCCATGAGCTCCCCGACTCCCCTCACCCTGGGCACCATCGCCCTGTCCTTCCACCGCGCCGCGGCGGCCGTCACCCGGCGCGTCCTGGAGGCCCACGGCCACCGGGTGCGCGTCCTGGAGGCCCCGCACGAGGAACTGTTCCACCGGCAGGCGGCCGGCGAGATCGATGTGCTGGTCTGCGCCTGGCTGCCCTCCAGCCACGCCACGTACCTGTCGTCCTACCGCGATCAGGTCCGCGTCCTGTCGCCGTACTACAGGCCGTACTGCGTCTGGGCCGTGCCCCCGTACGTCCCCGCAACGGTCGCCGGCGTCGCCGACCTCGCCCGGCCCGAGGTGGCCGCACGGATGACCCGGACAGTCGACGGCATCAACGCGGGGGCGGGCATCAGCCGCTTCTCCGCCGACATGATCGGCACGTACGGGCTGGACCGAGCCGGCTACCGCTTCACCCCCGGCACCGAGGCCGGCTTCCTCACCCGCGTCGAACGCGGCATCGCCCGGCAGGAGTGGTTCGTCATCCCGCTGTGGCGCCCCCAGTACCTCAACCGCCTCCACGGACTGCGCCCCCTGGCCGAACCCAAGGGCCTGCTCGGCACCGTGGACGCGGCCTGCCCCGTCATCCGCCTGGACGCCCTCGAACGCATCCACCCCGAGGCCGTCACCCGGATGAACTCGCTGCGCCTTGGCAACGAGGGCATCGAGGAACTCGACACTCTCATCAACGCCGGCGGCCTCACCCCCCTCCAGGCCGCCGACCACTACCTCGCCACCCGCCCCGAGCTGCTGCCGTGACCGCACGGAACCACCGCCCGCACCACCGACCCGAGGACGTTCCCATGAACCGGATCCCGAGCACGATGCCCGCCGTCGCCTACCGCAGGAGCCTGCCGATCGACCACCCCGAGAGCCTGACCGACATCGAGCTGCCCGTCCCGACCCCCGGCCCGCGCGACCTGCTGGTCCGCATCGAGGCCGTCGCCCTCAACCCGGTGGACCACAAGATCCGCCAGAACGCCGACCCGGCCGGGGAGCCCAGGGTGCTCGGCTGGGACGCGGCCGGCACCGTCGTCGCCGTCGGCACGGAGGTGGAGCTGTTCGCGGTCGGCGACGAGGTCTACTACGCCGGAGCCCTGGACCGGCCGGGAGTCAACTCCCGCTTCCACGCCGTGGACGAGCGCCTGGCAGCACGCAAGCCCGCGACCATCTCCTTCACCGAGGCGGCCGCGTTCCCGTTGACCGCGCTCACCGCCTGGGAGGGCCTCTTCGAGCGGCTCGGCCTGCGCAGCGGTGCGCTGGAGCAGACCGGCACCCTGCTGGTCACCGCCGCCGCGGGCGGCGTCGGCTCCATGGTCGCCCAGATGGCGCGCGCCCTGACCAGCCTGACCGTGATCGGCACCGCCTCCCGCCCGGAGTCGGCGGAATTCGCCCGCCGGATGGGTGCCCGGCACATCGTCGACCACACCAAGCCGCTCGGCCCCCAGCTCACCGAGGTCGCGCCGGGCGGCCTGGACTACGTCTTCAGCACCGTCGGCACCGACCGCAACCTCGAAGCCTACGCCGAGGCCCTCAACCCGTTCGGGCAGATCGTCGCCATCGACGACTTCGACTCACTGCCGATCGGCGTACTCAAGGCGAAGAGCATCTCCTTCCACTGGGAGTTCATGTTCACCCGCTCGATGTTCCGGACCACCGACCAGGCCATGCAGCACCACATCCTCACCCAGGTCGCCCGCCTGGTGGACGCCGGCATCCTCACCACCACCGCTACCCGGGACCTCGGACCCGTCAACGCCGCCAACCTCCGCGAAGCCCACGGCATCCAGGAAAGCGGCACCGCCATCGGCAAGACCACCCTCACCGGCTTCTGACCCCCGACACACCGGCCTTGGGCCTGTTCAGCAGCTCGGACAGGGCGGGGCCGCCGGGATACCGGTCGGTGGTGCGCACGCCGACCGAGAGGCTTCGGTATCCGCCGGGTGCGTGCGTCCGGCGCCTGCCCACGAGTTCGGCGTCGACGAAGGCCCGCACGTGTCCGGGTGAGAAGCCGCTGCAGGCGCTGTCCGAGCGTCGGCGCGGAACGCCGGCCGCATCCGCGACGCACGGCGGGCGGGGGCCGGAGGTGGGACCATTCCTGCCATGACCTATGCCGTGGATTTCGTCACCGTGTCGACCGTCGGTCTGGAGTCCTCGCCGGTCGCGGACGCGCTCGCCGGTCTGCGGGCGAACGAGGCCCGCTACTTCAAGAACAAGTACGACCACGTGTTCACGGTGGAACCGGCGGGCGACGCCGGGGACGTCGTCGACTGGGTGCACCGGATCCTCCGGGAGGAACGCGAGATCGTCATCGAGTCCCGGCCGCTGGAGGCCACGTCCTTCCAGGTGGAGAACATCCGGATGGCCTACGTCTTCTACGAGAGCGGTCTGTCGGTCAACGTGATGTACACCGTCGACGACCCCAAGAAGCGGGCGGTCGGGTTCAAGCTCTCGGACGGCATGGAGGTCCCGGAGGAGCTCGCCGAGCGGTTCAAGTTCGCACGGCAGAAGTCGAAGCTCGCCGGCACCATCCGCGGGTCGTACTTCGTCATCAAGAACGAGTACTGAGCCCCGGGGTCAACGGGTACTGGGGCCCGGCCGGGGACGACGGGCCGGGCCGTTGCCCGTGGCCGCCGCCGGAGGGCACGGTGAGGCCGCGGTCGAGCTGCTCCGCGCGGGGGGCGTCGCCGTGCGCCGCGTAGAGCTCGGCGGCGGCGCGGAGGTGGTCGGCGGCCCGGGCGGGGCGGCCGTCCGTCGTGAGGAAGTCGGCGAACCGCTGGTGGACGAGGGCGTGCAGGCGGACGTTGCCGGTCGAGCGGCAGCGCTGCAGGGCGTCGCGCCAGGCGAACTCGGCGCTCTGCGCGGAGCCGAGGGCCTGGTGGGCCAGGGCCTCGCTGACCAGGGCCCAGATGGCGGCGTTGGCGCCGGGCCGGCCCGGGAGCAGCGCGTGGGTCTGCCGGGCGTGGGCGAGGGCGGCGGCCGGGTCGCCGAGGGTGAGCTTGATGGCGGCGGCGTTGCTGAGGACCGTGGCGGCGTGCTCCCGCAGCCCGGTGCGCCGGATGAGGGCCAGGGCGGCGGTGGCGATCCGGTCCGCCCCGGCCGGGTCCCCGGACAGGGCGGTCATCGACGCACGGACCGAGAGCGCGTGGATGTGGAGGTCGCCGTCCTCGGGGGTGGTGCGGTCGGCGGCCCGGACGGCGAGCGGCAGCGCCTCGGCCACGTAGCCGGCGGAACCGAGCGCGCAGGAGGTGGCGGCCTCCATGGCGGCCAGGCCCTCCCGGCCGCCGTCGAGCCGGGCGGCGTGCAGGCCGGCCCGCAGACAGGAGAGGCGATCGGCGACCCGGTCCGCGCCGTAGTACAGGATCGCGGTCACCTTGGCCAGCCGCCAGGCGCGTTCGTGGTCGCCCCGGGCGGTGGCGGTGGTGACGAGGTCGCGCAGCACGGGCTCCTCGGCGCGGCACCAGTCGAGCGTGGCGCGGGTGTCGGGCAGGGGTGGGAGCGCGTACGCCTCGGCCCCGGGCGGCAGGTACGGCCGGTGGTGCGGGTTGGTGCGGCGGACCGCGTGGCCGCCGGCGGCGAGTTCGTAGTCGGCGAGCCGGGCGAAGGCGGTGCTCCGCAGGTCGGCGGGCAGCCGGGCGAAGAGCTCGGCCCCGTAGGCCCGGACGAGGTCGTGGCGGCCGTACCGGCCGGGCGAGGGCTCGGTGAGCAGGTGGTGCGCGGCGAGGGCGCCGAGCGCCTGCCGAGCGCTCCGGGTGTCGGCGGCACCGGTGTGCGTGCTTCGGGTGTCGGTGGCACCGGTGTCGGCGGCGAGGAGGGCGGCGGCCGCGTACACGTCGACGGTGGTCCCGGGATGCGCCGTCAGCAGGGCGAGGAGGCGACGGGCGGGCGTGGGCAGCAGACGGCAGGTGTGGGAGAGCACGGCCCGTACGCTCAGTGCTCCCCGGACGGCCCCGAGGGCGCCCAGCCGGGCCTGCTCGTCCGACAACTCGGCGACCAGGGAAGACAGTTGCCAGCCCGGGCGGGCGGCGAGACGAGCGGTGGCGAGCTGCAGGGCGAGCGGGAGACGGTCGCACAGGTCGACGAGCCGGGCGGCCGCGGCCGGCTCGGCCGCCACCCGTTCGGCCGTCAGGCGGTGCTCCAGCAGGCGGAGCGCGTCCGCGGCGGGCAGCGCGTCGATCCGGAGCAGGAAGGCGCCGTCCGTGACGACCAGCTCCTCCAGGCTGTTGCGGCTGGTGACGACGGTCAGACACCCGGCACCGGAGGGCCGCAGCTCGGCGACGTCGGCCGCCGTGCGGGCGTTGTCGAGGACCACCAGCAGCCGGCGGTGCCGGGTCCGCTCGCGGAACAGGGCGGCGCGGGCCGCGAGCCCCTCCGGGACGGCCTGCTCGGGCAGGCCGAGGGCGGTCAGGAAGCGGCCGAGGACCTGCGCCGGGTCGGCCGGGCCCGCCGGGTCGAAGCCGCGCAGGTCGGCGAAGAGCCGGCCGTCGGGGAACAGGCCGCCGTCGGGGAGGTCCGCCGTGACGCGATGGGCCCAGTGCAGCACGGTCGCGCTCTTGCCGACCCCGGCGGGCCCGACCACCGCGGCGATCCCACCGTCGTTCGCGCCGGTGCCGCAGCGGCGGTCGAGCCACTGCGT
The DNA here is from genome assembly GCF_042735475.1 of Kitasatospora sp. NPDC059577. Taxonomy (NCBI): domain Bacteria; kingdom Bacillati; phylum Actinomycetota; class Actinomycetes; order Kitasatosporales; family Streptomycetaceae; genus Kitasatospora; species Kitasatospora sp. NPDC059577. The sequence goes on along the minus strand of NZ_JBHWBZ010000038.1, from coordinate 50,331 downwards.
CTCGGCGGCCCGGCCGACGAAGCCCTCCGGAGCGCCGGGGAAGGGGGTGACGGGGAAGGGAGCGCTGGGGAAGGGGGTGACGGGGAGTGGGTCGACCGCCGGGGCGGACGGGTTGCCGTCACCATCGCCCCCGCCCCCGCCCCTGCCACGGCCGTCGGCCGTCGGTACCTCGGCCAAAGCGGCCCGGAGCTCCGGCCCCGCCGCGAGGCCGAGCGCCTCGTCGAGGCGGGCGACCGCCTGTCGGTAGGCGTGCCGGGCGTCCTCGGCGCGCCCGCTCTGCAGCAGGCAGCGGACCAGCAGGGCCACGGTGGGCTCGCGCAGCCCGTCCGCGCGCACGCTCTGCTCCAGCGCGGGAACGGCCGCGTGCCCGCGCCCGAGGCGCAGCAGCCGTCCGGCCCAGGCGGTGAGCAGCCCGGTGCGGGTGTCGTCGAGCCGCGCGGCGAGGTCGGCGCCGAGCGGGGTGGCGGGCAGGCCGGTGAGGGCGGTGCCGCGCCACAGCCGCAGGGCCCGTTCGAGGAGCGCGGCGGCCGTGGCGTCGTCCTCGGTGCCGGTGGCGCGTGCGGCCAGGGCTTCGGCCTGCCCGACGTCCACGGCCTCGGTGTGCCCGGTGAGCCGGTAGCCGCAGGTGCGGGTGGCGATGGCGAACTCCGAACCGTCCAACAACCGTCGGAGAGCGGCGATGTGCCCCTGTAGCGCGGCCCTCGCCCGGACGGGCGGGCGGTCGGCCCACAGCAGTTCGGCCAGCTGCCCGACCGGGACGGTGCGGTTGGACTCCAGGGCGAGCAGGGCGAGGACGGCACGGCGCTGCGCCCCGCCCACGTGCCGGACGGGTGCGGCGTGCGGCCCGGGGCCTCCGCGGCCGTCCGTCCCGGCGTCCGGTCCCACCTCGACCGGGCCGAGCAGTCGTATCTCCATGTGGCGTGTCCCCCGTGGTGTCCCGTCGTCGTCCGGAGGGCCGAACGGACCGCCGGGAAGTTTACCGACGAGTAGGTCCGGTGCGGGCCCGTCCGGGGAGGGCACCGCCTGTGTGCCCGGCTGTGCGCCCGCCTGTGCGTCCGGGTGCCGGCCGGTCAGGATCGGGACGGTCGGTCAGCGTAGAGGGCGGCGGCGCGGCGGGTCGCCTCGGTCAGACGAGCCCGGAGTTCGGGCGGCTGCAGGACCTCGGCCTCCGGGCCGAGGCGGAGGAGTTCGAGGTAGCCGATGTCCCAGCTCTCGACCGGCAGGGTCACGGTGACCCAGCCGTCGGTGTCCGGGGGGCCCGCGGTGGCCAGGGCGTCGGAGGCGGCGGTCGGTTCCAGCAGCACGGCGAGGTTCGCCACGGCGAGCGGGCTGAGCCGGACCACCGCCCGCTCCCGCAGCACCGAGCGGGCGAACTCCCGTGCCGCCGCGGCCCAGTAGCCGGCGAGGTCGAACTCCGGGTCGCGTTCGAACCGTTCGTCGCCGGCCTCGGCCGTCTCGAAGCGGTCGACGCGGTACGAGCCGACCCGGCCGGACGGGCCGCGCGCCGCCACGTACCACTGCCCGGCCTTCAGGACCAGGCCGTACGGCTCCAGCCGCCGCTCCCGGGTGCCGGCGCGCGCCGCGTAACGGGCACGGAGGATGCGGTCCTCCCAGACGGCGCGCGACACCTCGGCGAGCAGCGGCGGGGGCTCGGCGTCGCGGAACCAGGCCGGTGCGTCGAGGTGGAAGCGCCGGGTGGCGGCCGCGGGGGCGTCGCCCAGGGCGGCGGCGACCTTCAGCCGGGCGGCGAGGGCGTGCCCGGCCAGGCCCATGTCGCGTAGCGGGCCCGGGAGTCCGGCCAGGTGCAGGACTTCGGCTTCGGCGCGTTCGAGACCGGTGAGGCGGGTGCGGTAGCCGTCGACGAGCCGGTAGCCGCCGCCGCGGCCGCGTTCGGCGTACACCGGCACCCCGGCCTCGATCAGCGCGGCGACGTCCCGCTGCACGGTGCGTTCGGAAACCTCCAGCTCGGCGGCGAGTTCCGTGGCGGTCATCGTCCGCCGGGCCTGGAGGAGCAACAGCAGCGCGATGGCCCGGCTCGCCCGCACGTCGCCCCTCCGTCCCGTCGCCTGCCGTACCTGCCGCGGCTGCTGCACGGATGACGCCGGCAGTACCCGCTCGCCCCCATTCTCGCCATGGGCTCAGTGCCGCGGGGGGAGCGGGCCGAGGCGTCCGTCGGTCCCGGTCGTGGTGGCGGCGGACGCCTCGGCATCGTGCCCGTTCGGCCCGTGCGAGCCGGACCGGCAAGGGCCCGCCCCGTGCGAGCCGGACCGCACCCATCCGGTGCGAGCCGGACCGGCACGGGCCCGCCCGGCACGGGCGCGGTCATGCCCCGTCCGCCGTCCCGCCGAGCGCGGCGGGGTCGGGGGCGAACGCGGCCATCCAGTGCGGATGCAGCCGGTAGAAGACCACGCCGTCGTCCCAGTCGAAGGCGTCGTCGCCGTAGAAGTCCCGGAAGTACGCGAGCAGGTCCGGCCAGTCGGGGGCCGGCCGGCCGTGGTGGGGGTTGAGCACCTCGACGGTGCCGTGGGTGAACACGCCCAGGTCCTCCCCGCGCAGGTGCGCGGCGCTGACGGCCGGCCGGGCGGCGAGGTGCCGGGCCTTCGCGGCGTCGCGCGCGGTGCCGAAGTGCCACGTCCCGTGCAGGAAGTGGCCGTCCACGCCGCTGACCCGCGGCTCGCCCTTCGCCGTCACGGTGGACAGCGCGAGGGTGCACATGCCGGTGAGCACGCCGGTGAGCCGGCCGGCGGTGAGGGTGCGCTCGCTGCTGATGATCGACCGCAGGTGCGCCGTGGAGCGGGAGAACGAGGTGTCGAGGAGGACTTGGAGGCGGTGGAGCTCGGCGGGTGTTTCGCGCATGGGGGTCGTCCTTGTCTGTGCGTCGTCCCGGCCGGCGTCACCACGACGCGACCGGCACCCCACCGTCCCCGGGAAACCCGACACCTCCTGTCGTCTTTTTCCCGCGGCGTCGTCCACGCCCTGTCGTGGAACGGACAATTCCGCAATCCCGGGGCGCGCCGTGTCAACCGTGTCGCACCCGATCGAATGTCACAGTCCCATCCCTGTCATGTCCTGACGACTGTGACGCCACGCGTGCAGCCAAATGCCGTCGGGCGGGCGTCCTTTGGACTGTCCGAGCACGTCAGTACGAACCGTCACCGGGGAGCCACCATGTTCGTCCGCAACCGTCGCCCGCTGCTCGCCTCCGTCGTCCTCGTCGTCGGGGCAGGGCTCGCGCTGACCGCCTGCGGGCCCGACAACACCGACACGGCCGGCGGCTCGAAGCCCTCCGCGACCACTGCGGCAACCGTCGCGCCCTCGACGGCGGGCGGCCCGGCCTCCGGTGCTCCCGCGCCGAGTGCGCCGGCCACCGGAGGTGCCTCGCACACTGCCACGAAGGCCGCGTCGGCACCGCCCGCCGCGAGCCCGTCCGGCGGCACCCGGCCCGGTGGCGCGGGTGGTGGCGGCGGCACCGACGCCCGCCCGTGCGACATCGAGAACCTCACGGTCCAGGCGACGGCCCGCTCCGGGGCGCCGAGCCAGTGGGTGATCGAGGTGCACAACACCGGTGCGAGTGCCTGCAGCCTCAGCTCGACCCCGGGGGTCGACCTGGGCAGCTCCACCGCCCGGGACCGGAGCAACAACCTCAAGCCGATCCTCGCCAGCGGCACGCTGCGGTACCCGGTCGCGGCGGGCCAGAAGGCCTACGTGGTGCTCGACCTCGACCCGAGCGGCGCCACCACCGGCACCACCCCGGGCATCGACGAGTTCAACGTGCTGGTCGACGACGAGGGCATGCCCCTCGCGGGCACCAAGAACTTCCCCCTGCCCAGCGGCGCCCACGTCCTGAACCCGCAGATGGGCGTCTACCGCCCCACCGTGGCCGAGGCGGTCACCTCCGAGGCGTCCGCCGGCAAGTAGCCCCGACCGTGGTCGAGCGGCGCGGCCCAGCGCTCCCGGGCCGCGCGCCGCTCACCGGTTCCGGGCCGCGCGCCGTTCACCGGCCGCGGCGGCTTTCATCGGTCACGGCGGCCCTCACCCGCCGCGGTCCCTCACCGGCTGCGGTTACTCACCCGCCGCGGTGGCCTTCGCCGGTCACGGTGGCCCGCCCCGGGACGTTGCCCGGCCAGGTCCGCCGGAGCCTTTCCAGCCGGTCGCGGTGGTCGTCCGCCCAGTCCTCCGGGGGCAGGATCCACAGCATCGTGGTGAGCCGGTCGGGATCGTCGATCGTCACGGCCAGCGAGCGGTCCTCCTGCGGCTGGAGGGCCATGCTCAGCCCGCGGTCCCCGCCGATGACCGCGCCCCTGCCGGCGGCGAGGCCGTCGAGCGCGTCCTGCCAGGCGTCGAGGTCCCGCCGGTCGAGGTGGAACTCCAGTCGGGCGTCGAGGAAGTCGGTGTGCGCCAGCACCTCGGCCCTGAGGACCTCGTGGCCGGTCGGCCCATTCGGCCGGAAGGGGCCGGTGACGCGCACGGTGCAGTGGTCGCCGTCCGCGTCCTCCAGGTGGATCAGGTCCACCGCGTCCGCATCGGACACCGTCGGCCTCGCTCTCTCGTGTCGGTCCGGCGGGCATCCTCTCGCATCGCCGTCCGACCGGAACCGGCGCCCCGATCCGCTGCCCCCGGTCTGCTGCCTTTGGTCCGCAGGGAGTCGGGGGTCAGAGCCGGGTGTCCGACGGCGCGGGAGGGGTCTGCGCCCGGCCGCGCAGGGCCCGTCGGGCCTCCTCGGCCGACGGGGTGTCGCCGCCGAGCCGGGCCACGTCGGCCAGGGCCGCCCGGTGGGCCACCTCGTGGGCGCGGGCCGGGTCCGTCTCGGTGTCCGGGATGACGCCGGTGCCCTCCCAGTTGGTGCCCGACACCGGGTTCACCGAGCGGGCGGTCGGGATGGTGGCCTCCAGGTGCGGGTGGAGCGTGAAGCCCCGCCGGGGGTTGGCGCCGCCGCCGGACGCCTCGCCGACCACCACGGCACGGCCGCGCTGCTGGAGGTCGTACGCGAGCGCCTCGCCGCCCGAGAAGGTGGCCTTGCTGATCAGCACGTAGAGCGGCTTGCTGCCGCCGAACCGCGGGCCGGGCACCAGCGCGGGGCTCCAGAACTGCTGTTCGGTGCCCTCCTCGCGGTCGTGGAGGGTGGTGAGGTGCGTGGGCTCGTCGAAGAAGTGGCCGCAGACGTGGGCGGTCGTGTACGGGTGGCCGCCGACGCAGGCGCGCAGGTCGAGGATCAGCGCCTCGGCCCGGGCGACCAGGGTGAGCGCGGCGTTCAGTGACCCGCCGGTCATGTCGAGCGGGAAGAGGATCGGCGCGAGTTCCAGCAGGGCGACGCCGCCCTCCAGCCGTTCGATCCGCGGGACGCCGCCGAGCGAGAGGTCGGCGGCCCGCGCCAGCTCGGCGAGGACGGCGCCGTCCTCCTGCTCCGACGGGATCGGGTCCGGGTGGAACTTCAGCCGCAGGTGGCCGTCGCCGTTGACCGACCGGAGGTCCTCGGTGACCAGCCGTCCGAGCGTCTCGGGGTCCTCGGCCCGGTGGTAGCGGCCCCGGGCGAGTGCCTCGTCGAGGACCTCGGCGATCCGCTCGCCGATGTCGGGGAAGACGTAGCGCTCGGTCGTGAGCCGGCTCACTCCCGCGACGATCCCGGTGATCTCGTCCGGCTGAAGCTGCGTCATGTGCCGTCCCCCGCTGGTGCCGATCGGTCAGGTCGGGGACGAGTAGAGCACGGGCCTTGCGAAAGCGTCAAGAAAGTTGGACGCTTTACGCATGGACGACCGGACCCAGGACCAGGACCTCACCATCGAGAGCCCGCAGCAGTACAAGGCGCTCTCCCACCCGCTGCGCCAACGACTGCTGCTCGCCCTCGGCGGGCAACCCGCCACCGTCGCCCAGCTGGCGGAGGCCCTGGACAGCCGCAAGGGCACGGTGGCCCACCACCTCAAGGTGCTGCAGGACGCCGGCGTCGTCCGCATCGTGGAGACCAGGAAGGTGCGCGGCGGCAGCGAACACCTCTACCGGCGCACCGCCCGGCGGATCACGGCCGCCGGACGGGAAGCCGGGCCGACCACCGCCCTGCTCGGGGCGGTCGCCGAGGAATGCGTCAAGGCCCCGCAGGAACCGCTGCTGCTGCTCCGGCACCTACGCCTGACCGCCGACCAGGCCGCACGCCTCGGCGCCGCCCTCCAAGCCCTGGTGGACGAGGCCGCCGAAGCCCCGGACGGCGAGCCGGTCCACGGTGTGCTGGTCGCGCTCTACGAACAGGCCGGGCAGGCCGGGCGAGCCGGACAGGCAGGCGGAGGCAGCTGACCGCCCCGGGCGCGGCCGGCTGCCCCGGGCGCGGCCGGCCGTCAGAGCCGTGACCCGCCGGGTGCGGGCAGGTTCAGCCGTCCTGTCCGAGGCCGCGGTCGGGCGCGCTCATGTCGCCGGTCGCGGGCGTGCCCTCGGCGAGCCCGTAGCGCAGGAACACCGTGCCCTTGGGGCCGGCCGTCGGGGGCTGGAGGAGCGTGACGTTCGTGGGCACCGCGCCGTCCTCGAACACCTTCTTCCCGACGCCCAGCACGATCGGGTGCACCCACAGGTCGAGCCGGTCGAACAGCCTCTCCCGCAGGAGGGTCTGCACCAGGTTCAGGCTGCCGACGACCTTCACGTGCTCGTGCCGGTCCCGGACCTCCCGCACCGCGGCCGCCAGGTCCGGGCCGAGCAGGGCGGACCCGGCCCACGGCAGCGCGGGCGTGCCGCGGGAAGCCACGTACTTCGGGATCCGGTTGAACAGCTCGGCGAACCCGCCGTCCTGCCCACCCTCCTGGTGCGGCCAGTACGCGGCGAAGATGTCGTACGTCCGCCGACCGAGCAGAAGGGCGTCCGTGCCCTCGTACGCGGCGACGATCCGCGCCCCGGTGGCCTCGTCCAGCAACGGCGCCTGCCAGCCGCCGAACGGGAACCCGACCGGATCCTCGTCGGGGCCGCCGGGCGCCTGCCCGACCAGGTCGAGGGTGGTGAACAACTCGATGTCGATGAGGCCCATGGCTCCGCTCCCTTGCGTCGGTCGTCTCCGACAAGAGATAGACCCGCGACGGCCCTCGAGCCCGACGCCACGACGCTGTCGGGCCGCATCGGGCCACATCGGGCCGAACACGACGACCATCCGACCCGCGCCGTGGAACCGGCCGGCAGGTGATCGCCCACCCCTCGGGCACCGCCCTCAGGAATCCGAACTCCGGGCAGGACACTCCCAGTCGGCCGCGTCGATCGCACGGCCCGCCGTGTCACCGAGGTGGAAGCAACGGCCGTGGGCCCACACCGTCACCGAATCCCGCCGGTGGTCGACCTGGAAGGGCTCGTCCCCACGCTGCGTCCCCACGCCGTGTCCCCACGCTGCGTCCCCGGCCAGGAACCGTCCTCCGCGGGCGAGTGGGTGACGACGACGCAGGTCTGCCCCGGCAGGATCCGGTACCGATCCGTCCACGGCTCCACGGTCGGCTCCAGCGGCGCCTCACCGTCGTTCCCGACCGGCAACCGCGCGGTTCCGACCCGGCAGCCGGGGTGGCGAGGAGCAGCCGGGGTGACGAGGACGGGCGGCGTAGCCCCGAGACTTCGTGAGACTCGACTAGAGAGAATTCTCTAAGGCAGAACGTGTCTTTGCTAATCTCCTCTCATGGCGTCCTACGGCGAAGACCTGGAACGGGTCGACAAGGAGCTCCGCGAGGCCGAGCGGGAGCGAGACCTCCTCGGCGTGCGGATCGAGGGCCTCAAGGCCCAGCGCGAGGCGCTGCGCAAGCTGACCGAGGCACCGCTCGTCCAGGGGGACGAGATCCGGGACCTGACCAAGGCGGAGGCCATGGTGAAGATCCTCCAGGCGTCGACCAGGCCGCTGACGCTCGGCGAGATCGCCCGCGCCATGACCGCCGCGGGCAGGAAGACCAACAGCAACGGCGCCTCGGTGTACATCGACGCCCTGCTGAAGGCCGGACGCGTCGTACGGGTCCAGCGCGGCCAGTACCGCGCGGCCTGACGGCGGATGACAGAGGGAAGGGACATGACCGCAACCCCCCCGAACGGCTTCGAGGCGATCGACGCCCTGCTCGGCACCGGGCCCCGCCGCCCGGTGCCGCTGCCCGCACCGGCCGAACGGGCACGGCTGCGCACCGAGTACGGGCTGAGCAAGACCGAGACCGCGAAGGCCCTCGGCATCAGCGTCGGCACCTTCACCGCGTGGGAGAGCGGACAGCGCGACCCGCAGGGCGAGGGGCGGGCCGCGTACGCGAAGCTGCTGGAGGGCATCACCGCCCGGCTCACCCCGGCGGCACCGGCCGAGGCGGCGGAACCCGCGGAGGCCCCCCGGGCGCCGGCCGCGGCGGCGGACCCGTTCCCGGAGTCGATGCCGTCCCCGTCCCCGTCCTCGGCGACAGCGCCGATGCCGGCGCCGATGCCGATGCCGATGCTGGACCAGCACCCGGACGGGTCGCTGGTGATGGCGCCGGCGGCGCCGTGCGTGCAGTGCGGGCAGCCCTCGGTCTACCGGGCGCAAGGACACCCGATGCACCTGGGCGGGTTCTGCCGTCCCGGTGCCGTCCCGGTCGCCGAGCCCGCCGCTCCGGCGACCCCGGACCCGGCTCCGGCCCCAGCCGCAGCGCCAACCCCGGCTCCAGCCCCGGCCGAGTCCCCGGCCGCGTCAGGGGTTCCCGCAAGGCCGGTCGCTTCGGTCGCTTCAGTCGCTGCGCCCCGCCAGGCCACCCCGTCCGCTGCCCCCGCAGCCGCGCCGCGCCGCGCGGCCCCCTCGCGCCCGGGTGCCACGCCGTCGCGGGCGCGCAAGGCCTCGCCGGCGGCGTCGAAGGCTCCGGCCAGGACCGACGCCCCGTCCGACTGGGAGGCCGCCGCGGCCGCGCGGTTCCCCGCCGGTCCGCTCGCCGTGCTCGACGTCGCCCCGTCCGGGAAGGCCTTGGTCGCCTACCTCGCCGACGGCGGCGAGGCCGCCACCGCCCCGGCCGGGCGCACCCTCGCCGACGTCGTGGAGTGGGCGCTGGAGACCGGGCTCGGCTCGCCCCGCCTGCACCGCCACGGCAAGGACGGCGACGCCCTGGTGGTCCTCACCGACGCCGCGCTCGCCGAACTCGGCCTGCCCCCGCTGGGGCGCGACGAGAAGAAGGAGTACGTGCCGCGCCTCGGCCGGCTCCCGAAGACCCACAAGGCCGTCAAGCAGATCGAGAAGGCCGGCTGGCTGCTGACCCAGCGCGGCCTCGGCCCGTGGGCGCGGATCTACCGCACCCCCGAGGACGGCCGCCGCCAGTGCGTGCAGCTGTGCGTCCCCGCCTGGGGCGCCCTCACCTCCGGCGGCTGGCAGCTCCCCGACGGCCTCGACGCCCCGGACCTGGCCCGCCTCCTCGGCACCTACGCCACCCGCGTCCTCACCCCGCGCGGCTCCACCGCCGTCTCCGGCCTGGAACTGGTCACCGCGCTGCGCCCGCCCACCCGCGCGGTGCGCACCGAGGGCGGCTGGACCTCCGGGCCGGTCGAGGGCTCCCGCACGAGGGCGTTCGACCCGGCGCCACCGGAAGTGCCGGACGTGCACCCGCTCGCCCAGGGCCGGGAGCCCGGCGGGGAACTGGTGACCGAGGCATGGGACTGGCACCGCCCGCTCACCGACCGCGAGGCGGCGGCGCCGTACGCGGTCGGCCTCGACGTCAACATGGCGTTCCTCGCCGCCGCCGGCCGCCTCACCCTGCCGCTGTCCGAACCCGTACACGAACGCGACCCCGCCTTCGACAAGAAGATCCCCGGCTCCTGGCTGGTCGACCTCTCCCACATCGACACCGACCCGCTGCTCCCCAGCCCCTTCACCCCGGACGGCTCCCGGCCGACCGGCCCCGCCTGGTACACCACCGTCAAGGTCGCCTACGCCCTCGAACTCGGCGGCCCGGTCCGCCCGTCGGAAGGCTGGCTGCGCCACGAACACGGCCCGTACCTCGATCCGTGGCACAAGCACCTGCGTCGGGCCTACGTCGACACGATGGCCGCCCTCGGCGTCCCGCTCGACCTGGCCGACACCGACCCGTTCGCGTTCCTCGACGCCATGGCCGCCGTCAAGGCCACCGGCGACCCGGCCGAACTCGCCGTGCTCACCGCCATCAAGGCCACCGCCAAGGGCACCATCGGCAAGCTGCGCGAGCGCCCCCGCGGCCACGGCTACAAGCCCGGCGAGCGCTGGCCCGCCCTGGAACGCCCCACCTGGGACCCGCTGATGCGCGCCCTGGTCATCGACACCGCCACCGTCAACCTCCACCGCAAGCTCCGCAGGACGGCCGCCGACACCGGGCTGCACGCCATCGCCGTCCTCTCCGACTGCGCCGTCTACGCCTCCCCCGGCCCCGACGCCCCGGACGTCCTCACCACCCCCGACGGCACCCTCACCACCGCGCTGCGCCTCGGCGTCAGCCCCGGCCTGGTGAAGTTCGAGGGCTCCCGCCCGATGGCCGAGATCGCCGAACTGATCGCCGACGGCGCCAACCCGGCCCGGCACATCAAGGCCGGCGGGGTCGTCTCCGCCGACGAGTGACCGCCGCCCCCATGACGAGAGTCCGCCCCGGCGGGGGCGAGGAAGGAACGATGCCCCGTGGGGGAGATCGACGAGGGCCTGGAGCGCGCCGAGCGCACCCGCCCCATCCCGGTGCACCTCAACACCCGGGTGCGCTTCCTGCCTGGACAAGGTCGCCAGGAATGACACCAGGCGCCTCGCCGAGGCCGCCGGCGTCTCGGTGCGCACCGCGCAGCGCTGGGCGCACGCCCTCAAGGCCGTGGCCGAGGGCGAGCTGACCGGTGACATCCCGATGACGAAGGCCAACGCGGCCAGGGTCGAGCGGGCGGTCCGGGCCGCCTGGCAGCCGCGGGTGCGGCAGCGGGTGCGCCGCGACGCCGAGCGGAACGGCTTCATGCTGCAGGTCCAGGCGACCTTCGGCTACAGCGCCGCCGGCGGCTCCACCGACGACCCGCGCGAACGCATGATCACCCAGAAGATGCCCGGCGCGGTCGCCCAGCGCCTCTACGCGGCCCGCGACGCCGGCGCCCCCCGGGCCCAGCAGGAGGCGATCCTCGCCCAGGCCCTCGGCGAGCACTACTTCAAGGACGGCGGCCGCCGCGCCACCGGCCTCGACGTCGAACTCAACGACATCGCCTGGATGGACGTCGAGCTGTAGCACCGGGCCCGGTGGCAGCGCCGTGACCGAGACGGGACCGAGCGCTTCAGTCGGCCCGGGAGCGGCTGGTTCGGCCGGCCGAGGGTGCGGCCTGCCGTGACCCGTCGAGATGTCCGCCGCCAGCACCGATCCGGCGGCTGCCATCATGCTGGGATGGCCCACGACATCGTGTTCTTCCTCGCTCCCGACGACGAGAGTGCCGCTGCGACGCGCCTGCAGGGACCCGGACGAGCCTTTGAGTCTGTGACCTGCCGTTTCATCGAGCCGGACACTGCCATCGCCGAGTGGGACATGTACTTCGAGGAGCCGTCGGCCGAGGCTCCGCCACTTGAGCGGCTTCTCCGGTGGTCATGGCCGGAGTGGGTCGCCACCCCCGTGAACGACGGTATTGAGGTGTTCGCGCTGCCGCAGCGGCTGACCCGGGCGTTGGCCAACGCCGGCGCCGCCGATCTGGAGGAGCTGGCAGGCCGCTGGACCACACGACTCAGGTCCGCCGACGGGGACGACATGACCGACGATGACCTGCCGGCGGTCCTGCAGGGGGTGGCCCGGCTCGCGGTGTCTGCGGTGCGCACGGGGGGCGGCCTCTACAGCTGGAGCTACTGACCGCCCGGCGCGACCAACGCTCAAGCGGCCGACCGAGGTGCACAAGTGACGGCCAGCGACGCCGAGTCGTGACGTACTGATCGGTCGGAACCCGGTCACGAGCGTCGGAACCACGTCGGCCGACGCCCGACCAGGCTCACCTCCATGTCCGAGCCACCCCCTGACCGTTGCCCGCAGTCCTCGATCAACCAGCTCCGGCCGCGGCCCGTGAGAACGGTGAAGGTCACCGGGTTCGACGCGGGGGACGTCCCCGTGGAACTCGCGGACGCCGGAGGGGAAGCGGTCCCGGTGAGGTCAGGTCATCGGCACGATCGGACCCGCCGGGCGGTCCACGGCCCGGATGCGGAGATCACCGCTCCAGCTCTCGCAGCGGACGCCGCCCGAGGGGAAGTCCAGCTCAAGCACCATGCGGCCGGTCATCGGCTCCCACTCCTCCCAGGCGCCGAGGACGGTCTCCCCGAGGTGGCGGGCGAACGGGGTCTCCTCCTTGGTCGGCCGCACGTCGATCCGCCCCCAGTCACCCATGTCGTAGCCCTCGTACGGCTCGGACGCCTCGACGACGAGGCACCAGTCCGTTCCGCTCATGACATGGGTGGCCACCTCGTGATCGTCGATCAGCCAGAGGTCGACCGGGACGTCGTCCCTCCTGCCCTCGTACACGTGCCAGGAGGCGACGAGGCGGACCAGCCGACGGCCGATCAGCGAGGCGGGCTCGATTCCGGGCCCGTGGGTATGGCACACCGGGTTCAACTGCTTCACTCGCGGGACCGTACCGAGTCCCGCGCCGCAGCTCACCTGCTTTGTCCGGGACGGCTCTGCAGGCCCTCATGGCCCTCAGGTGGTGAGGTGCCACCACTGGTCGTCGTACTCCTCGCCGCAGGGCGCCTGCACCGCGGGCCGGGCCGGCGTGCCGCCCTGCACCACCAGGCACTTGGTGCCGCCCGGGCTGCTGCCGGTGCCGCGCAGCATGAAGTGCCCGGCCCGGTCGCCCGTTCCCCACAGCAGTTCCCAGTGCTGCCCGTCGGAGTTCGCGGTGCAGGCGAGTTGGCGGGTGGGGGCGAAGTTGTCCGGGCCGGTCGCGGTCACGCACCGGCCGCTGGACGCGTTGCGCACAGTGCGGGCAGTGCGGGCGGTGGCGTTCTGCGGGGCCAGTGTCCAGGTCCGGTCGGTGTCGCCGGTGCAGGCGTCCTGCACGGGCACGAGGCCGTCGTCGGTGCCGGGCGCCCGAAGGCACAGCCCGCTGCCGTCGTTGACCAGCCGCCCGGTGAGCACCGACGGGTCCGCACCGGCGGTGCCGGGAAGTGCTGCGCCCGGGGCCGACGCCGGGCCCGTGGCGGGACTCCCGGCCGTCGGGTTCCCGGTGGTCGGGCCGGCGGCGCCGGTGCCCGGGCTGCTGCCCACCCGGACGGCGATCACGGTGGCCACGCACACCAGGGCGACCGCGCAGGCGGAGATGATGCCCGCGCGGTGCTCGTGGAAGTTGATCTGGAGGTTCCCGCTGCCGCGCTGCACCCCGGCGGGGCCGCGGAAGGCGTCCCCGCGGCGGCCGTCCCCGCGTTGGCTGTCCCCGCGGGGATCGTCACCGCGCGGACCGTCACCCCCGGCGGGCCCGCTCCCGGTCACGGGCGGGAGCCGAACCGGTTCACCTGGACGTTGCCGTCGCCGTTCTGGACCGCCGTTGGTCCGAGGAACAGGTTCCGCGACACGCCCCCGCCGCCGGAGCGCGACGCCTCCGCGGCCTCGTCGAGCAGCACGCGGAGCTCCGCCGCGACCGCGGCCCGCTCGTCCGGATCCAACTCCTCCAGGAGGTCCTCGACACGGGCCCGCCAGGCCGCGCCGTGCCTGGCGCGCTCCGCCCCGGCGCGTTCCTCGCCCCCGTCGCCCTCCGGCCCGGCCGCCGACAGTTCGGTCGCGGTCCGGTCCAGCCGTTCCAGCTGGGTGCTCTCCCGCTGCCGGTCGGCGCGGCTCAACAGCCGGGCCAGCCGGTTCCTGAACGCCAGCCAGGCATCCGTCCCGGCGGCCTGCACGACACCCGAACCCACTGCCGCGGCCAGCGCGGCCATCGCCCCGTCCAGCACAACGATCCCCCCCTCGTCGTCCCACGCCGTGCCACCACGGTAGCCCTGCCCGTCCCGTCGCGACACCCGTCCGCCGGGGTGCACCCGGGATTCCGGGTCGGCTGCGCCCATGCCCGGGGCCGTTCCGGGATTCGCAGGACCATTTGCGGTCAAGTCGCCTTCGGCACAGTGCTGTTGCCGTTCGCGGACGCTTCCTGACCGTCATAGCGGGAACCATGCGAGGGAGACGCGGCGCGGGGCGACGCGGGTGAGACACGGGGAGACACGGTGAGACGGACCACGGGGACGACGGGGACGACACGAAGAACGCGGACGACGGCACGTGCGGTGGCAGCGGTGGCGGTGCTGGCCCTGGGGGCCGCGGCCTGCGCGGGGCAGGGCGGTGGTGACGTAATCGACTGGGGCCACTGGGCGCGGCCCGCGCCCACCGTCACCGTGCGGCCGGCAGCGGCCGGGGGCGGGGTGGTGTTGTCGGCGTCGGCGCCGACGTCGGCGCGGTGGATCGTGGACGCGCTGACCGGGGATCACATGATCCCGGAGGGCTGCCCGGCTCCCGCCCTGACGAACATGATCGTGCTCGACGACGCGGTCGGGCACACCAGCGCCGCCCTGGTGTGGCTGGGGGGCGACGACGTGACGTGTCTGGCCGTGATCGGGAACGTCGACGGCGGCGGCTGGGCCGTCTTCGGTGTCTCGCTGGACGACATGGCGGGATGGCAGTTCCCGATGTGGCTCGCGGGGCGGGCGATCTTCACCGTCTTCCCCGGCGACGCGGGGAAGGTCGTGATCAAGGGCGACGACGACCACGTCTTCGGGGCGCCGCACCAGCGGGCGGTGGACTTCGGCGACGGCCGGGAACTCACGATCGTCGAGTACTCCTACGTCTCCCCGGCGTCCGACGCGCCGGCCCCGCCCGCGAAGCCCCCGTCCGCCCGGGCGCAGGTGTGCCCGCAGGACGTCAGCCTGTGCCGACCGACACGCTGGATCCCTCCACGGACCGGACCGACGCAGGCCCCGTCAGCTCCTGCTTGACAGTGCAGGGCGCCCGGGCCGTGTCAGCAGCACTGGCCGGCGGCCCGGGCCCGGCTGAAGTCGCCTGCCGCGAACGCGCCGGCGGGGATGGTGAAGTACATCGTTCCGGCGTCGCCCCATCCCCAGCCGAGGTCGGTGTCCTCGGCGAGTTGGAGCAGGTGGACGGCGGGCCCGTCGTCGTCGCGGGTGGTCACCGCCATCGTGTACGAGGTGTCCGGCCAGCCGAAGGCGCAGTGGTGGCCGGCGGTGTTCCCGTCGACGTCGTCCATGGCGTCGAGGACGAGCGCGGCCGCGCCCCAGTGGCGCTCCCGGTCGTAGGCGAGGTCGTCGTCCTGGACGTCCCAGCCGTCCGGGAGCATCGTCACCTCGACCGCGTGGACGGGCCGCGGCGGGTAGCGGTGGGCGGGCTCGGGGGCGGTCGTCGGGAGCGCCCGGGCGGGATCGGCGGGGATGACCCGCCATGCGTCGGGGCTGTAGGAGTCCAGTTCGCTGTACTGCTCGTACGGCACGTCGGGGTCGAGGTAGAAGAAGTTCAGCAGGCCGGGCCGGACGGGCAGTTGCTCACCGAGCCAGGTCACCAGCGCATCGGTGTCGAGCACGGCGTGCAGGGACAGCGGGACACCGTCCAGCGTCGGCCAGGGAGTGCCCGGTTCGAGCAGCGCGGCCCCGCCGAGCCGTGACCGGCCCGCGGCGGGTGCCTCCTCCGAGGCCGCGACCAGCCGGAAGCCGCGTCGGGCCATCGCCGCGAACTGCCGCCCGGCCTCCGGGCCGAGCCGCTCCACGCACAGCCGGCGCATGGCGGCCGGATCGTCGAACTCCATGGCCCGATCCTCTCAACCCCCGCGCGCGCCACCGCGTGCACCCCCTCCTCGCGGGGGTGTGCTGAGGCGCGGTCAGGGGCGGGGAGGGCGATCCGGTGTGCCGGGCGTCGTCCGGGGGCGTTCCGTGGACGGGGTCCGCGCGGCCGGGCGGGCGGTCCGTTCGACGTGCGTGCGGTGGTGGCGGCGATCCGCCCGCCCCGCGCCGACAGGGCACGGCACGATCCGCACCGGTCGTCTGCTCGGTCCCGGCAACACCTCGACCGGACCCGGGACGTGGCCGGACCCGGGGAGCAGGACGTGGCCGGACCCGCGAACAGGACCTCAGCGGCCGGCAGGGCGGGGAGCCCCGCCCCCGCGCCCGCCCCCGCGCCGGCCCGGTGCCTACGCGGGCTCCGTGCGCAGTAGTGCGTCCGCCAGTTCCCGGGGGCGGCTGAGGGCGGCGAGGTGACCGCCGGGGATCTCCTCGACCTCCAGACCCAGCCGTTCACGGACGATCCTGCGCTGGAACTCCAGCGGGAAGAAGCGGTCGTCCCGCCCCTGGAGGAACCGGGTCGGCACCTCGGGCCAGTGCGTGAGCGGCCACGGCTGCGCGAACAGCGCGGAGGGCGGCGGCGCGCCGCCGACGGAGAGCGCCTCCTCCGTCACCTCGGCCGGGACGTCGTGGAAGAAGTCGGTCCGCAGGTCGAACTCGGGGTCGGGGCCGCGCCCGGTGGCGGCCGCGTGGTCGGACCGGGCCGCGGCCTGCCCGGTGTTCTCCCACCACTGTCCGGCGGTCTCTCCGGGCGCCGGGACCATGGCGTTGAGCAGCACCAGCTCGGCGACGGGCACCGGCAGCCGCCCGCACACCAGCGGCGCCGAGAAGCCCGCGAGTGACTGCGCCACCAGCACCAGCGGCTCGGCGGGGCCGCCGCTCCGCTCCACCGCCGAGACGACGGCTTGCGCGATCTCCTCCAGCCCCGCGGAATCGTCGCCCGGCAGGTCCATCGTGACCACGTCGTGCCCCCGGGAGCGGAGTTCGGGCACCAGCCGGTGCCAGAACCAGGCCCGGCCGTCGGCGCCGGGAACGAGCGTGAAGGTCGCCATCGTCGTCCTCCTCCTGCGGGTCGCCGCCCACCTGTCGCTACCTCGCCCCGACGCTATCGGGCGGCACCGACATTCCGTCGTCGGTCGTCCCGGCGCGCCGTGGCCCGGCCCGGCACGTCGGGGTGCCGGTGCGGGCCGGGGTTGCGATGGAGTGACGATCAGTCAGGGCCGTTCCGTCCGGGCCGGATCAGCCACATCCTGGACGCATGCGGGGGAATCGGTGGATGCCGTGGATGCGGCGGGTGGCGCAGGCCGCGGACAGTGACCTCGTCCAGGCGTGCTCGTACGGCGCACTCACCCTGGCGCTGGACCTGTGGCTGCTGTCCCACTTCAGGGGCGACCTGCGCGGCGTCGCGGCCGCGCTCGGGGTCCTGGTCGCGGTCGGCGGGCTGGTCGGCCTCGGTCTCGGCCTCGCGATCGGGCGCTGGAACGCGCACCACCGGCGGGCCGCGGCGTCCGTGCCCCGCCCCGGAGTTCGCCTGGTGCGGTGCGTGCTGACGGGAGCCCTCTACATCCACCTCGTCCTGCCGGTCGCCGTCCTGGTCGACATCGTCCTGCACCCGGACCACCTCGTCGGCTACCTCGGTGGGACCCTCGACAGGGTCTGAAGGACCGGCCGGCGCCCGTCGGGGCGTTCCGGCCGGCGGGTGCGAGGCCGGGCCGTCCGCGTGGGGTGGCGACCGCCCCGCCGTCGCGCTGCACGGTCCGGGGGTGTTGTCAGGCTTCGGCCTGTTCGGGTTCCTCTGCTTCTGCGGGGATGGTCCGGCGCAGCAGGGTGGTGGTGTCGCACGGTTCCAGGGTGACCGCGTGGACCTGGTTCCAGGTTCGTTCGCCGTGGTGGCACATGGAGTGGTCGCCCGGGTCCCGGCCGGGGTGCAGGGTCCGGCATCCGTCGATCTCCATGTGCCCGGCGAGCAGGGGGTGGGTGCGGCCGGCCCGGAGTCGCAGACCGTCGTGCCCCACTCGCGAACCACGGTGCTCCGTCAGGCCCGTCAGGCCAGTCACTCCCGTCACGGCGCGGAGCCTGCGGCCGAGCGGCGGTCGAGCACGGCCTCGACGATCCGCATCAGCCGCTCGCCCGCGTGGTCGATGCTGCCGTTCTGGGCGCTCACCTGGGCTCCTTCGAGGAGGAAGGTGATCTCGGCGGCGGCCTCGTCCGGGTCGGTCAGTCGGGCGCGGGCGCACTGGTCGGTGAGCCGGCGTGCCTGGCCGGCCTTGTGGGCTTCGATCAGCTGACGCGCCGGGTGGTCGCGGTCGGGCAGTTCGGCGATGGAGTTGATGAACGGGCAGCCGCGGTGGGAGATCGCGGGGAGGCCGTCGGCGATGAAGCGGGCCATTCCCAGGATCTGGGCCCGGGGGTCGTCGGGGTGCGCGGTCTCCAGCCGGTCGAAGGCGGCGGTGTAGTCGGCCGCGACGATCCGGAGCCATTCCTCGACCAGCGCGTCCTTGGTCGCGAAATGGCGGTACAGCGCCATTTTGGTGGTCTCGGCCCGGTCGGCGATCGCCTGGACGCCGACCGCCTTGATCCCCTCGCGTGAGAAGAGTTCCTCCGCCGCGTCGAGGATCCGTTCCCGGGGCGGCAGTTTGGCCACCCGGCTCTGCCGGCCGGCTCTCTCGGTGCTCACCATCCCGCTCTCCATCGGTCCGTCGGGTGTGTCCGGTGGGGCGGCGCACCGCCCGCCCGCAATGCTACGGTACCGCCCAGTCCCGAACGATACCGATCGGTCTCATGCGAGACCGTTCGGTATCGACGGCCCGTGCCGGTCGTCCCGGCCTCCCGGCCTCCCGGCCTCCCGACCTCCCGAACGGACGAAGATGAAGCTCTCCGAGTACGTGACCCACGACGGCGTCGGCCTGGCCGAACTGGTCGCCCGCGGCGAAGTGACGCCCGCGGAACTCGCCTCCACCGCCCGGCTGGCGTCCGAGGCCGTGAACCCGCAGATCAACGCCGTCGTCGAGACCTGGCCCGCACAGGACGCGCCGGCCCCGGGCAGCACACCACTGGCCGGCGTGCCGTTCCTGATCAAGGACCTCGCCGTCGCGATGGCCGGACAGCGGACCGAGCTGGGCAGCCGGCTCGCCGCCGGAAACGTCGCCACGTCCGACTCCTCGCTCATGGCGCGTTTCCGCTGCGCCGGGCTGGTGACGCTCGGACGCACGGCGACCCCCGAGTTCGCCTACAGCACCACCACGGAAGGCGTCCTGTACGGCGCCACCCGCAACCCCTGGGACCCGACCCGGAGCCCCGGCGGCTCCAGCGGCGGCTCCGGAGCCGCCGTCGCCGCCGGCATCGTCCCGCTCGCCCACGCCACCGACGCGGCCGGTTCCATCCGCGTCCCGGCCGCCGCCAACGGCCTGTTCGGGCTGAAGCCGACCCGCGGCCGGATCTCCATGGGCCCCGACGCGGACGAGGTCTTCAACGGGCTCGCCGTCCACGGCGCCCTCAGCCGTTCGGTCCGCGACAGTGCCGCGCTGCTGGACCTCGTCCACGGCCCCGAGGCCGGCGACCCCTACGCCGCCGGGCGGCCGGAACGGCCCTACGCGCAGGAGGTCACCCGCTCCCCGGGCACCCTCAGGATCGGGCTCCTCACCCGGCCCTGGGGCGGCCGGACCGTGGACGGCACGATCATCGACGCCACCCTCCGCTCCGCGCGGCTCGTCGAGTCCCTCGGGCACCGGGTCGAGGAGGTCCGGGTCGACCTCGGCGTCAGCTGGGAGGACTTCGTCCTGGCCAACGCGCGCCTGTGGACCACCAACCTGGTGACGTGGATCGACGGCTTCGCCGCGGCTTTCGGACGGCCCGTCGACTCCACCACCCTCGAACCCGAGGCACTGGCCGCCTACGCCTACGGACGGCGCGTCAGCGGGGCCGAGTTCGTCCACGCGCTCGCGACGCGCAACGGCGTCGCCCGCGCGCTCGGCCGGTACTTCACCGACCACGACCTGCTGCTCACCCCGACCCTGCCCGAACTGCCCGTGCCCCTGGGCACGTACGCCGACGGTGCCGAGGAGGCCGACGGCCTCGGCTGGCTCCGCCAGGTCTTCCACCGCTCGCCCTTCACCGCCCCGTTCAACGTCGCGGGCACCCCCGCCATGTCCGTTCCGCTGGAGACCGACCCCGCCACCGGACTGCCGGTCGGCATCCAGTTCGCCGCCGGGTACGGGCGGGAGGACGTCCTCTTCCGCCTCGCCGGACAGCTGGAACAGGCCGCCCCCTGGGCGCAGCGGACCCCCAGCGTGTGGGCCGGCCGGCACGACCGCGGCTGACCGCGCTCGCGCTGCCCCGCCGCCGGAGGGCCTGGCACGGACGGAGGGCCCGGCACCGTCGGGGTCGGTCGGCACCGTCGGGGGGTCCGGCACCGACGGGGGCGGTCGGCGCCGGAGCGGTTGCGCGTGCCGTGATCCAGCCGGGCCGCCGGGCAGCCGGGCCGCCGGCCGGCCGGACCGACGGGCGTCCGGGTCCGGACGCCGTGCCGTCACAACCGGGCGTGGGAGCCGATGTCGGCGCGGAACGCCTCGACCATGGCGGCCGTCACCGTCGGGCGGCTGGCGCCGATCGCGGCGAGGTGGTCCGCGGTGGTCGCCCCGGGCACGGCGTCGTCGCGCTCGAACGCGGTCTGCGCCGCCAGCCGCGCGGCGTGCTCGATGTCGGCGGGGGAGAAGCGCTCGCTCGCGGCGACCAGCGCCGGGACGTCCACGTCGAGGCGGTCGGTGGCGAGCGCGTGGCGCGACCAGATCGCGGCGCGGGCGTCCGGGTCGGGGGTGCCGATCGGGATGACGTAGTCGAACCGGCCGGTGCGCAGGAACGCCGGGTCGAGCGAGCGGACGGAGTTGGTCGCGCAGACCAGCAGCCGGCCGTCCCGCTCGCGGAAGCCGGGGATCAGCTTGAGCAGCTCGTTGGTCACCCCGTGCATCGCCCCCGTCGGGCCCGCTTCGCCGCGGACGGGGGCGATCTCCTCCACCTCGTCGATGAAGACCAGGACCCGCTCCAGCTCGCCGATCCGCGCGAACGCGCTGCGCAGCGCGGCGGCGAGGTTGCCCTCGTCGGCGAGGCGGGACGGCAGCAGTTCGACGAACGGCCAGCCCAGGCGGGAGGCGATGGCCCGGGCGAAGGTGGTCTTGCCGGTGCCGGGCGGCCCGAACAGGGTGATCGCGCGCGGTGGCCGTACGCCGTGCCGGGCCGCGCGCTCGGGTTCCGCGAGCGGCAGCACGATCCGCCGTTCGATCAGTTCCTTCTCGGCGGTCATCCCGGCGACCTGGTCCCACAGGTCTCCGCTCAGGACGCGCCCGCCGAGTTCGTCGAGGGTGCCGGCCAGGGGGCCGGCGGCGGGCTCGGTCTTCTCGAAGTACGCGGCGGCGGGCCGTCGTTGGTAGCCGGCGTTGCGCAGCCCCTCGCCGAGCAGTTCCTCCTCCGGCAGCACGTAGGCGATCCGCCGCACGCGGGCCTCGACCAGCCGCCGCTCCAGTTCGCGCAGCAGTGCGCTGGCCAGCCCGCGCCCGCGCCAGGCCGGCGCGATCGCGACCCGCATCACCCACGCCCGCTCGCCCGCCCCCGCGACCTGGGCGAGCGCCGCCCCGATCGGTGTGCCGTCGTGCACGGCGACGACGGCGGGCTGGCGCGCGGTCAGCGCGGCGATGCACTCGGCGAGCGAGAACACGGACTCCTGTCCGAGGCCTGCGGTGCTGTCGATCAGGTGGACGACGGCGGCCAGGTCGTCCTCGCGGTAGTCATGGATCAGCCAGTTCACGTGTGTCGCTCCCGGAGGTCGCCGGTCGTGGGGTTCCGGTGAATCTAGGGGCGCGGGGCCGGACCGGTCGCGCGCCGTCCAGGACAACGCGCCGTGGACGAACCGTACGCGGCAGCGGGTTGCGCGGTCGCGCGCCGTCGCGGCGGCCCGCCCTCCGGCGGTGCGGGCCACGGGCGGCGGGCCGCGGGCCCGACGGCGTACGGCACCGGGCCCCGACTGTGTGGTCGGGGCCCGGTGCGGTACGCGGGGTGCGCGGGCGGCGGGGTCAGTAGATCCCGCCGTAGTAGCTGCCGATCGCCCGCTGGTAGTCGGGGTCGTCGGTGTGCCGTTCCCGGACGTACTCGGGCGAGTTCTTCACCTCGTCCTTCGTCCGGTTCACCCACACCGTCCGCTCCTCGCTGTCCACGCGCCGGATCGTGCCGGCCGGGAGCAGCACCTCGCGGCCGAAGATCCACGGGCCGGTGTCGACCACGATGTGCGCGGAGTCGACCTCCGCGGTGTGCCGGTCGACCTTGCCGATGTGGCCGTCCTCGGCCTCGACCCGGTAGCCCGTCAGGTCCGTGCCCGGGGTGTAGCCCTCGGCGTTGCCGTAGCCCCACAGTCCGCTGGTCACAACTGCCTCCTCGTCGAACGGGGTTCCGTCTTCGTGGTACGGCTGTCGGCTGCCCCGGTCCGGCCGGAGCATGCCACCCGGGACGGCACTTTCCGGCCGGAGCATGCCACCCGGGACGGCACTTTCCGACCGGAGCATGCCACCCGGGACGGCACTTTCCGACCGGAGCGCCGTCGTGGCGGCCCCGGCGCCGCCGCCGGGGCCGGAGCGCTGACAGCCGTTCGACAGGGCCGACAGCGGTCTGTCGGCGGCATGCCGGTGGCCGCCGGAACCGTGGGTGCCGAGCCGTCCGGCGAACCGCCGTGGCCGCTGTCACCAGCAAGGGAGTCCCGATCAGCATGTCGTCCGCAGCCGCACCCGCACCCACGCCGGCACCCTTCTCCCCGCCCTGGAACGTCCGGCGCCTGCCGCGGGCCGACGGCAGCGTCTTCCTGGTCACCGGCGGCAACGCCGGCATCGGGTACTTCGTCGCGGAGCAGTTGTCGTCGACCGGGGCGACCGTCGTCCTGGGGAGCCGGAACCCCGCGAAGGCCGCGGACGCCGTGGCGTCGATCCGCGCCCGTGTCGTCGGCGCCCGGGTGCGGGCCGCGCGGCTGGACCTCGCCGACCTCCCGTCGCTGCGATCCGCCGCGGAAGCACTGGAGGTGGAACGCCTCGACGCGGTGGTCCACAACGCCGGCGTCGCGCTCGACGATCCGCCGCGCGAGGAGACCGGGGACGGCCACGAGCTGATGTTCGGCACGAACCACCTCGGGCACTTCGCGCTGACCCGGTGGCTGATGCCGCTGCTGTCGGCCGCGCCGGCGGCCCGCGTCGTGACCACGGGCAGTTTCGCGGCGAAGTCCGAGCGGCTCGACCTGGACGACCTGCAGTCCCTCGGGGACTACCGGCCCAAGCGCAGCTACGGGCGTTCCAAGCTGGCCCAGATGTACTTCGGCCTCGAACTCGACCGCCGCCTGCGCGCCGTCGGCAGCACCGTGGCGAGCGTGGTGGTCCATCCCGGCGGCGCACTGGACTCCCTCACCCCGTCCCGGCCGCCGGTCCACGTGCGGACGGCCGGCGCACGGCTGGGCGCGACACCCGCGGCCCTGCTCGTCCAGGGCAAGCACGCCGGTGCGTGGCCCGCGGTCCGGGCGGTGCTCGACCCGGCCGTGCGCGGGGGCCAGCTGTGGGGACCGCGGGTCCTCGGCCTGCGCGGCGAACCCCGGCGCGAACGGCTGTGGCAGCACCTCGCCGACACCACCGTCGCGGCACGGCTGTGGGACGCGAGCCGTGACCTGACCGGCGTCGACCCGGCCGATCCCGCCGGCGTCCGCGGCCTTCCCGGGTAGCCCCGGACGGTCGGACGGTCCGGGCTACCTCGGACGGTCGGACGGTCCGGGCCACCCCGGACGGTCCCGGCGCGGGGCGGCGCGGGACGGCGTTCCCGGCAGGCCGCTGCTACGCGACCTTGCCGGTGCTGCCGGCACCGTACTGGGTGATCCGGTCCCCGATGTGCACGCTCTCCACCGTGACCCGGAACTCCGCCTGGGGGTTCTCGATGGCCTCGTTGATCAGGTCCGACAGCTGCCGGACCTGGGCGGCGTCCCGGCTCGCGACGGCGGTGTCGGCCGAGCTGGACGTCTCGATGACCAGCTGGTGCAGGACGGGCGCCCGCAGCCCCTTCACGAGCACGGCCACGAGCACGGCGAGGCCGAGGACGAGCACCAGGCCGCTGAAGGAGTCGCTGAAGTTCTTGGCGATCAGGACGACGACCGGCAGGGCGACGACCCCGCCGAGGAAGCCCTTGACGGGCGCGAAGCGGTTCGGGACCACCTCGCGCATGCGGGTGCGGGCGATGTTCCTCAGCGGGTAGGAGTCGTCGCCCACCCTGAGCACGCGGTTGCTGACGCTGACGTCGACGGTGTTGCTCTTGCCGGCCACCTGGGCCCCCAGTCGTGAGTGGCCTCGCCGGGTGCGAGGGAGCGGCACGATAACAACGGGCGGCTGCTCCGGGCGAAATGATCTGTACCGGAATTGACGCCCGGTCATTTCAGCTGACCACAGCTCCCGTCAGGTCCCGTATCCCGGTCCCGCCGTCGGGTTCCGTTCGTTCACCGACCGTGTCCGCTCCTCCACCGGCGGGTGCCCGCTGGAGGAGCGGGGAGCGCCGGAAACCGGGAAGCGCCGGAAACCGGGGAGCGCCGGAGGCGCCGGGTCCGGCAGGATGGCCTGATGCTCTCCTCCTCCCGCGCTCAGCGGTCCCTCCCGCGCCGCACCGCGCGCACGGGCCTCGTGCGACCGCCCCGGGCCGCCACGGCCGCCGTCCCTGTCGCTGAGGCCGTCGGGTGCCCGGCTGCCGAAGGGCCGTGACGTGCTGCCCTACGTCTACCGGGTCACCAAGTACGACCCCGCGGACCGCGACGAGCGGGGCGTCTACACCGGAGCGGAGGAGTCGGTCAGCGACCACGGACCGGTCGAGGCCGCCTACCTCGCGGCCGTCGCCGCCTTCGCCGAGGACAGCGGCGTGCGGCAGCTCTCGATCCGTGAGCCTCAGGTCGCGACGGGTTTCGTGCACTTCGGCCTGGAGCCGCCGGTCGACGGCGGCGGTCTCGCGGGACTCTTCCCGCCGGACCTGACCGGCTTCCACGACGGGGCGCCGGTGTCGGTGCCGGTCGGCCTGGAACTGGTGCGGGCCATGCTCCGCGACAACGGCGCCTGGTGCAGCCTGGAGGTCGAGGACACCTTCTCCGTGCACGTCGGCTGGGACCAGTACGTCTACGTGGGCAGCAACGTGCCCTGTGACGGGGCGGTGGCGCGGGCCCGCGCACTGGGGCTGTTCCCGGAACCGGTGGACGCCTCCCCGTACGAGGGGGACTTCGACGAGCCGGGCGAACAGCGCCCCGCCGACGACGACTTCTGGGCCCGGGTGCGCTGGTGCGTGGAGACGCGCGAGGCGGCGCTCCTGGAGGAGATGCACGTCCTCAACGACTCCCGCTGGCACCGGCTCGACGAGGGCGGGATCGACGAGGTTCGGGCCCGGCTGGCCCCGCGGGCCCGACTGGCGGTCTGGCCGGACCTGTCCACCGACGTCGCCGCGGTCCTGGCCGCGCTCCCCGACGACGGCCTGGTCGAACTCGTCCGGGAGGACCGGGACGGCCGGATCACCGGCGCGGTCGCCGACGAGAGCGGGTTCACGGAGCTGGCCGCGCGGGCCCGTGACGCACGGGCCGCCGCCCTGCTGTCCTGCTACGTCGACGAGCGCAGCCCGCTGTTCACTGCCGTGCTGCCCGACGCCGACGGCGTCCTGCGCGCCCGGTGGCGCACCGATCCGGCCCCGGGCGACCGGGACTGGGCCCTCCTGCGGACGCTGCGCCGCGGCGGGACCGTGACCGGCACCGTCACCGGGATCGCCGGCTCCGGTGTCACGTCCGTCGACATCGGCGGCTTCACCGCGACGATCGGCGCCCCCGGACCGGCGGCGTGCGCGGCCGACCACTGCTGCGGGGCCGTCGCGGTCGGCCGGCGGATCACGGCGGAGGTCCTGGACGTCGACCTGGTGCGGCACCGCGTCGCACTCTCGCACCCGCGCACCCGCGCGGCCCGCCCGCACGAGGACCACCGCGATGCCTGACACCGCGCCGGACCCGCGGCGCACGGACCCCGCCTGTGCCTCTGCCGACCCGGCCCGTACGTCCGCCGTCCCGGCCCGTACCTTCCCCGACCCGGACCGGACCCGTGCCGAGCGCGACCCGGCCCGGCGCGAGCTCGACGATCTGCGGTCCGCCCTGTGCGAGGCGCTCGACCTCACCCGCAGGGGCACCGGGCCCGCGGGCCCGACCCCCACCGACCGGGAGATCGTCGCCGCCGTGGTGCGGCTGCGGCTGGAGGTCGATGCCCTCAGGCAGCCGAGCGACGGCACCGACCCCCGTTGGTCGCGGATCGACTACCTGATCCTGGAGGGCCGCCGGATCCAGGCACTGCAACGGATCCGGGACGAGTTCGGCGGCGGTCTCCACGACGGGCTCGAGCTGCTGAACAGCCGCTCCCTGCGCCTGCGGGAGGAGCGTCCGGACGACTTCACGTCCGTCGAGTGGCAGGGGTTCTCGTAGGGGCCGTGTACCACCGGGGCGCCCGTGTTCCGCCCGCCCGTCAGACGCCGACGGGTGAGGCGCCGTCGCCGTCGTCCGCGCCGTCGGTCGCGCCGCCGTCCGTGCCGTCGTTCCCCCTGCCGCCCGCCGTCTCGGGCCGGCCGGGCCACCAGAAGTGCCGGCCGGTGAGCAGGACGAGCGCGGGGACGAGGACGGTGCGCACCAGCAGGGTGTCCAGGAGGACGCCGATGCCGACGATGACCCCGATCTGGGTGAGGGTGATCAGCGGCAGGACGCCGAGGACGGCGAACACGGCGGCCAGCAGGATGCCGGCGCTGGTGATGACGCCGCCGGTGGAGGCGAGGGCGCGTCGTACGGCGGTGCGGGTGTCGTGGCCGGCGACGGTGTCCTCGCGGGTGCGGGCGATCAGGAAGATGTTGTAGTCGACGCCGAGGGCGACGAGGAACAGGAAGGACAGCAGCGGGACGTTGGTGTCCAGGGCCGGGAAGTCGTAGACGGTGCGGAACAGCAGCCAACTCGCGCCGAGGGCGGCGAAGTAGGAGGCGATGACGGTCGCGACGAGCAGCAGGGGCGCGACGAGGGCGCGCAGGAGGGCGACGAGGACGAGCAGGACGATGGTGAGGACGAGCGGCACGACGACGCGGGTGTCGTGGGCGTTGGCCTGCGCGGTGTCGTAGGCCTCGGCGGTCGCTCCGCCGACCGCGGCGTCGGCGCCGGGGAGGGCTGCCACGCGGTCCCGCAGGGCCCGGACGGCGCGGTCGGAGTCGGCGGTTCCGGGGGCCGCGGTCAGGACGACGTCGGCGCGGGCGTACCGATCGGTGCGGGCGGTGGTCGTGACGGAGGCGACGCCGGGGACTAGGCGGGCCGCGTCGGCGACGGCCTCGCCCGTGGCGGCCGTGGAGACGAGGGTCAGCGGGGCGGCGGCTCCGGCGGGCCGGACGGCGGCGAGGGTGCGCTGGCCGAGGACGGCTTCGGGGGTGCTGCGGAAGGAGTCGGCCTGGGCGAGCCCGGTGCGCAGGCCGAGCGCGCCGGAGGCGAGCAGGAGCAGGACGGCGGTACCGCCGACGGCGACCAGGGCGGGGCGGGCCGCGACGGCCCGCCCGATGCGTGACCACGGGCCGCGGCGGTCGGCGGTGACGGGCTCCCCGACCTTGGGGACGAACGGCCAGAACAGTCGGCGCCCGGGCAGGACGAGGGCGGCGGGCAGGACGACGAGGCCGAACAGCATCGCGGTGAGGATGCCGACGGCGCCGGCGAAGCCGAGGCCGCGGTTGTTGGTGAGGTCGGCGGCGAGCAGGGTGAGCAGGCTCAGGACGACGGTGGTGCCGCTGGCCAGGACGGCGGGGGCGGTGCCGCGCCAGGCGCGGGCCATGGCGGTGAAGCGGTCGTCGGTGAGGTGGAGCTCGTCCCGGTAGCGGGAGACGAGCAGGAGGGCGTAGTCGGTGCCGGCGCCGAAGACCAGGACGGACAGGATGCCCGCGGCCGAGGCGTCGACCCGGACGCCGGCGTGCGGGGCGAGGACGCCGACGAGGACGCTCGCCAGGCGGTCGCCGGCGCCGACGACGGCCAGGGGGACGAGCCACAGCAGCGGGCTGCGGTAGGTGACGAGCAGCAGGACGGCGACGACGGAGGCGGTGGCGATCAGCAGGTCGGTGTCGGCCCCGGCGAAGACCTTGCCGATGTCGGCGCGGATCGCGGGCGCGCCGGTCACCTGGGCGCGCAGCGGTGCCGGCAGGTGTTCGGAGGCGGTGCGGCGGATCCGCTCCACGGTGGCGCTGTTGTCGCTGTCGCCCGCCCCGGTGGGGAGCAGGACGGCGACGGTGGCGACCTCGTCCCGCACGGTCTCGGGCCTCGACGCGCCG
The DNA here is from genome assembly GCF_042735475.1 of Kitasatospora sp. NPDC059577. NCBI lineage: Bacteria > Bacillati > Actinomycetota > Actinomycetes > Kitasatosporales > Streptomycetaceae > Kitasatospora > Kitasatospora sp. NPDC059577. The sequence goes on along the minus strand of NZ_JBHWBZ010000038.1, from coordinate 22,229 downwards.
GGGACCAGGCCCAGTGGGGCCAGGGCTTGGGCGCGTGCGGCGATGGCGGTCTGCTGGTCCGGGGTGAGGGGGCTGCCGTCGCCGTTGCTGTAGACGACGATCGCGGGGGCGGCCGTGCCGGTGGGGAAGGTCCTGAGGATCTCCGCGACGCGGGCCGACTGGGCGGAGGCGGGCAGTGCGGCCCCGGTGGTCCTGGTCGTGGTGGCGCCGTTGGGGCCGAGTGCGAAGGCGGCGGCCAGTCCGATGAGGGTGAGCAACAGGACGAGCCAGGCCGTGGTGCGGGGCCGCCCGGGCGCGTGCGGGCGGTCGCCGGCCGGGCCGGCGGGGCCACCCCGGCCGGCCGGGGGGTGTGTGGGGCTGGGGTGCAGGGACACGTCGCTCGCCCTCTGTATCGTGACGCCATATCGTTAAGTTACTTAGCGAGTTCTACCGTGTCAGACTTGTCGACATGGCGCAACACGCAGCATCCGGAGCCGACGGGGAGTCGGATTCCCGTACCACCCGCCGGGCCGCGGCGGCCGGCGCACCCGCGGGGGACGAGCTGTCGGAGGTGTTGCGGGACGTCCTGACCCTCACCCAGCTGGCCCGCGCGGCGCTCGCCGAGCGGCTCGGCATGCCGCTGACGAACGTCGAAGCCGTCGAGCACGTCGTCATGGCGCAGGGCGCCGGTGAACCGATCGGTCCGGTCGAACTCTCCCGACGCCTCGGAGTCACCAGCGCCGCCGGCACCCAGTCCGTCAACCGCCTCGTCGCCGAAGGCCACATGACCCGCGGGCCGCACCCGCGCGACGGCCGCCGCCAGGTGCTCGACGTCACCCGGGCCGGCCGCGACCACGTCATGGGCGAACTCGCGCCCCTGCTCGGCTCGCTCGTGCACGCCTCCGACGGCATGAGCCCGCAGGAACGCGCGGCCGCCCAGCGCTACCTCGGCCGGGTGGCAGCCGCCTACCGCGCCTACCTCGACCGCGACGACCCAAACCGCGGCGACCCGGACGGCGGAGACCCGGACCGCGCCTGCCCGTGAGGGCACGGACGGGCCGCGGCACACCGGCCGGCGCGGACGCCGACCCGGGTGTCCCGGCCGAGCCAGTGCCTGCGGCGCAGGGTGAACTCGGCGGGGCCGGCGGCGGCCGGGTTGTAGGTGTCCGCGTGGATCCAGCCGCGGCCCGGCGCGGTCGTCGCGTTCAGGCCGGGGCCGAGCGCGGAGTGCTCGCGCCGGCCGTCCCTGGGGGTGGCGGGGATGAACGGGCCGCCGATGCCGCCGTAGGCCATCGCGCTCATGATGCAGTACGGGTGCGCGTAGCCCCCGTAGTCCTCCCCGGGATCCTTGAAGGCCGGATCGCCGAAGGAGTGCGTCAGGCCCAGGGCGTGGCCCAACTCGTGGGCGAGGAAGTCGAATCGGTCGCCTGACCGGGTCACGATGCCGTGGTGCCTGCGGTGCCGGGAGGTGGCGGTGGTCGACCCGCCGTTCGACGGGTAGCCGTCCCGGAGGCCCAGCACCACGACGACCACGTCGAAGGGCGAGAAGTCGGTGTTCCGGTCGTCCTCCATCGCGCGGATCACCCTGTGGACCGTCGTCTCCCGGTCGGACGGGTCGGGGGCCGGATCCTCGAAGAGGGCCCGGTCGAACGCCTCTCCGTCGAACGGCATGTCGTGGGCGGTCTGTTTGGGCCAGTACGCCGCCTGTCCGTGCGTGGGGCTGAAGAGGCAGGAGACGTACCAGGGGGCGTCACCCTGGAGGTCGAGCGGCTGCCCGGCGGGAAACTCGGTGAGCAGCACGGCGGTTCGGACGACGGGCACGATCGCTCTCCCTCATGCGCGGGGCGGCCGTGGTCGGCTCCGCGGCCCTCGACCCTCTCGGCCGAGCGCAACTGTCGCACGGGCGAGGGTCATTGGGTTCGCACCGGAACCGTCCGGCGTGTCGTCGGGGCGCCGTCCGGACGGTGCGGTCCGTGCGGGACGGTGCGGTCCGTGCGGGACGGTCCGGTCCGTGCGGGACAGTGCGGTGTTCCCCGGCGTGGCGGTGCCGACGGACGGGCGGGCGGCCGGGGTCAGCCGGTGCGCGTGCCGGGCCAGCCGTTGTCGAGCAGGTCGAAGACCCGGGCGAGGGCGGCGTCGGGGTCCTGCGTGCCGCGGACGAGGACGGGCGCCTCCAGGGCGAAGTGGGCCAGCGCCCGGCAGCCCGGGTCGTCTGCGGCCAGTCCGGCGTCGTCGGCGATCGCGGCGGCCAGGGCGTGCTCGTGCCGCAGCCACATCCGGCGGGCGTACTCGCGCAGCGCGGGGGTGGTGTCGATCAGGCGGAGGAAGTCGTCGAACCCGGGGTCGGCGTGGACCGTCCGGGAGTGTGCGCCGAGCAGCATCCGGTGCAGGGCCTGCGGGACGGTCAGATCGGCGGGGCGCTCGCGGACCGCCGCGACCAGGGCCGCCTCGCGGTCCACGTCCTGGTCGAAGACCAGGGCCTCCTTGCCGTCGGGGAAGTGCTTGAAGAGCGTCGTCACCGAGACGTCGGCCGCGTCGGCGATCTCCCGCACCCCGACCTCGTCGTAGCCCCGTTCGGTGAACAGCCGCAGTGCCGCGTCCGCGAGGGACTGGCGGGTGGCTGCCTTCTTGCGCTCTCGGCGCCCCATCTCGCTCACCGGGCCACCCTATCGCGTTCGTGGATCGAATCATAAAGTTGAGCTGTTACGCTTTTTTAGCGGTTGCACCCAAAGGGTGTCGCCGTGACCCATGCGCGACCCGTTCGCGACCCCGTTCGCGAACCGCGCCACCCGACGGAGGGGAAGATCCCGATGACGAACAGCACACCCCGGATCTGCGTAGTCGGCGGCGGGCCCGCCGGCCTGACCTGCGCCCGCGTCCTGCAAGGACACGGCATCGAGGTCACCGTGTACGACGCCGACGACGCCGTGGACTCCCGCGACCCCGGCGGCACGCTCGACCTGCACGCCGACTCCGGACAGATCGCCCTCGCGGACGCCGGGCTGCTCGACGCCTTCACGGCACGGGCCCGGCCGGAGGGGCAGGCCAAGACCCGCCGCGACCACCACGGCACGGTGCTGGCGGAGTTCACCCCGCGCCCCGGCGACGAGGCCGCGCCCGAGATCGACCGCGGCCGGCTGCGCCGCCTGCTCTTCGACCACCTGCGGCCCGGCACCGTGCGCTGGGGCCACCGGCTCGTCCGCGTGACCCCGCTCGGTCACGGCGCGCACCGCCTGGAGTTCGCGGGCGGCACCACCGTGGAGGCCGACCTGGTGATCGGCGCCGACGGGGCCTGGTCGAAGGTCCGCCCCCTGGTCAGCGCCGCCGTCCCGCAGCACCTCGGGGTCTGCTTCCTGGACGCCCGCTACGACGACGTCGACTCCCGCCACCCCGACGTCGCCGGGATCGTCGGCGCCGGCCACATGTTCGCCAACGACAACGACGGCCGCGCCGTGATCCTCCAGCGCAACGGCGACGGCGTGGTCCGCGGCTACCTCGCGTTCCGCGCCGCACCGGACTGGCACGTCGGGGCCGGCGTCGACCTCACCGACCGGGAGAGCATCCGCGCCCACCTGGCGCGGGAGTTCGGCCACTGGTCGGCCGCCATGCGCACGCTGATCGTCCGCAACGACGGCGACTACGTGCCGAGGTCCTTCTCCGCGCTGCCCGCCCCGCTCGCCTGGGACCACGTCCCCGGGATCACCCTGATCGGCGACTCGGCCCACCTGATGGCGCCCTTCGGCGGGCACGGCGCCAACCTCGCGATGCTGGACGGCGCGGAGCTCGCGCACGCCGTCAGCCGGGCGGTCGGCCAAGGCGCGGCGGCCGGGCCCGACGCGGCGATCGGGCTCGACGCGGCGGTGGCCGGCTACGAGTCGGACATGTTCGCCCGCTCCGGAGCACTCGCCGTGAGCGCGAACGAGGCCCTGGTGCGCTTCTTCGCCACCACCGACGAGCCGGACCTGCCGCCGGACCAGGAACAGGAGCACCAGGACTACCTCGCCCGGGCACAGGCCTACCGGCAGGAGCGGGCCCGGCGGGCGGGGGAGCCGGGGGAGACGGGGGAGCGAACCGGCGCCTGAGGACCCCGGCGCGGGCACCGCCGTCCGCCCGGTCGGCGCCCGGGCGGACAGCGGGACCGGGGGAAGGCTTGGGGGCGGTGCCGGGGGAGGGGCGCGGACCCCGTCCCCGGCACCACCTGCCGGCCGTCAGCCGTCAGCGGTCAGCCGTCCTCCGGCGACGGCCCCGACCCGGTCCCGGCCGAGAGGTCCTCGATGAACCGCTTGAAGCGGCGCAGGTCGCCCCGGACCTGGACGCCGAGCACCCCCAGCTTGTCGGCGGCCTTCTCGGCCAGGCCGGTGGGCTGGAACACCATGGTCATCCGGACCCGGGTCCGGCTCGCGCCGAGCGGTTCGAAGTCGACCGTTCCGGTGTGCTTCACGCTCTCGCCGGTGGTGCGCCAGGCGACCCGTTCGTCGGGAACCCGCTCGACGATCTCGGTGTCGAACTCCCGGGACAGCCCGGCGATCCTGGTCCGCCAGTGGGCGTGGCGGTCGTCCAGCTGCCTGACCTGCTCCACGCCCTCCATGAACTTCGGGAAGTCCTCGAAGGTCGCCCACTGGTCGTAGACGACGCGGACGGGCACGTCCACGTCGATCGACTCCTCCACCGTGCTCATCGCCGCACCTCTCCACGCCGTCCTGTCGGCCCACCCGCCGGGCCCGGCGCCGAGGAGGGCGCCCGAGCGGGCGGTGTCCCTGCCAATCTGGGCCGTGCGCCGGGCGGCGGCAACCGGGAGGAGGGCGCGCCGAGAGGGCACGCCACGTGGACGGCCGGACGAGGACCAGCCGACGGGGCTCAGCCGACGGGGAGGCCGTTCGCCATGTCCCGGAAGCGGGCGGACGGCCGCATCATGCCGTTGTCGCCGACGTTCAGGTTCTCCAGCCAGCCGTCCCGGTACCAGAAGATCGACGAGGTCAGCGGGGCCGGATCGTTGATCTGGAGCTGCTTCGACACGTCGATCATGAACCGGATCGCGTTCAGTGACGAGCCGGTCCGGATGGGCGCCGCGCAGAACGCGTTGCTCGTCGGCAGGGTGACCAGGGCGCCGTAGGGCAGCTCGGCCACGCCCAGGGCGGTCTCCAGGCGCAGCGCCTGGGCGGCGCCGGGCCACACCCCGGTCCCGTTGACGGCGTAGAGGACGTCGCCGTTGGTCGCGTTGAACGACTGTCGGTTGAGCTGCTCGGTGGCCAGGTTGGCGAAGGCCCGCTCCCAGAGTTCCGCCCGGCTGACGCTCCACTGGTCGGCGGCGTGCTCGGCTATCGACAGGGCCTCGGTCTTCCCGCCCCGCTTCCCGCCGTTCACGCACAGGACGACCGACAGCTCGTCGTCGATCTGCCGGGCCATGGGGTCGGGGCCCAGGCCGCGGGTCGGGGTGACCAGGAGCCGGAGCCGGTCCCGGACCTCGAAGACCGAGATCGCGGCCAGTGCCTTGCACGGGCCGTGTTCGTCGCAGAGCGGCTTCGGAAGGTTCTTGCGATTGCCGAACAATGGCACAGGTGGCTCCCCCGGATCGGTGCGGTGGTCGGACCAAGGTCACAGCATCCCACCGGAGTTCGCCTCCGTCTCATGGATCATCCGATTCTCAGACTGCATCCGGACGGTGCGTCAGCCGACCGGATGTTCCGTCGGTGAGCCCGCCGCATCCGGTACGGCCGACCGGCCCCGCGCTCCGACCGCGCCGGTCGCCGCCCGGCCCGCCGTCCGAAACGCACGATCGCCGCAGGTCAGCGAGTTCCGGTTCGCACCCGAGGAGTTTCGGCACCGATCGACTGATTTGTGATCACGGTTCGGCGACCTTTCGTCCGCGGGGGCCCCGATCGACCGTCCTGGTGTTCGAGCGGCGGTAGGTTGCGGAGTCACACACTCTTGATCGTCACGGGGGATTCACCATTTCCACTCAGTCCGCCGAGCTGCCCCACGGCGCCGAGCCCGCTGAACCTGTCGCACTCACCAAGCCCGCCGGGCCCGCTGAGCCCGCCGCGCCTGCTGAGCCCGCCGATGCCGGCGCACCCGCCGCGCCCGAGGCCGCGGCCCCGGAGCTGCCCGGCTACGGCGAGGGGCAGCTCGGCTGCCAGTACTGCGGTTCCGTCCCCGCCGTGGACGCGACCATCCGCGGGCACCTGGGCCTCATCGTGATCCTGAAGTACCTGAAGCGCCAGGGGCCGTTCTGCCGCAGCTGCGGCATCGCCACGCACCGCGAGATGACCTCCGACAGCCTCTGGCAGGGCTGGTGGGGCATTCCCTCGATGATCGTCAACCCGATCATCATGCTGATCAACATCCCGCAGCGGCTGAAGATCAACAAGCTGTCGGAGCCCGTGCCCGGCGCTCCGCGCCCGCCGATGGACCCCGGCAAGCCGGTGTACCTGCGGCCCACGATCCTGGGCGTGCTCATCCCGGTGATCCTGATCTCGCTGATCGTCTTCATCGAGAAGGGCGATCCCGAGTTCGCCAAGGCGGGCGACTGCATCCACAACAACAGTCCGGTCCTGGTGCCCGGCGCCGTCGACAAGAACCCCGACGTCATCGTGGTGCCCTGCTCCGACGCGCGGGCCGAGGCCCGCGTCGTGAGCCGCGAGGACGACACCGTCGACGGCGAGACCGTGTGCCGGAAGTACCCCGACGCCGACGGCTACTTCACCTACAAGCGGCGCGACGAGAAGTACACCCTCTGCCTGCACGGCCTGAACGCGAAGCCGGGCACGATCACCCTCCCGTAACGAGGCGCCCGGACCGGGGCCGCTCTCCCGCTCCGTCCGTCCGGGATCCGCACCGCGCCGCAGTGCGGATCCCGGCGTGCACCCGGCCGGACATCGCCGTCGCCCGCGTTCTCCCGTCGGTGACTATTCGAACCTGGTCCGCGGCGGCGCGCCCGGCCGGTACGAACTGCGGGCCGACGGGGTGTCGGGGCCGCTGCTGACGGTCGAGGTCACCGGCGAGCCCGTGGCGCCGCGAATGGAGCTGCCGGCCTCACCGGAGCGCCCTCCCCCGCCGCCGCCCCGCCGACGCGGAGTGCCCCGGCGGCCGGCCCGCGCAGGGCGGCCGTGGCACGGGGAGCATTCGCACGCCGAGCAGGCGCGACAATGGGATGGTGGTGCGCCACGGGCGGGATCGTCCACGAGCACGCGCCCGGCCGGAACCCCGCGCTCCGGCCGGCCGGAAGGGCCCGCCCGCCCGCCTGCCGCAATGCGACCTTTGAGGAGAAGAGAACACCTTGGCAACCGACTACGACGCCCCGCGCGACACCGGCGACGAGAGCAGCGACGACAGCATCGAGGCCCTGAAGAGCCAGCGCGACGACAAGCAGAGTTCCGCCGTCGACGTGGAGCCCGAGGCCGTCGAAGGGCTCGAACTCCCGGGCGCCGACCTCTCCGGGGAGGAGCTCACGGTCCGGGTCGTGCCCCTGCAGGCGGACGAGTTCACCTGCATGACCTGCTTCCTGGTCCACCACCGTGCCCAACTCGCCGGTGAGGACAAGAACGGTCAGCCCATCTGCCGGGACTGCGCGTCCTGAGCACGGCCGGGCCGGGCACGACCGCACCGGGCACGACCGGGCCGGGCACGACCGGGCCAGGCCACCCGACCCGGGACGAGCGGACCGAGGGTGCGCGCCCTGCTGTCCCCGCCATGGTGCAGGGTGGGGGCCATGCTTGCTGATCATCACGAGTACGACGTGGTCGTCACCGTCGTGACCCCGACGGGGATCACCGTCCACGCGGACGGGCACGACGGCTTCCTCGACCGGACCAAGCACCCCTCATGGTGGTCGGACACTCCCCCCGCCGCGGTCGGCGACCGGATGCGCGCGGTGGTCCTGGACGCCGGCAGGACGCCGCCGCGGTTCAGCGCCCTCCCGACCGACCTCCGGACGGCCCGGAGCCTGCGCCACACCGAACCGCTGGAACGCCTCTGCCCGCCGCCCGCCCCCCGCGGCCGCCTCGACGTGGAGTGGGCCGCCGTGGAGGAGGCGCTGGGCACCGCCCTGCCCGCCGACTACAAGCGGCTCGTCCGGACGTACGGCGGCGGCCTCTTCGGGGGGACGCTCTGGCTGCTGGAACCGGACTGCCCGGAGGCGATGTACGACCTGGTCGCGCAGACCGCGGAACGTGCGGAGATCCTCGCCGAACTCTGGGAAGCGGGCGAGGAGAAGCCGTCGGAACTCGGTGAGGGCGACGTCAGGCTGGTGCCCTGGGGGTACGTGGAGGGCGCGGGGCACGTCCTGTACTGGCTGGTCCGGCCCGGTGTCGAGCCGGAGGAATGGACCGTCATCCTCAACGAGGGGCGCGGCCCCTTCTGGGAGGCCCACCCGGTCCCCTGCAGCCGGTTCCTCCTCGACGTGGTGGCCGGCACGTCGCCGTCGTTCTACTTCACCGACCTCGACGACATCGTCGCCCCGGAGGACAGGACGCGCTTCACGCCCACCGCGCAGATCCTCGGCACGTAGCAACCGGCCGCGGCGGCCTCCGAGGGCACCCGGACGCCTCCCGGAAGGGCCCTGCGCGGATCCGCGGCGCACCGACCACGGAAGTTGGGCCGTCTCCACATTTCTGCGGCCGTCCTCGAAACGCCCAGATCAGCGCCCTGAGACACCCGTGGGACGGCCCCGACCCGGTCCCGTCCGGCATTCGAGGGCCTCCCACGCGCCTACGGTTGACGACGTGTCGGACCGGCAACCCGACGGTTGCCACACCGCACACGAAGCACGATCAGCTCGAAAAGCACGATAAGCACGAAAAGCACGAGAAGTTGGGAAACGCACCATGAAGCTGAACACCAAGGCGGCGCTGCGCAGGGGAGCGGCCACCGTCTCCGCCGCCCTCCTCCTGGTCGGCATCGGCGCCTCGGCGGCGAGCGCCCAGCCCGGCGCGCGCAACGTCCGCTACGGCGACCGCGGTTCGGCCGTGACGTGCGTCCAGCTCGCGCTCAACCACTGGAACTCCCACCGCGGCCCCGGCCTGCCCCACCCCGAGATGGCCCTGGACGTGGACGGGCAGTTCGGTGGCGAGACCCTGCGGGTGCTGAAGGCCTACCAGAGCGCCCAGAACCTCGACGCCGACGGCGTCGTCGGTCCCCAGACCGGCGACCTGCTCTACTGGGCCCACCTCCACCAGAGCGACCCGTACTGCCACTCGGTCCTCCCGACCAAGTCCTGACCCTGCCTCTGACTCCGGCCCGGACTCTGACCCGGGAAGCTTGCCTCAAGCCGCCCGCCGGCCCTCCCCGCCAGGGGAAGGCCGGCGGGTGTCCGGCATTCGGTGGCCCGGACGGAGACGGTCCGAGGCCCTACGTCCGTCCCTCCATCACGTCTCAAGGGCCTTCGCCGCGTCGCGGATGACGTCGAGGACGATGTCCGGGCGGGAGAGCATGGGCACGTGGCTGCTGTCGACGGCGTGGGTCCTCGCACCCATGCGCTCGGCGGCCGCCCGCTCCAGGTCGGGGTTCACGGTGCGGTCGCCGTTCGCGACGATGTACCAACTCGGCTTCGTGCGCCACGCGGTGCCGGGGACCTGCTGGTCGAACAGGTCCGGTACGGGCACCGCGCCGGTCGCGAGGACGAGCTTCTGCTCGGCTGCCGGCAGATCGCCGCAGAAGTCGCCGATGCCCGACTCGCGGAGCCAGATACGGCCGTCGGAGACGTCGATGTGGTCGAAGACCGGCGTGCGCGGGAACTTGTCCTGCTGGCCCTGCGAGGTCTCGTCCTCGTCGGGGGCGAGCGCGGCGATGTAGACCAGGGCGCCCACGCGGTCGTGGGTACCGGCCTTGGTGATCAGGGTGCCGCCGTAGGAGTGGCCGACGAGCACGACCGGGCCGGGCACTCGGCCGATGGAGCGGGTGACGCACGCGACGTCGCCTTCGAGCGAGTCCAGGCCGTGCTGCGAACTCGACACCGCATGGCCCTCGGCCTGGAGCGCGGGGACGAGCTTGTTGAAGCACGACCCGTCGGCCCAGAGCCCGTGGGCGAAGACGATGCTTGCCTTGCCGGACATGATTTCCTCCTCCGTGGACGGCACATCTCGACGGATACTACGGCGCGTTCCAGCTCGGTCACCCTGAGTGCCGGTCGTGGCGTCGCGGCGCCTCGAGCCGACCAGGTCGTCGACACCGCAACCAGGACACCGTGTGGCCGCGCATCACCCACGGCGCCGGTGGCACCTGCCACTGCCTCTCCGGCGCGAGCCGCTCCGACACCGGCTGCCGACTGCCGACGGCACTGCCCGGACCACCGGGCGGTGCCGTCGGCAACCGGTGCCGCGGCGAGGGCCGCTCAGGTCCGGACGTGGTGTTCGATGTCCTCGTTGAAGCTGGTCAGGGCCTGCGCGGTGAGGGTGGGGCGGGTGCCGGAGATCGCCGCGAGGAAGTCGTCGGTGCCGGCGGGGACCCCGGCGCGGTGGGTGATCTCGTTCTCGAAGGCCTGCTGGGAGCCCTTGCGGGCGGCGTACTCGATGTCGGCGGGGGTGAACATCTCGCTGGCGGTGACCAGCCTGCCGATGTCGACGTGCTGCGCGGCGGGACCGAGGTAGCGGCGCCAGATCGCCTCGCGCGCGACGGCGTCGGGCGGACCGACGGGGATGACGTAGTCGAAGCGGCCCGGGCGCAGGAAAGCCGAGTCGAGGGTGCGCAGCGAGTTGGTGGCGCAGATGAGCAGCCGGTCGTCGTGGTCGCGGAACGCCGGGATGAGCTTGAGGAGTTCGTTGGTGACGCCGTGGCCCGGGTCGACCGCGGTGCCGGAGCGGGCGGCGGCGATCTCCTCGACCTCGTCGATGAACAGCAGCACGCTGTCGAGCTCGGCCAGGTCGGCGAAGGCCTCGCGCAGCGAGGCGGCGAGCGCCCCGTCGGCGTCGGCGGCCAGGCGCGAGGGGAAGAGTTCCACGAACGGCCAGCCCAGTCGGGAGGCGACCGCCTTGGCGAAGGTGGTCTTCCCGGTGCCGGGCGGACCGAAGAGGATCACCGCTTTCGGCTGGCGGACTCCGTAGCGTTCGGCCAACTCCGGTTCGGCGAGGGGGAGTACGACCCGCTTCTCGATGGTGTCCTTGGCCGCGTGCATGCCCGCGAGCTGTTCCCACAGGCCGTGCGGCATGACCCGGCCGCCGAGTTGGGCGAGCAGCCCCGCGTCGCCCGCGCCCCGGTGTTCCAGTTTCTCGTAGTAGACCAGGCCCTCCACGTGGCGGTAGCCGGAGTTCTCCAGAGCGCCCGTCCCGGTCGAGCCGGGGGTGAGGACCGCGCTGATCCGCCGCACCCCCTTGGCCCGCAGACGCTGTTCGATCTGCGTGATCAGCGCGCTGCCCAGGCCGCGGTTGCGCCACGCGCCGGACAGGGCCACGATCATGATCCAGCCGCGTTCGCCCTCGGCCCGCGCCACCGCCATGCCGACCAGCTCGTCCCCGACCCGGGCGACCACCGCCGGCTGGCCCCCACGGGCCGCGGCGACGACGTCGGAGACCGGGAACACCGGAAGGGACAGGTCGGCTTGCCGGCCCTGGTCCCACAGCTGGATCGCCTGGTCCAGGTCGTCGTCGTGGAAGTCCCGTAGGTGCCACACCGGCACGGCTGCCTCCTTGACCGTTCCTGGGGCCATTGTCCGCGCGGCCGTCACGGCGGGCGAGTCGCCGACTCACGGCGGACTGGTTGCCGACCCGTCCCGCCGGGCGAGTCGCCGACCCGTCCCGCCGGTGGTCGGAACGGCTAGCCGTCCGTTCGCTTGATCCACTCGCTGGAGCCGGGCGGGTAGTCGAAGCCGGGGCGCTTGACGTCGGCGCTGGTGCGGAAGGGGAGGCCCTTGTTGTCGACGCGGATGGTGCCGCGGCGGCTGCCGCTGGACCAGTCGAGTGCGAGGTCCCAGCGGACGTCGTGCGCCTTGGTGTGCGCGGTGACGTAGAAGACCTCCGGGTCGGACGCGCTGACCTTGTACGGGAAGTCGCGCTGGCCGCCCTTGACGGTGATCGTGGGGCTTCCCCGGTCGAGGTCGATGTCGAAGGACTTGGTATCGACCGCGCCGCCGCAGCCGACGCCCATCGAGTAGTCGTTCCAGGCGAGCGGTGCGCCCTTGGCGGTGATCCGCACGTGCAGGGCCTCCAGGACGACCGTCTCCGCTCCGCTGCCCTGGACGGTGAGGGCGACCTCCTGTTCGTCGGAGGACACTGCGCCGTAGGCACCGGCCCAGCGCGGGGCGTCGCGTTCGCCTGCGGGCGGCCCGACCTGGGCGGGCGCGCTGTTGACGAGGAAGTGCTGGCTGCACTGGTCGGCGTAGACGTACGGGCGGACGCCGACGGTGAGCGGCGCGGGTGCGTCGTCCGGCGGGGTGGGCGTGGGGGTGGAGGTCGGGCTCGTGGCCGCCGTGGTGGCGGTGCTGCCCGTCGCGGTCCCGGTGGGGGGCGGCTCCGGCAGGGCCGTGGTGCCCGCACCCGTGTCTGTACCCGTGCCCGTGCCCGTGCCCGTACCCGTACCCGTGTTCGTTCCCGTTCCCGCCGCCGTCGTCCCTGTGCCGGCCGCCCGGCTGCCGTCGCCGCCCCAGAGCACGGGCCGTACGACGATCACCGCGGTGGTCAGCACGGCGAGGGCCGCGGCGGAGGCGATCAGCGCGGTGCGGCGACGCCGCGGCGGGGTGGGCGGTGCCACCGCCTCGACGACCGGCGTTCCGGCGGCCTCCCCCTCGGGGGGTTCCGTCGCGGCGGCGGGTCCGGCCGGGTCGGCCGGAGCCGGGGCGGGCACGGGAACACCTGCCGGGGCGGGACCCGGTGGCGGCACCGGCGTGCCCGCCGTCGGCGGTTCGCCGGCCCGGTCCGTCCGGCGCGACCGGGCCGCGTCCGCCAGGATCCAGGCCCGGTGCAGCTCCACCAGCTCGTCCGGCGTGGCCCGGCACAGCCGTGCGATGCGCTCGGCCGACGCGTACTCGTTGGGCAGCGCGGTGCCGCTGCAGTAGCGGTGCAGCGTCGACGTGCTCGTGTGCAGCCGCTTGGCCAACGTTCCGTAACTCAGGCCCGAGCGGGTCTTGAGTTCGTGCAGCAGCCGCGCGAACTCAAGCGTCTCCGCGGCCCCAGTGCCCTCCGACACCTGTCCCCTCCGATCCCCCGGCGTCCCGTTCCGGCGTTCCAGGCCCGTTCCACCTCTGCTGGTCAGGGCCCGATTCGCCGTTCCACCCTACCCATCGTGCCGTCAGACGTTGTGGCCGGGACGGATCGCTCCGCAAGCTTCGGTCATCCGATCGACCCACCACCCGAGCACCTGCCGAAAGGGGCACGACCACATGTCCGTCCGCACCTCCCGCACCCGCCTGATCACCGCCGCCGCCAGCGTCGCACTCGCCGCCTTCACGATGACCGCGTGCGGCGACAACGGGGAGATCAAGTCGGCGGGCCCCGCGCCGTCGGTCAGGTTCACCAGCTTCGCCGGGGCGCCCACCTCGCCGGCGGCCGACCCGGCGGCACCCCCGGCGTCCGCCGCCCCCGGGTCCGCCGCCCCCGGGTCCGCCGCTTCCGGGTCCGCCGCTTCCAAGCCCGCCGCGAACGCCCCCGCGAACGCCTCGCCGAACGCCCCCGCGAACACCTCCGCGCCGAAGGCCCCCGCCGCTCCCGCCGCCACCAAGCCGACCACCTGCGAGGGCTCCAACACCAAGACCACCGCCGCCCCGCTGAACCGCCCCGTGAACCACATGCTGCTCACGGTCACCAACACCGGCTCCGGCATCTGCTACCTCCACGGCTACCCGGCCGTCCGCTTCGGCGAGGCCCAGGCCGTGCCCCCGGTGATCACCGACTCGAAGCCGCAGGCGGTCGTCACGCTCAAGCCCGGCGAGTCCGGCTACGCCTCCGTGAACCTGTCCTCCACGGACGGCACCGACGGCTCCAACGGCCACACCGTGACGTCCCTGGCCGTCTACTTCCACGGCCCCTCCGGCAACGAGAGCGTCGGCGCGGGCGCCAACCCGGCGCTGCCCCCGAAGGGCGTCTACGTGGACGACTCCCTCAAGGTCACCTACTGGCAGCAGTCGATGGACGACGCCGTCTCCTGGTGACACCGGCGGCACCCGAACAGCCTTCAGCACCCGAACAGCCTTCAGCACCCGAACAGCCTTCAGTACCCGACCCGAAAGCAGGCACCACCATGCGCAGCACCCCTCGCAGGATCGCCCGGCACCTGGTCGTCTACGTCGGCACGGCCTTCCGGATCCTCGTCCTCGGCCGTCCGGACGACCCGGACCTCTCCCGGCGGGCCGGCCTCTCCTGGCGCTGAGGCCCGGCGCCCCGCCCCACGACACCGACCCCGGCGGCCGCCCGGCGGTTCGCCGACCCGCACCGCGCACCTTGGAGTCCGCATGGCACTACGGATGGCAGTCACAGCCGAGCCGATACCGTCGCACGTGTCCGCGCTCGACTACGTCACCGTCCCGGCCGTGGAGCAGGGCCACGAGGTCACGCTCTACGCCCCCCACATGTTCCGCCTCGAAGCCCGGCGGCGAGGGGTGGCGTTCCACGGGGCGGGAACGGACTGGACCTGTGCTCCCGCCGTCCAGCGGTCGGCGAGTGGGATCTGGCGGGATCGCGGGAACGTCGCCTTCAACCGCTACGCCTTCGGCCGGCTCTGGCCGGACAACGCCGGACGGAAGGCCCGTGACCTGATCACCGCGTGGACCCGCACGCGGCCCGATCTGGTGATCGCCGAGTGCGGCGACTTCGGCGCGCACCTGGCGGCGAAGGTCCTGGACCTGCCCGTGTTCGCGGCCGACAACGGTCTCGGCCCGGTGCTCCTGGACCTCTGGGACACCGACATCGCGCCCGCGCTGACCCCCCTCCACCAGCAGTACGGGCGGGACACGCCCGTACTGCCCCCGATGCTCGTCCCTGCGCCGGTTGCGTGGTTCCACGCGACGCCCCCGCCCTCGGCGCACGCCGTCGCACGCACCGTCGCCGCGTCCTGGTCGACCCTCCCCGAGCGGCTGGACCGTTCCTCCTCCCGCCCGCTGGTCTACGTGAGCCTCGGCACCCTGGCCACCACGATGACCGGCCTGCGTACCGTGGTCGGGAACGTCTACCGGGAGATCATGGCCGCGATCTCCGGAACCGGCTGCGACGCGATCGTGTCCGCGGGAGACCTAGCCGGGGAACTGCACAGCGCGGACCCCCGCATCACGGTCGTCGGGCACGCCCCGCAGCCCGCCCTCCTGCACCGTGCCGACCTGTTCGTGACGCACGGCGGACGGGCGTCCCTGCTCGACGCGGTGCAGGCCGCGACGCCCGTCCTGGGCATGGGTGTTCTCGCCGACCAGCCCGACAACACCGCCGCGTTCGCCCGGCGCGGCCTCGGCCGCGCGCTGCACCTCACGGCCACGCGCCGCGAGATCGCCGACGCCATGACGGCCGTCCTCGGAGATTCCCGCTACGCCGCCGCCATGAGCGCCGCCGCCGCCGAGCTGGCACAGCTGCCGCCACTGGACATCACGGCCCTGTACGACGGGCGGGTACGGTGCCGACCGGGTGGGACCCGACGTCGGGCGTCCGCCGACGCGGCACGGTCGTGGCCGGACGGCGCCGTCTGCCTCTGACGGCGCACGACCCGACCGCACACGACCCGACCGCACACGACCCGACGGCGCGCGGCGTGGGCCTGCCGGTACGACCACGGCGGGGAGAGGGGTGCTCCCGTCGATCCGGTCCGTCCGGTGAGCCGCGCCGGCGTCCATCGGGCCCGCCCGGCACCGATCCCCACCGGGAACGTCAGCGAGGACGCCGCCGGGGCGCCGAAACCGGACCGCCCGGGTGCCGACTCCGTGAGTGGGCACCCGGGCGGTCCGGGGGTCTCCGGGATGCCCGGAGGTGGGTGTCGCGCGGTCAGACGGTGACCCGTTCGGTCCGCTCCGCCTGGACACCGGCGGGCTGCTCGGGGGCGGTGGCGGAGGTGCCCTCCCGGGGCGCGGGGAGCACGGCCATGATCGCGCCGGAGATCACGATGGTCGCCGCCCAGGCGAGCCCGTACCTGCCGACGGGGGTGTCGGAGAGCGGGCCGGCGAACCAGTCGCACTTGGTGAAGGCGAGCCCCATCAGCAGCGCGAGCACCCAGGACACCATCGCCTGCCAGCAGAAGCCGCCCACGTACCAGTACCGGCTGTTCCGGGTGGTGTCCATCAGCGCGTCGGCGTCGTAGCGCACCGCACGCGAGCGGCGGCGGAACATGTCCACCGCGTAGACGCCGATCCAGGCCGAGAAGGAGACGGCGAGCAGGATCAGGAAGGTGATGAAGGAGCCGAGGAAGCTCTTGGCGACCAGCATCAGCAGCAGGCCGCCGACCAGCGAGATCACGGCGTTGATGCTGACGGCCATGGCGCGCGGCAGCTTGACGCCCATGGTCTGCGCGGTGAAGCCGGCCGAGTACATGGAGAGGCTGTTGATCAGCAGCATGCCCACGATCGCGGTCAGCAGGTAGGGCACGGCCAGCCAGGTCGGCAGCAGGTCACCGAGGAAGGAGACCGGGTCCGCGGCCTGCGCCAGGCCGGGCGAGGCCACCGCCATCACGGCACCCATCAGCACCATCGGCACCATCACCAGGCCGGCGCCGGAGACCGTCACGCCGACGATCTTCTTGCCGGAGGCGGCGTGCGGCAGGTAGCGGGCGAAGTCCGGGCCGGTGGGGACCCAGCTGATGCCACCGGCGGCGATGGTCCCGATGCCGGCGATCATCATCGCGGTGGTGCCCGCGGGCTTGGCGAAGACCTCGCTCCAGTGCATGGTCGCGACCAGGTAGCCCAGCACGAGGACGCTGAAGACGCCGAAGAGGTACGTCGACCAGGTGTTGCACACGTTCAGGGCCTTCCGGCCCATGCCGGAGACCAGGAAGGTGCAGGCGACGAAGAGGAAGAGCGTGATGACGATCAGCGCGGTGTTGCTCTTGATGCCGAAGAGCAGGTCGAGAACGGTCAGCACGGCGTAGGCGCCGGTGACGGCGTTGATCGTCTCCCAGCCGAACCGGGCGATCCAGAGGATCGCGCCGGGGAAGAGGTTCCCGCGCACACCGAAGGTGGCCCGGGAGAGCGTGGCACCCGGGGCCCCGCCCCACTTGCCGGAGACCGACAGCACGCCGACCATGCCGAAGGAGGCGAGCGCGGCGCACGCGGCGACGATCAGGACCTGCCAGAAGTTCAGCTGGTTGAACACCACCAGGGCCGCACCCATGGTGAGCAGCAGCACACTGATGTTCGCCGCGACCCAGGTCGGGAAGAGCTCGCGGACTCTGCCCCGGCGTTCGTGGTCCGGGACGGGTTCGATACCGCGGGTCTCTATCGCACCGTCGACGTCGGCGGTGGACTGGTTGTCCATGAGGGTGGCTCCGTGCGTGTGAAGCGGGAGATGAATAGGGCAAATGGGACATTTATGGAACTCTTCGCGCGTAGCGCGGGAGTTGAGTCATCCTACTTTGTTGCAGATGTGACCTGATTGATGCGGTTGCCTGCTAAGGGCGCCAGAGGGTCGGACGGGCGTGCGGCCGGGTGGCCCTCCGGTACGCCCCGCCGGCCCTCGACCGGTACACCGCACGCCCCTTGGGGCCCGGGCGGGAGCGCCCGTTGCGGCACGCTCGCCTTGGCCGGCGGTGCCCGTTCCACCGGGCGGAGCGCGAAGACCGCCACCCCGCGCGTGTGACCGTCGTCACCTGTGATCGGGCTCGGCGCCGCCGTCCCGCTGTCCGCCGAGGATCAGCCTCGGCTGCCGCGCGGAGACTGGCGCGTGAGGGTCGCCGCGCGAGGGCCGCCGCGTGAAGGCCGCCGCGCGAGGGCCGCCCGCGCGAGGGTCGCCGATCAGACGGCCGCCGACCTGCCGTTTCGGCGGGATCGGCATCAGGACCCCCCGGATCCCCCGATCCCCCCATCCCCGACCGGGCGTTCCGGCCGGCCGGGCAAGCCGGCGGATCGATCCGCTTGACCTCAAGTCGACTTCACCTACAAGACTGGCGGCATGCCGAACGACACCGCAGCCATCCGCCAACCCGCCACCACCGAACCGAACATGACCGACCGCCACCTGACCGAATCCCTCCCGCTGGCCGACACCGCGCTCGACGAGATCGCCGGACAGCTGGCCGTCGGGGCGACGGTGGTCGGCATCGGGGAGTCCACGCGCTTCTCCCGGGAGACCTTCGGGGTCCGGGACCAACTGTTCCGCCGACTGGTCCGGGACCACGGCTTCCGCGCGCTGGCCGTCCAGGACGACGCGGGTGCCGCGGCCGCCCTCGACGCGTACGTGCGCGGTGGCCGGGGTTCGGCCGCGTCCGCGCTGGCCGACGCCTGGAAGCCCTGGCGCACCGCCGAGACGGTCACGGCCCTGGAGTGGATCCGGACGTTCAACCGGGACCACGCGGACGACCCGGTCCGGATCTTCGGCGTGAAACCGGCCCAGGCGGGGCCCGCGGACTACGACGCCGTCCTGGAACACGTCCGCGCGTCGGCGCCCGAGCGGCTCGCGCAGGTGACGGCCCACCTGGAACCCATCCGCACCGCCCACGAGACCGACGAGCACGTCCAGCGGGCGCGGGGAATCCACCCGGGCCGGCCGTTCGCCGAACACGCCCGCGACGCTCTCTTGCTGGTCGAATCCCTCCCCGGCGCCGACGACCGAGCGGACGGCGCGGTCGCCCGGATGCGCCTGATCGCGCGCTTCCACGAGCACAGCGTCGCCGGGCGCGGCACCTACGCGGGCGAGGCCGAGACCTGGGCCGACGCCGTCGCCGACTTCCGGCACCGGACCGGCCTGCGCACCGTCTACTGGGACGGCATCGCGCACACGTCGGCGGCCGACACGGTGCTGGGCCTGGCCCCCGAACGCGGTCCGCAGGCCACCGTCGGCAGCCTGCTGCGCAAGCGCTACGGCGCGCAGTACGTCTCCGCGGCGATCGGCTTCCACCATGGAGACCTCGGCGTCGCCGTCGTCCCGGACCCGGCCGCGGACCTCGTCGACGCGAGGCTCGGCGGCACGGACCTGCCCGCCCGCTGGCTGGACCTGCGCCACGACGACGTCCGCAGCCAGTGGGACGGACCTGCGAAGGCCCGCGTCATCAGCGGCGTCTACACCCCGGCCCGCGACGCCGCCGAACACCTGGCCGTCGCCTCCCTGGCCGACGCCTTCGACGTCCTCATCCACATCCGCCAGGCCTCCCCGGTACGCCGGCTGCCCTGACCCCGACGGAAACGACCGGCCGACCCCGACGAGCCCCGACGAGCCCCGACGAGGCCGGACGAGGCCGGACGAGGCCGGACGAGGCCTGGGCGGACGATCCGAGGTGCTGTGCCCGATTCGGCCGTCGGCCCGGCTCAGGAGGAGGGGTCGGCCGGGGAGTCCGGCTGGGGCCGCATCAGGAGCAGGTCCTCGCCCCAGGCGTCCAGCACCGCTGCGTGGCCGGCGGCCCGGGCATCCGCCTCGACCCGGGCGAAGAGCTGCTGTTGCTGCGTCACTTCGCCGGTCGCGGTGATCCGGGCGACGGTGTCCAACAGCGCGGTGCTCTCCCAGCCGGGCAACGGGAAGCGGTCCAGCTCCCAGGCCAGGTACTTGTTGTAGGGGCGGGGCCTGCGGTCCAGGGCGAAGAGCAGGTCGAGCAGGAATCCGACACTTGCGGCCGCGTCGAGGCGGCCGGCGAGCGGGTTGCCGTCGCGGTGGTTCTTGACCGAGCGGTAGAGCGAGTTGGTGTAGGCGTCCAGCAGGGCGGCGCAGGACCGGAAGGCCTCCTCGGCGCCGAGCCGTCCCATCGCGGCGACGATCCGGGTGACCTCCCCGTCGCGGCGGTCGATCAGCACCCGGGAGCGGGCGATGGCGTACCGCTCCCAGTCGGCGGGCCGGCGGAACCGGTCGAGGGTGGTGACGACCAGGTCGAGCTGCGCGGAGCGGTAGCCGTCGAGCGCAGCCAGTTCGCTCGCCGTGTCGTCGGCGAGGACGACGTAGAGGTCGTGGTCGGAGTGACGGGTGGTCATGCCGTCGTGGGCCCGGGAACCCTTGAGGACGAGCCCGACGACGGCCGGGTCGGCCGTCGCGGCGGCGACGAACGCCGCGAAGTCCGGCGTCACGTCAGGTCCTTGCGCATCAGGGCGCACATCGTCTCGTACCGCCGGAGCGAGCCGTCCTCGGTCTCGACGTCCCAGGAGTCGAGCGCGCGGCCGAAGGCCCGGTACCCCAGGCGTTCGTACAGGGCGCGGGCGCGCGGATTGCCCTCCTCGACGCCGAGTTCGGCGCGGGTCAGGCCCCGGGCGGCGATCCGCTGCTCGGCGGAGCGGATCAGCAGGGTGCCGATCCCGCAGGACTGCAGGGCCGGGTGGACGCCGAGCTGCCAGAGCGTTCCGGCGCCGGGCGTGACCGTGTAGTCGATGCCGCCGACCGCCACCGGGAACCCGACCGGTGTGCAGACCGCCAGGTAGTCGATCTCGCCCGCCTCGGCACGGCGGATCTGGTGGACGAGCTCGCGCACGTGCTTCGGGGAGCCGGCCCAGCCGCAGGACGGCACATCCGCATCGGTGAGGTCGCGCACCGACAGGCGCAGCCCGATCCCGGTCATCGCCGTGCCCCTTTCGATTCCGACAGCGGCCGTCTCCCATTCCAGCAAGCCGATCCCCCTGCTGTCCAAGGCATTTCGGACCGGCCCCGGCATCAGCCGGAAAGGGCCTGCGCTCGGACCGGGGCAGTGCGTCGGTCCGGGTCGGGCGCGGTCCGGCACGATCGAACCGGTGGAGCTGCCGAACCGGTGGGGATGGCTGCGGGCACTCGCTCCCCGGTTCCCTGCGGCCGTGGAGCACGACCGGGACGGCTCGTCGACACTCCGCGAGGTGGTCCGGTCGTGGATGTTCGGACTCGGCCTCACCGCCCAGCGGGCGACACCCCGGTAGAGGTCGTACGGCCCGGGAGGATGGCGTACGAGCCGTGGCCGTCGTCGATCTTGTCGGTGGTAGACGTCTTCCGGGCCCGGGTAGCGGTGATCACGCCGGACGGCCCCGCCGTGCTGATGTGGTTCACCCCGGACTGAGCCCGCCGACCGGCTGTCCGCCCTGCGTCAGGGGATCAGGGCATCAGGGCATCAGGGGGATCGGAGGGGGCCGGCGACAGGTCCGAAATCCAGGGATGCCCCGGGTGCACGCGGGCGAGTAGTCCGCTCAGGGTCGCGCGCTGAGCCGGGGTCAGGTGCGGGACGGCCGCGTCGAAGTCCGTCTGGTCCTTCGGGCGGACGTGCTTGGCCTTGAAGAGCAGGACCAGTTCGGGTGCCAGGTACGGGATGCCGTCCGCGGTGTGGCGGACGATGTCGCCGTAGGGGAGCCGGATCGTCCCGTCGCGTCGGCAGATCCAGGTCTCGCCGTCGTGCGGTTCGCGGAACACGTCGAGCAGGTAGTTTCCCGTGGCCGGATCGCGGAGCCAGGTCTGGTGTACGGCGGCCAGCACCTCCGGTGCGGCGTCCTCCCAGATCCGGCCGCTGCCTGCCGCGTCGAAGACGAATCCGGGGAAGCGGTTGCGGACTTCGGGAAACGTTCCCGCCGGAATCGCGATCTCGAGGTCTCCGTGAGCACGTGTCTGCCTGCCGAGGAACAGGTCGAGTGCCCAGCCCGCGGCCACGTACCAGGGGGTGTCGATCCCGGCCAGCTGCCGCGCGACCTCACTCGGGGTCCAGCAGGACGACCACCTGGTGTGGAGGGCTTCGATCTCGTCGGGCGACAGTTCGATGCCGCCGCTGGGCAGTTGCTCGCTCATCGCGGGAATCTATCAGCGAACTCGAAGGCCACCGGCCTTGTCGAGGACGGAGACCAGCGGGGCGTGGAGCCGTACGTGGCCGGTGGCCGTACAAGGTCACCAGCCGGCCAGTCAGCCAGCGGGCCGGCCGGGAGGGTCAGCGCTTCGCGTCGTCCTGGGCGGCGAGGGCGCAGGGGGCCGCCCACAGGGGGACGACCCGGACGGGGGCGGCGCCGCCGCGGGTGCGGGGCTCGGTGATGCGGTGGGGCCCGGTGGTCGGCCGGATCGTCCTCATGCGGGTGGCGGTGGTGTGTGCGGGGGTCATGGTCGAAAACCTAGCGGCCGGCACTGACAGTCCTCGGGGGCCGACGGCGAGGGGGTGGGTCCGGCGGCGGTCGTCGCGCGCGCTGCCCGTGAACGCGGGGCCGGGGGTGGCGAAGGGGGGGGGTGACGCCCCCCACGCCCATGTGTTGGGCCCCCGCCCCCGGGAGCGGCGACAAAAAA
>NZ_JBHWBZ010000037.1:59117-83185 GCF_042735475.1 Kitasatospora sp. NPDC059577 | reverse complement strand
GGGGAGGGCGGCCCGGCCGGGTGCGTGACGGCGCACCCGGTCGGGCACATTCGTGGGGCGGGGCGCCGGCCCCGCCCGGGCCTAGACCAGGCTGTCCCGCCAGGCCCGGTGGAGCGCGGCGAAGCGGCCGGAGCCGTCGATCAGCTCCCGCGGGGAGCCGTCCTCCACGATCCGGCCCTGGTCCATCACCAGGACGCGGTCGGCGATCTCCACGGTGGAGAGCCGGTGCGCGATGATCACCGCCGTCCGGCCGGCCAGCACCGTGCGCATCGCCCGCTGGACGGCCTGCTCGCCCGGAACGTCCAGGGAACTGGTCGCCTCGTCCAGGATCAGCACCGCCGGGTCGGCCAGCAGGGCGCGGGCGAAGGCCACCAGCTGGCGCTGGCCGGCCGAGATCCGGCCGCCGCGCTTGCGCACGTCGGTGTCGAAGCCGTCCGGCAGCGCCGCGATGAACTCGTACGCGCCGATGTCGCGGGCGGCCCGCTCGACCTCCTCGCGGCCGGCGCCGGGGCGGCCGATCGCGATGTTCTCGGCGACGGTGCCGGAGAACAGGAAGGACTCCTGGGTCACCATCACCACCCCGCGCCGCAGCTCGGGGGTGGCCAGCTCGCGCAGGTCCACGCCGTCCAGCCGGATCCGGCCGTCGGTCGGGTCGTAGAAGCGGGCCAGCAGCTTGGCGACCGTCGACTTGCCCGCGCCGGTCGCGCCGACCACCGCGACCGTCTGCCCGGCCGGGACCAGCAGGTCGAAGGGCGGCAGCACCTCCTTGCCGGTGCGGTAGGCGAAGCGGGTCCGCTCGAAGGACACCTCCCGGCCCCGGCCGGCCGTCCGGGGCAGCTCCTTCGGCTCGGCGGGCTCCGCGACGCTCGGCTCGTGGGCGAGCAGTCCGGCGATCTTCTCCAGCGCCGCGGCGGCCGACTGGTAGCTGTTCAGGAACATCGCCAGCTGGTCGATCGGGTCGTAGAGCCGGCGCAGGTAGAGCACGAAGGCGGTGAGCACGCCCAGCTCCAGCGCGTCCTCGACGGCCAGGTAGGCGCCGAACAGCACCACGCCGGTGATCCACAGGTTGGCGGTGGCCCGGGAGAGGCCGACGTAGCGGGCGATCTCCAGCAGGCCGTCCGCGGTCGCGGTGGCGGACTGCCGGTTGACCACGGCGAACGCCGTGTCGTTGGCCTCCTCGCGGCGGAAGGCCTGCACCGGGCGGATGCCGTTCATCGTCTCGGTGAACCGGACGATCAGCGAGGCGGCCGAGGTGCGGGAGCGACGGTAGACCCGGCGCGAGCGGCTGCGGAAGGACCGGGCGATCAGCGCCAGCGGCACGGTGGACACCAGCGAGACCAGGCCGAGCCGCCAGTCCAGCACCATCAGCAGCACCGAGATGTAGCAGACCGACAGGAGGACGGTCAGCAGCTCCTGCAGGCCCTCGGAGAGCAGTTCGCGCAGCGCGTCGATGTCGCTGGTGGCGCGGGAGATGATCCGGCCCGAGGTGTAGCGCTCGTGGAAGTCCAGGCTCAGCCGCTGGGCGTGCCGGAAGATCCGGCCGCGCAGCTCCAGCAGGATGTCCTGGTTGACCCGGGCGCTGATCTTGATGAACACCCACTGCAGCACCGGGCTGAGCAGGGCGCAGAAGAGGTACGCGGCGATCACCGCGACCAGCGGGCCCGAGTCGTGCGCGCGCAGCGCCGGGACGGCGCGGTCCATCGTCACCGCGACCAGCAGCGGGCCGGACTGCAGCGCGGCCTGCTGGACCAGGATCACCACCATCGCGACGGCGATCCGGGCCCGGTGCGGGCCGAGCAGCGAGCGCAGCAGCGCCCGGGGCGCACCGGGCGGGACGGGGATGTCCTCCTCGTCGGCCGGGGGCGGGGGCGGCTCCTCGCCGGTGGGCCGGACGGGACCGGCCTGCGTGGGTTCGGCGGTCGTGGTCACGGGGCTGCACTTCCTTCGGGCACGAGGGCGGCCTCGCCGGACATCAGTTCGCGGTAGTGCGCGCAGTCGCGCAGCAGCTCCTGGTGGGTGCCGACGGCCTCGATCCGGCCGTCCGCCAGGACCGCGACCCGGTCGGCGAGCAGCACGGTGCTGGGGCGGTGGGCGACCACCAGGGCGGTGGTGGTGCCGAGGACCTCGCGCAGCGCCCGTTCGACCAGGGCCTCGGTGTGCACGTCCAGGGCGGAGAGCGGGTCGTCCAGCACCAGGAAGGCCGGGTCGCCGACCACCGCGCGAGCCAGCGCGAGGCGCTGGCGCTGGCCGCCGGACAGGCTCAGGCCCTGCTCGCCGACCTCGGTGTCCGCACCCTCGGGGAGCTTGTCCACGAAGCCGGCCTGGGCGGTGGCGAGGGCGGAGTCCAGTTGCTTCCCGCTCGCGCCCGGGGCGCCCATCAGGACGTTCTCCCGGACGGTGGCGGAGAACAGGGTGGGCTCCTCGAAGGCGACCGCGACGAGTTCGCGCAGCCGTTCCCGGGGCAGGTCGCGGATGTCCCGGCCGTCCAGCGTGATGGTGCCGGCGGTGGCCTCGTACAGCCGGGGGAGCAGTGCGGTGAGCGTGGTCTTGCCGCTGCCGGTGGCGCCGACCAGGGCCATCGTCTCGCCGCTGCGGACGTGCAGGTCGATGCCGGCCAGCAGGTCGGGGCTGTCCCCGGGGGCGTCGGGGTAGCGGAAGCGGACGCCGGTGAAGCGGATGCCGTCGGGGGCGGCGAGCCCGGTGGCGGTGCCCGGGTCCGGGGTGTCCGGCTCGTCCAGCACCTCGAAGAAGCGGTCGGTGGCGGTGGCGGCCTCGTTGGCGTAGGCGAGCAGCCAGCCGAGCGACTCGACCGGCCAGCGCAGCGCGAGCGCGGTGGACAGGAAGGCGACCAGGGTGCCGGCGCTCAGCTCGTCGTGGGCGACCAGGTAGGCGCCGGCGGCGAGGGCGCAGCCGAGGGCGAGCTCCGGCAGGCCGATGATGACGGCCCAGAGCTTGGCGAGCAGGTGGGCCTTGTGCAGCTCGGTGCGGCGCAGCTCCTGGGCGAGGGCCCGGAAGCGTTCGGCCATCGAGCGGTGGCGGCCGAAGGCCTTGAGGATCCGGATGCCGAGGACGGACTCCTCGACCACGGTGGCGAGGTCGCCGTTCTGGTCCTGGGCGAGGCGGGAGGCGCCGGAGTAGCCGGACTCGAAGCTCCGGGTGATCAGGAACAGCGGGACGACGGGCACCAGGGCGATCAGCGCGAGCCGCCAGTCCTGGGTGAACATCACCACCGTGCCGGCGAGGAACATCACCGAGTTGACGACCAGGAAGACCAGCGGGAAGGCCAGGAACAGCCGCATGGTGTACATGTCGGCGGTCGCCCGGGAGAGCAGCTGGCCGGAGCCCCAGCGGTCGTGGAAGGAGACCGGCAGCCGCTGGAGCTTGGCGAAGAGGTCCCCGCGCATCGCCGTCTCCAGCCCGGCGAGCGGGCGGGCCAGCACCACCCGGCGGGTGTAGAACAGTCCGGCCTCGAAGAGGCCCACGACCAGCAGCAGGCCGGCCAGGGGCCACAGGGCGGTCAGGTCGTGCGTGGCGAGCGGGCCGTCCACGATCCGGCCGAGGATCACCGGGACGGCGAGCGTGCTCAGCATGCCGAGCGTGGCGGCGGTCACCGAGACGGCCAGTCGGCCGCGGACGGCGCGCGCGTACGGCCACAGGCGCAGCAGCGAGCGGACGGTGGAACGGCGCGGTCCGGTCGTCGGGCCGGTGGCCGTGGTGGCTGCGCCGGGTACGTCGGATCCGTCGGGATCGTCGGCCCGGGCGGTCCCGTCGACGGGCGGGTTGTCGGTGTCATGTCGGTTCTCGGCCATCGCGGTGAGGGTAGGCAGAGAGCCCGTCACTTCTCATCCGGTTTTTCGCCCCTGTCGGCGTCGCGGGCGAGAACCGGCCACTCCGGCGGGCGGCGCGGAGGCGAACAGCAGGGCGTGCGCGTCGCTTCGTGCAGGGAGGAGTGCGCTGGGCGCCTCTTGCGAGCCCCGGCCGATCGGCCGATGGAATCCCCGGGGGGACGCCCATCGACGCCTGAGTGACAGGAGTGCCGACATGACGGTCGAGACCGAACCCACCCCGGGCCCCGGACCCGGGGCCGCGACAGTGCGGGTGCGGGCCCAGCTCAGCCTCAGCACGGTCGCGGCGCGGAACCTGGCGACCACGACCAAGTCGAAGCCGCAGATGCAGGAGATCACCTCCCGCTGGCTGCTGACGATGCTGCCCTGGGTCCAGGTCAGCGGGGGCACCTACCGGGTCAACCGCCGTCTCAGCCTCGCCACCGGACGCGGCCGGGTGAGCTTCGCCGGGGCCGGCGGATCGGTGAGCGTGATCGCCCCCTCGCTGCGCGAGGTGCCGGCCCTGCACGGCTACCGGGACGACGGGGTGCTGGAGGAACTGGCCCGCCGGTTCGTGCGGCGGGACTTCGCGGCCGGCGACGTCCTGGTGCGGGAGGGCGATCCGATCGAGGAGGTGTTCCTGGTCGCGCACGGCAAGGTGGACCGGACCGGCACCGGCAAGTACGGCGAGCGGACGGCGCTCGGCTCCCTCGCCGACGGCGACCACCTCGGCGACGAGGTGCTCACCGAGCCGGACGGCACCTGGCCGTACACCGTGACGGCGGCGACCTCCGGCATCGCGATGGCGCTGCCCCGGCCCGTCTTCCAGGAGCTGGTCGACCGCTCGGACTCGCTGCGCGAGCAGCTGCTGGGCTTCGCCGCCGACGCCGCGCAGGCCCGGAACGCGCACGGCGAGGCGGAGATCGGCCTGTCGGCGGGCCACGAGGGCGAGTACGAGCTGCCCGGTGCCTTCGTGGACTACGAGTCGACGCCGCGGGAGTACGAGCTGAGCGTCGCGCAGACCGTGCTCAAGGTGCACACCAGGGTCGCGGACCTCTACAACCGGCCGATGAACCAGGCCGAGGAGCAGCTGCGGCTGACCATCGAGGCCCTGCGCGAGCGGCAGGAGCACGAGATCGTCAACAACCCGGACTTCGGCCTGCTCGGCAACGCCGACGTCGACCAGCGGATCCAGACCCGCTCCGGCGCGCCCACCCCGGACGACCTGGACGCGTTGCTGAGCATGCGCCGAGACACCGACTACCTGTTCGCCCACCCGCGGGCGATCGCCGCCTTCGGGCGGGAGTGCAACCGGCTCGGCATCCACCCGGCCACCGTCGAGGTGCTCGGCAAGCAGCGGCCGACCTGGCGCGGGGTGCCGATCTTCCCGTGCGACAAGATCCCGGTCTCGGACCGGCAGACCACCTCGTTCCTCGCGATGCGGGTCGGGGAGGACGACCAGGGTGTCGTCGGGCTCACCCAGATCGGTATCCCGGACGAGGTCGAGCCGGGTCTGAACGTCCGGTTCATGGGCATCGACGAGACGGCGATCGCCTCCTACCTGGTCAGCACCTACTACTCCGCGGCGGTGCTGGTGCCGGACGCGATCGGCGTGCTGGAGAACGTCGAGCTCGGGCACGCCCGGGGCTGACGCCGCCCCGGCAGGCGGCGGCCGGCACGGCCCGGGCCGCCGCGTCGGGTCCCGGGCCGGGCCCGGGTCAGGCGCCCGGGGCGGGCGCGCGCAGAAGGTGCAGCGAGCGCCCGTCCAGGACGACGATGCCCTGCGGGTGCGGTCCGACCGCGCCCGCGTCGGCCGTGTCGATCACCGTCTCGTAGGCGGCCTCCGGCGCCGCCCAGGGCTCGCCGGGCAGGGTGAATGCCGTGGCCCGGTGGCCCGCGTTGAGCAGCAGCAGGAAGCTGTCGTCCCGCAACGGCCGTCCGGCGTCGTCCCGTTCGGACATCGCGGTGCCGGACAGCAGCATGCCGAGGCAGGCGGTCGGCGCGAACCAGTCGGCCTCGGTCATCTCCTTGCCCAGCGGGGTGAACCAGGCCAGGTCGGGCTGGCCGCCGGGGGTGGCGGCCCGGCCGGAGAAGAACGCCCGCTGCCGCAGCACCGGGTGGGCGCGGCGCAGCCGGACCAGCCGGGCGGTCAGGTCGCACAGCTCCCGCCAGCCGGGCTCCGCCAGCAGCGACCAGTCCAGCCAGCTGACCTCGTTGTCCTGGCAGTAGGCGTTGTTGTTGCCGCCCTGGGTGCGGCCCAGTTCGTCCCCGGCGGTGAGCATCGGGACGCCGGCGGAGAGCAGCAGGGTGGCCGTCAGGTTGCGCAGTTGGCGCAGCCGCAGCGCGTTGACCGCGCCGTCGGCGGTCTCGCCCTCGGCGCCGTGGTTCCAGGAGCGGTTGTCCTCGGTGCCGTCCCGGTTGGCCTCGCCGTTGGCCTCGTTGTGCTTGCGGTCGTAGGAGACCAGGTCGCGCAGGGTGAAACCGTCGTGCGCGGTCACGTAGTTCACGGAGGCGTACGGGCGCCGGCCGCCGCGCTGGTAGAGGTCGGAGGAGCCGGACAGGCGGTAGCCGAGCTCGCGCACGTCCGGGCGGGCGCCGCGCCAGAAGTCCCGTACGGTGTCGCGGTACTTGTCGTTCCACTCGGCCCACAGCGGGGGGAAGCCGCCGACCTGGTAGCCGCCCGGGCCGACGTCCCAGGGTTCGGCGATCAGCTTCACCCGGCTGAGCAGCGGGTCCTGGGCGACGGCGGTGAGGAAGGGGTGGTCCATGTCCACGCCGTCGCCGGCGGGGCCGCCGCGGGCGAGGGCGGCGGCGAGGTCGAAGCGGAAGCCGTCCACGCCCATCTCGGCGACCCAGTAGCGCAGCGAGTCGGTGACCAGCCGGATCACCTGCGGGTGGCGGGTGTCCAGGGTGTTGCCGCAGCCGGTGTAGTCGGCGTAGGCGCGCGGGCGGTTCGGCGGGAGGCGGTAGTAGGCGGCGTTGTCGATGCCGCGCAGCGACAGCATCGGGCCGAGTGCGCCGCCCTCGGCGGTGTGGTTGAACACCACGTCCAGGATCACCTCGATCCCGGCGGCGTGCAGGGCGCGGACCATCCGCTTGAACTCGCCGACCTGGCCGCCGCGCGAGCCGGCGGAGGAGTAGCCGGCGTGCGGGGCGAAGTAGCCGACCGTGTTGTAGCCCCAGTAGTTGACCAGGCCGCGGGCCTGCAGGTGGTCCTCGCTGGCGTACTGGTGGACCGGCAGCAGCTCGACGGCGGTCACCCCGAGGCGGGTGAGGTGGGCGATCGCGGCGGGGTGGGCGAGGCCGGCGTAGGTGCCGCGCAGGTGCGGGGGGATGTCGGGGTGGCGCATGGTGAAGCCGCGCACGTGCAGTTCGTAGAGCACCGTCTCGGCCCACGGTGTCTTGGGGCGGTGGTCGTCGTACCAGTCGTCGTCGTCGTGGACGACCACGGCCCTGGGCACGTAGGGGGCGGAGTCGCGGTTGTCCCGCACGGTGTCGGCGACGTCCGCCTCCGGCCAGTTGCGGACGGCGGCGCAGGCGGCGTCGTGCGAGGTGTAACAGCCGTCCACGGCGCGGGCGTACGGGTCCAGCAGCAGCTTGGCCGGATTCCAGCGGGCGCCGGTCCACGGGTCCCACCGGCCGTGCACCCGGAAGCCGTAGCGGGTGCCGGGGCCGACACCGGGCAGGAAGCCGTGCCAGACCTGGAAGTCCTGTTCGCCGAGGCGGTGCCGGCTCTCCCGGCCGTCCTCGTCGAAGAGGCACAGCTCGACGGCCTCGGCGCCGGCCGCCCAGAGCGCGAAGTTGGTTCCGCGGTGGCCGAGCCGGTCGGTGTGGAAGCGGGCGCCGAGTGGCTGCCAGCTGCCGGGCCGCGGTGGCTCGGCGGTGTGCGGGCCGCCGTCCGGCCGTACCCCGGCTTCCAGCTCCTGACCTGACGCCATGGCCGTACCCTCCCTGGGCGGGGTGTCCCGGACCCCGTTCACTTCCTCATTCCCGGATTGCGCAGATCGGAAGCCGCTGAACGGGGGCTTACCGGCGGATGGCGGGCAGGGGGGCGGGCCCGGGGGCGGGGGCTCCCGGGAGGGCGGGTGCGGGGCGGGGCAGGCGCACGGCCCGTCGCCCCGCGCGCCCGGGGTGCGGGCGTTCCGTGCCGGCGTGCGTGTCCCCCCGTCCGCGGCCGTCGTTGTTCCGGACGTCGGACACGAACGGTGGGGAGGCCCCGGGATGCGGCGCCGAGGACGGGTGTGGGCGCGGGGCGCGGCGGCGGTGGCCTGCTGCCTGGCGGTCCTCACGGGGTGTGGTGGCGGGGCGTCCCCGGCGGGGCCGCCCGGGGACGCGGTGGACGCGGTGGAGGCGGGGGCGGGGTCCGGGGCGTACACCGCGCCCCCGCCGCCGTCCCGGGCAGTCGTCACCACGCTGCCGGCCGACGGCGCCGTGGACGTGCAGCCGGAGGGCGCGGTGCGGGTGAGCGCCGCGCAGGGCCGGCTGGTGTCGGTCCGGCTGGCCGACGCCAAGGGCACGGAGGTGCCCGGATCGATCGCCCCGGACGGTGCCGGCTGGGCGCCCGACGGGCCGCTGCCGCTGGGCACCGCGTTCACCCTGGACGCCGTCGCCGAGGACGACGACGGCCAGCGGGCCGCCCAGCACACGGACTTCTCGACGGTGGCCCGGGCGCACACCTTCGTCGCCTTCTTCACCCCGGAGGACGGCTCCACGGTCGGCGTCGGCATGCCGGTCTCGCTGCGCTTCAGCCGTCCGATCGCCGACCGGGCGGCGGTGGAGCGGGCCCTCCGGGTCACCGCCGACCCGCCGGTGCCGGTGGCCGCGCACTGGTTCGGCAACCAGCGGCTGGACTTCCGCCCGCGGCAGTACTGGACGGCCGGCACCAGGGTCTCGGTGGCGCTGCGGCTGAAGGACGTCCAGGGCGCACCGGGCGAGTTCGGCACCCAGAACCGGGACCTGCGCTTCACCGTCGGCCGGGCCCAGGTCTCCACCGTGGACCTGGACGCGCACACCCTGACCGTCCGGGCGGGCCAGGGCGGCAGGGTGGTCCGGGTGCTCAAGGTCTCCGGGGGCAGTCCCGAGCACTCCACCTACCGGGGGGTGATGGTGGTGTCGGAGAAGTACCAGGTGACCCGGATGAACTCGCAGACCGTCGGCATGGGCGACGAGTACGACATCAAGGACGTGCCGCACGCGATGCGGCTGACCACCTCCGGCACCTTCCTGCACGGCAACTACTGGGCGGACCCGGCGGCGTTCGGCACCGCCAACACCAGCCACGGCTGCATCGGCCTGGTCGACGCCAAGGGCGGCGCCAGCAAGGACACCCCGGCGGGCTGGCTGTTCGAGCACACCGTCCCGGGGGACGTGGTGGAGGTGCGGGCCTCGACCGGGGACCTCGTGCCGCCGCAGAACGGGCTGAACGGCTGGAACGTGCCCTGGGACCAGTGGGTGGCCGGCGGCGCTCTGCGCTAGGCCCCGGACAGGATCCGGCTGCCGGCACTCCCCGGGACACCCCCGGCAGCGCCCCGGCACCCCCCCGGACCGCCCTTCACGCCCGGTTCACCCCGGCTTCACCCGGTTCTGTTCGACACCCCTGCAAATCCGTTCGAACGGCCCGGTTATCCTGCTCCGACGCGTCCGCAGTCCGGCGCGAAAGATCGGCGCCCGGTGCAACTCATGGGGGCACTCAACGCGTCAAGAGAGTGGATACCGGGAGGGGACAAACCGTGAAGACGGGTAAGACGGCCGGCGCCGCGATACGTACCACCAGCCGCTACGGGCGCAGGGGGGCGATGGCGTTGGTCATGGGCGGGGTGCTGCTGCTCACCGCGGCGTGCAACGACGACAAGGGCGGCTCGGGGGGCTCCGGCGGCGGCAACGCGGCCGGCACGTCGGCCTCGGCGGACGCGGGCGGTTCGGGCGGTTCGGGGACGCCCAAGACCTCGGCGGCGGTGATCTCCGTCGAGCCGAAGGACGGCGCGCAGGACGTCCAGCCCTCCGGGCTGCAGGTGTCCGTCGCCAACGGCAAGCTCACGACGGTCGAGGTGACCGACAAGGACGGCAAGCCGGTCACGGGTGCGATCACCCCGGACGGCAGCGGCTGGAAGCCGGCGGCGGCACTCACCGTCGGCATGGCGTACAAGGTGAACGCGCAGGCCAAGGACGCCGAGGGCCTGGTGGCCGCGTCCACCACCTCGTTCACCACCCTGACGCCGGACAAGAAGATCTCCACCAACGACAACATCAGCGACGGCGCCACCTACGGCGTCGGCATGATCGTCTCGGTGGAGTTCAACAAGCCGGTCAAGAACAAGGACGCCGTCGTCCAGGGCATCAGCTTCGAGACCAACAACGGCACCGTGGTCAAGGGGCACTGGTTCGGCGACAAGCGGGTGGACTTCCGCCCGGAGCAGTACTGGGCGCCGGACACCAAGGTGACCGTCAAGTACCGGCTGAAGAACGTCGAGGTCTCCCCGGGCGTCTACGGCGACGTGGACAAGGACGAGCCGTTCACCATCGGCCGCTCGCAGGTCGCCACCGCGGACGCCAAGTCCCACCAGATGACCATCGAGCGGGGTGGCCAGACCACCACCGTGCCGGTCACCCTGGGCGCGGACGCCACGCCGTCCTGGAGCGGGGCCATGGTGATCATGTCCAAGGAGAAGGTCACCCGGATGAACTCGCAGACCGTCGGTCTCGGCGGCGAGTACGACATCCAGGACGTGCCGCACGCGATGCGGCTGACCACCTCCGGCACCTTCGTGCACGGCAACTACTGGGCCAGCCCGTTCGGCAAGACCAACGCCAGCCACGGCTGCGTGTCGATGCAGGACGTCAAGGGCGGCAGCGACAGCTCGGTGGCGGGCAAGTTCTTCAACGACTCGATGGTCGGCGACGTCGTCAAGATCGTGAACAGCAAGGAGAAGACCGTCGCCCCCGACAACGGGCTCGGCGGCTGGAACCTGGCCTGGGCCAACTGGTAGGCCCTACCCGGAGGTCGGCCCGGTCAGTCCGGGCGCTCCGGTGAGTTCTCACGGAGCGGTCCGATCCTCACCCGTTGGGGTCGGGCCGCTCCGGTTTTCGGGGCGAGGAGCCCCGCGCATGGCGCAACCTTTCCGGTGGCCGGGTGCTCGCGCCCGGCCGGGTCCGTCGCAGGTCCGTCGCAGGCCCGTCGCGGATCGGATCCACGGGGAGTTCCGGGGAGTTCGGGGATGTCCGAGGAGGGGATCGGCGTGAGGTCGATACGCAGAGTGGTGACCGCGGGCCTGGTCGGCGGGGCGATGGCGCTGACGGCCGCCTGCGGCGGTGGCGGCGGGGACGGCAGCGCGGCCAAGGCCGACCTGGGGGCCGGTGCGGGCGCCTCCAAGCCCGCGGCGGCACCCACCGGCGCGGCGCCGAAGGTCTCGAAGGCGGCCGTGAGCATCGAGCCCAAGGCCGGCTCGGTGGACGTGGCGCCGAACGCGCTGAAGGTCGGTGCGACCGGCGGCAAGCTCACCACCGTCAAGGTGAGCGACAAGTCGGGCAAGGAGGTGCCCGGCACGATCTCCGCCGACGGCTCCTCGTGGACCCCGTCGACCGGCCTCTCGGTGGGCACCGCCTACCAGGTCAGCGCGATGGCGGCGGACGCCGACGGCGCGGTCGCCGAGGCGGACAGCAGCTTCACCACGCTGACGCCGGAGGTCCAGGCCAAGGCTTCCGACAACGTCGACAACAACGCGACGTACGGCGTCGGCATGATCGTCTCGGTGGAGTTCACCAAGGACGTCAAGAACAAGGAAGCGGTCGCCAAGGGCATCACCTTCGAGACCGACAACGGCACCGTGGTGAAGGGTCACTGGTTCGGCGACCGCCGGGTGGACTTCCGTCCCGAGGGCTACTGGAAGCCGGGCACCAAGGTGAACGTGCACTACCGGCTGAAGAGCGTGGAGATCGCTCCGGGCGTCTACGGCGGCTCGGACCGGGACGAGCCCTTCACGATCGGGCGATCCCAGATCTCGACGGTTGACGCCGCCGAGCACAGGATGACGGTCGTCTCGGGCGGGCAGAGCTCCGACATCGACATCACCTCGGGCTCGGACGACCACCCGACCTGGAACGGCACCATGGTCATCATGTCCAAGGAGGGCACGGTGCGGATGCAGTCCAGCACCCTGCCCGGCATGACCGGCGCGCCCTACGACCTCCAGGTGCCGCACTCGATGCGGCTGACCACCAGCGGCACCTATGTGCACGGCAACTGGTGGGCCAAGAACAGCATTTTCGGCGGAGACAACGTCAGCCACGGCTGTGTCGGGCTCAAGGACGCCGAGGGCGGCAGCGACTCCAGCTCGATGGGCAAGTTCTACGCCGGCTCGCTCGTCGGAGATGTGGTGACCGTCAAGAACTCCATCAAGAAGGAGACGCTCGACCCGTCGAACGGGCTGAGTGGCTGGAACGTGCCGTGGAGTTCCTGGTAGGACGGCTCGGGGGTCAACTCGGGCTTGACGTACGTCGACCCGGGGTGACCCCCGCTTGCACCCGGCATATGCCGACTCGGCCGAGATCGTTTGCTCATTGTCCGTACGCGGCTGCTTGCGTTCCGCAATGATGGTCCGCATGGCGGGTTGGGGCGAAACAGATCAGTCATCAGTTCCCGGGGTCGGCCGGGTCGCCGAGGCGTCCTGGATCGACGTCCAGGGAGCGCTCTCGGCGCTGGAACGGCTCAGCTCCGAGGAGCTGGAGGAGATGTACTCCGGCAGACTGCGCGACCAGTCCGCGCCGAGCGAGGTGCGGCTGCCGTCCCGGCCGGAGTCGGGCCCGGTCGCCCGTCGGCTGGTGCTGTCCGTCCTGGAGTCCTGGGACCTCCACCAGCACCTGGAGGCGGGTGAGTTGCTCACCGGCGAGCTGGTGGCCAACGCGGTGCGGCACGCCGCCGGCCGCACCATCGGCCTGCACGTCAGCCGCAAGCCGGGCTGGCTTCGGGTCGAGGTCCGGGACTCCTCCCGGGCGCTGCCCTGCATGATCCTGGCCGAGCCGAGGCCGGTGAACGAGCGGGGCCGCGGGCTGAAGATCGTCGACGACCTCTCCGACCGCTGGGGTGCGGACCTGCTGCCGCGGGGCAAGGGAGTCTGGTTCGAGCTCAAGGTGCGCGAGCGGCACTGAGGCGTGCTGTCCGGGGCTTGTCCCCGGATACGCGCAGGGCCCCCGAATTCGCCGTGGTCCGGCGGGTGGGGGCCCGTGCAAGTCATCGCGCCGGCCAAGGGGGTGCGTGCCGCGCGATGGGCGTCGGCAGTGCCAGGTCGGGCCCGCCGAAGTTCGATGCCTTGACTATTGCACGAATCTCAGCATGTGGGCAAACCGGGTGACTGGGAATCCAAGGTTTGTAACCTAGTTCACCTTTGGATTTTGCATAGGTTAACGCTGATACCTGTGAATATTCATGATCCTTGGCGCGCGGCCGTCCTCAGTTCCGCACGGATCCGGGCAGCGTGGCGGTGGACCGAGACGGGGGAGAGGCGGGACGGAGGCGGTGCCGCCCGGTTGATGCCGCCGGGGGAGCGGCAGGCGCTGCAGAGGCCACCCGGAAGGGCCTGGGGGCGGCACGGGGTGCGGCACTCGGTGCACTCGGGGATGCGGGTGGCCCGGGCGGCCGGCGCGGGGCGTTCCGGGGGCATCTTGTCGAGCAGGCGACGGCGCGTGAAGGCCACCGGGCTGTGGACCGGCGTCGGCAGCCCTGCGGTGAGGGCCGCCGTGAAGAGGGCGGGGGTGACGTCCCGGGCCAGCCACTCGGCGGCGAGCGGTTCGAGGGCGGCACAGTCGGCGGCGGAGAGGGCGAGACGGGTGTCCGCGATGCCGAGGCCGGCGAGGGCGGCGTAGGCGGGGGACACCGGGGAGGGCGCGGTGGCGCTTCGCTCCTCCGGGGGATCGGGTGCGTTTTCCGTTGACTCGCCCGCCTCGCCGGTGGCGAGGAAGTGGTTCCACCAGGCGTCGCTGCGAGGCGTCCGGGAGAAGTAGGTGCGGAACACCCACTGGGGACGGTCGGCGTTCACGCGCTCGCGGACGCGGCGCAGGTGACCGGCGGTGGAGAGCCTGTTGAGGGCCGTACGGACCGCCATCTGCCCGAAGAGCGGCTGGTAGGCGGCGAGCGTCTTGACGTCCATGGCGGCGCCGTCGGGGAGGTGGTCGATCAGGCCGGCGAGGTACGCCTCGCGGACCGGGAGGTGCGCGAAGTCGTCGGCCGCCGGGGGAAGTTGCCCCGGGGCGGACTGCTTGCCGTATCCGGGCGAGGCCATGGGGAAGGTAGAGTCGTGGGTAGCCACAGGATCGAGTCCTTCGTCGATCGGGGTGGTCAGACCCCCGCTCGGTGTTGGCGCACCGGCCGGGGGTTGATTCGTTACGGGCACGCTACACGGCGCGACGGGCCCTGGTGAACTGGTGACGAATAGTCATATCTGCTGCGTGCAGGGGTGGTTGGAAGGTGGTTGCCCACCCATTCCACCAAGGGATCACTCGGACTCGGCGGCTTGAGCTTCGGCGGCGAAGGCGACGAAGGCGGACCAGGCGGCGGGAGAGAAGGTGAGGGTCGGGCCGGCCTTGTCCTTGGAGTCCCGGACGTGGACGGCGGTGGGGGAAGGGGCGATCTCGACGCAGGCGCCGCCCTCGTCGTTGCTGTAACTCGACTTGAACCACTCGGTTCCAGCGTTCATAGCTCCTCCGAGACTTTCCCGATGAACTCCACGGACTCCTCAGTGCTGAGGGCCTGCATGCGGATCATGCCATGTCGTTGCGTGATCACGTTGACCTTGTCGGGGTCGGCATGCAATACGCCGGTTCGATGCCCTTCCACGTAGGCCAACTGCTCGCGGTCTGCGGTTTCCAGCAGGATGATGGGGCCGGTCAGTGCCGCGTATGCCGCACGGTTTGCAGGGAGCACCTGAATTGCGATGTTGCGTAGGTCGCTCATCTCGACGATGTGCGCGAGCTGCCTCTTCATGAGGTCCGCACTGCCGACCTTTGCGCGCAGCGCTGCTTCGTAGATCACGAACCCGAACAGCACTGGCGGTGAGCTTGTCAGCTTCTCCTGGCGTTGCATTCGGCCCGCGACGCGGACTTCAACCGTCTCGTTGTCCAGGGGTGGACAGGCGTGGCTGATCAGCTCGCGGGCGTACTCCTCGGTCTGGAGCAATCCCGGGATGAGCAGGGCTTCGTATGTGTGGATCGCGATGGCATCAGCTTCGGCATGCGTGTAGCCCTGCGAGTAGGACGGGAACTTCTCCGGCTTCAGGAAGTCGGTCGCCGCCAG
This sequence comes from Kitasatospora sp. NPDC059577, assembly GCF_042735475.1. Classification (NCBI taxonomy): domain Bacteria; kingdom Bacillati; phylum Actinomycetota; class Actinomycetes; order Kitasatosporales; family Streptomycetaceae; genus Kitasatospora; species Kitasatospora sp. NPDC059577. The sequence continues at coordinate 68,077 of NZ_JBHWBZ010000037.1, read as the reverse complement.
CAGCATCCCCCTCGCGTCGCACAACTCATCGGCGACGGTGAGCAACTTGAGCGACGGCTTCCGCCTCCCCGCCTCCATCGACCGCACGCTCTCGTAGTCGTAGCTCGCAGCCTGGCACAACTGCTCGCGGGTGACCCCGGCTTGCTCCCGCCACCGCTTGACCTGATCGCCGCAGTACTTCCAGGCCATCGGGTTCTGCTTCGGCGTGGTCATCCCGAACCCCCTCATCGTCCCTGGTCGTCCAGCGGTCGACTCTCACGCTGTACCAACGGTGTGACTACTGAGGGTAGGTCCGGCTCCCGACTCTTGAAGGGTGAAATGGCCGAACTCAGCCCTTGTGAGTGAAGCCTTCCGTACACCCCCAAGGACTCCGATGAACACTCAGCCCGTCGATGCCGTCGAGTGGATGTTCCCCCGACTCCCCCGCAGCGCCGGCCGTGCCCGCCTCCGTCTGCTGCGGCAGGCCCTCACGTGGGAGGTGCCGATCGAGTCCACCGAGATCGCCCTGATCCTCCTGAGCGAACTCGTCACCAACGCCTGCCGCCACGCCCGCGCCCCGCGCGACCGGCTGATCGGCGTCCGCCTCCTTCTCCCCACCTGCTCCGTGCTCCGCATCGAGGTCTCCGACGCCAGCCCCGAGCTCCCGGCCCTGCGCCGGGCAGCCCTCGACGACGAGTCCGGCCGAGGCCTCGAACTCGTCGCAGCCCTCGCCACCTCCTGGGGTGCCCACCCGCGCGGCGAGGGCTTCGTCGGCAAAACCGTATGGTTCGAAATCGCCCTCCCCGCGCCTGCGGGGAGCGCTTCAGGAGATATCAATTCGTGATAACCGTGAGGCGCTTCCGGGGAGGCGCGTAAAGAAGTGTCAGGGCTTTTCGTTCGGGCCATATGGATATCGTCAACGGCCGCGATGCGGCGGGATTTCGGGTCCTACCATCCAGCTTTACCGAGAAGAAGGATGGTTTTGACGTGGAACCCCTGTCCCGCCTGAAACGCGCCCTGGCCTGCGGGGTCGCCGCAGTCGCCGTGTTCGGCGGCCTGGCCGTGCAGGCCCCGACGGCGTCGGCGGCGCCTCCCGTGGACACGACCTGCGGAACCCCGGCCTCGCCGGGCGGCGGCAACTGCATGACCGCGCTGATCAATTCGGCCTTCGACATGATCAGGGGCATGCGCAACGCCGCGAACAGCAACAAGCTGGACAACGCGGAGTTCACCCAGAGCACCGCGACGAAGTTGAGCCAGAAGTTCCCGGGGTTCAACGTCATGGTGTACAAGACGGTGGGCACCGACCTGTACGACACCGAGTGGTTCAAGGGCGAGTACAAGGCCGACATGAAGGGGGTGCTGCTCGACACCACCTACAAGCTCAATCATTTCCTGGACAAGGAGAAGAAGGATCCCTCCGGCTACGACGTGTTCCGGATCTGGGTCTTCCAGGGGGACTCGACGTTCCGCAACCGGACCGACGGCGGCTTCATGAACTGGGCGTTCGTCGGCAACGACGGCGACAGCGTCAAGAAGGACTCGTGGACCTGCCGGTCGGGCACCGCGCGGCCCTATAAGTGCGACGGTGACGTGCGCACCATCCACTTCCCCGGGCGATCCGGCTACGGCACCAGGACCGGCAGCCTGACTCCCGACTCCGGCCGCCCCGGCTACCACGCCTGCCTGGACGTCAGCGGCAACGGCACCGCGAACGGCACCCCCGTACAGATGTGGGAGTGCAACGGCGGCGACGCGCAGAAGTGGACCTACAACGGGTACCGGCTCCAGGCGGCCAACGGCAAGTGCCTGGACCTGCCGGCCAACAACACCGCGAGCGGGACCAAGCTCCAGGTCTGGGACTGCCTGGACAACCCCGGGCAGCGCTGGAACATGTCGGCCAGTGGCGGTTTCCGGCACCTGGTGGACCAGGAGGACCGGTCCAAGGACGTCTGCATCGACGACTACAGCGGCCAGACCGCCAACGGCAGCCCGGTGGTGGCCTGGGGCTGTGGCTCCGAGGACAAGCGGGACGCGCCCAACCAGAACTGGGCCTGGGGCGGCACCCCGCCGACCACCAACCCGACCACGCCCGCCAACGGCGCCGACGTGACCCTCAAGCTCGACAACGGGCTGGGCGCCGTTCCGGTCAGCGGTTCCGCCGGCGCGTCGGTCGTCCCCGGGATCCGGGGTGGCAGCGAATCCAAGTGGAAGCTCACCCCGGTGGGCGGCGGCCGCTACCGGATCACCAGCTCCTACGGGCTGGAACTCACCGAGAACGCCAACTACATGGCCGAACTCCAGCCGTGGAGCAACTCCTCCCAGCAGAAGTGGCAGCTCGTCGCAGTCGGCAACGGCAAGTACCAGATCCGGATCTCCGGGGACGACTGCCTCGCCCACGACGCCGACTTCAAGCAGCTCGGCGTGTGGACGTGCAAGTCGGGCTGGCAGCAGGAGTGGGTGCTGGAGGGCTTCTCCGGCGGTGTGATCACGCCGACCGACCCGACCACGCCGACGAAGCCGAAGCCCACGAATCCCCCGACGACCGGCGGTGGCGGTTCCGGCGTTCCGACCGAGCGGCCGCTGTTCCTGAAGCTGTCCAACGGGCTGGGCGCGTCGGCACCCAACGAGACCGCGAGCTGGGGTTCGCCGATCATCGGCGGGATCCTCGGGTACAAGGGCTCGACCTGGACGATCAAGTCGCTGGGCGGGGACCGCTACCGGATCGTCAACGACCTCGGGTACAACCTCACCGAGAACCCGGCGACCTATGTCGCCGAGCAGCAGGCGTGGGGCGACACCTCCAACCAGAAGTGGCAGTTCGTGAGCGTCGGCGGCGGGAAGTACCGGATCCGGATCGGCGACGACGACTGCCTCACCCACGACTCCGACTTCAAGCAGCTCGGGGTGTGGACCTGTGAGGGCGGTTGGAAGCAGGAGTGGACCTTCCAACTCCTCTGACTCCTCTGATCGGCCTCTCCTGGCGCGCGGGAAGTCGGCCCGGCCGACGTCCCGCGAAGCCGAACCTCCCGGCCCGAGTAGCATCGGGTTCGTGAAGCTGTACTGGCACGTCGTGCTGCCGCCGCTCAGCGCCTGATCGGGCGCGCGCGTAGGTGGCTTGATCCCCTTCGCCCCGGCTCGGCCGTCGTGAGGCCGCCGTGGGCTGATGGCGTGCGCCCGTTCTCGGAACCTCTCCTCTGACGGTCTTCGACGACGGAAGTACACGACTGTGCCGAATCGTTTGTCCTCGCCTGCCCGCTCCGTTCCCACGGCTCCCCGCCCCGTCCGCCCGCGCGGCGGCGCGGTGCCGATCCTGATCGCCGCCGTTCTCTGGGGCACCACCGGGACCGTCAGTTCGCTGGCGCCCGGCGGCGCCCCGGCGGCCGGGATCGGGGCGGCCGGGCTGGTGCTCGGCGGGCTGTTGTTGTTCCTCACCGACCGCACCGCCTGGGCGCTGCCCCGGCGGTGCGGGGCGCGCGAGCGGTGGCTGCTCGCGGCCGGTGCGGTCGCGGTGGCCGGGTATCCGGTGACCTTCTACCCGGCGGTGCACCGTACGGGCGTCGCGGTGGCGACGGTGATCGCACTGGGCAGCGCGCCGGTGTTCACCGGGCTGCTCGGGTGGCTCGCCCGGCAGGGGCGGCCCGGCGGGCGGTGGGCCGGGGCCACGGCGCTGGCCGTGCTTGGCTGCGCGGTGCTGGTGCTGGGGCCCGAACTCTCCGGCGGCGGTGCGGCGGTGGACCCGCTCGGGGTGCTGCTGGCGGCGCTCTCCGGGCTCTCGTACGCCGGGTACTCGCTGATCGGCGGGCGGCTGATCGCGGCGGGGCGCCCGTCCGGCGGGGTGATGGGGGCGATGTTCGGCGGAGCGGCGCTGCTGGTGCTGCCGGTCCTGCTCCTCGGGCCGGTCGGGTGGCTGCTCTCGGTGCGGGGCGCGGGGGTCGTGCTGCACCTCGCCGTGGTCACCACCTACCTCGCGTACCGGATGTTCGGCTACGGCCTGCGGCACACCAGCGCGCAGACGGCCACCACGCTGACCCTCGCCGAACCTGCCGTGGCCGCCGTGCTCGGAGTGCTGGCACTGGGGGAGCGGCTGCCCGCCGTCTCCTGGTGCGGTCTCGCCGTCCTGGCCGGCGGGCTGGCCTGCCTCGCGCTCCCGGCCCGCCGCCGGGGCTGAGCGGCCGCCGGTGCGCGGGAGGCCGGGCGGTCCGGCGGCTCCCGCGCCCGGTGCCCGGCCGGGCCTCAGATGCCGAAGTGGGCGGCGATGCCGTCGAGGACGCAGTCGAGGCCGGTCCCGAACTGCCAGTCGGCGTCGTCCTTGCGGGTGGCCTCGTGCAGGTAGCGCTGGTAGCGGGGGTAGCGGCCGGTGCTCATCAGCCAGCTCATCCGGGGGGCGAGTCCGGCCCGGGTCTGGTCGCCGTCGGACCAGCCGCGCTCGCGGCGGAGGTTCTCCAGGGTGACCTCGGCGGCGACCGAGCCGTGCACGTAGCCGGTCACGGTGCGGAAGACCGCCATGGTGGTGTCGGCGTCCAGGCCGTGCTCGGCCAGTACCGCGAACGCGCGTTCCGGGACGGCGAGTTGGTTGGGCCCGAGGGCGAACGGGGTGGCTGCCCGGACGCTCCACGGGTGCGCCAGGTGCATCGCCCGCAGGTGCACGGCCAGTGAGCGCATGGCGTCCCGCCAGCCGTCGGCCGGTTCGTCCAGGGGGAGCCGGCCGTACACGAAGTCGACCATCAGCTCGATGAGTTCGTCCTTGCCGGAGACGTACCGGTAGGCGGCCATCGGGGCGACGCCGAGCGCGCCGGCCAGGCGGCGCATGGTGACGGCGTCCAGGCCCTCGGCATCGGCGAGGGCGACCGCGGCCTCGGCGATCCGCTGCGGGGTCAGCGTGGTGCGCGGCGCGGGGGCCGGGCGGGCGAGGCGTTCCCAGAGCGAGACCTGGGGCTTGTCGTCGTCGGCGGGGGTGTCCCCGGCGGGGGCCTGCTGAGCGGGCACGGGGCGGGCTCCTTCCGTCTGGGTGGCCCCACCGTACCACTTCGGCGTGTACGGCGTATCTGGAGTGTACGGCGTATCCACAGTGGACGATGTACGCGACCGTGTGTACGTTGTATCTGTCGAATACGCCGTACACATCGGCGTGCCGTCCATCGCATCCCGGAGGGGGACCCCCATGTCCACGGAGCAGCACCTGAAGATCGCGGTCATCGTCGGCAGCACCCGCGACGGCCGCTTCGGCCCGGTCGTCGCCGACTGGCTGCTCGGCCACCTCGACGCCCGCGGCGACGCGGCCGTCGACCTGGTCGACCTGGTGGAGACCCCGCTGCCGACCGCCTTCCCGTCCTTCGGCGGCGAACTGCCCCCGGGCGACGCCGACCTGCTGGCCGCCGTGTCCCCCCGGCTGGAGGCCGCCGACGCCTTCGTGATCGTCACCCCCGAGTACAACCACAGCTTCCCGGCCCCGCTGAAGAACGCCATCGACTGGCACAACCGGCAGTGGCACGGCAAGCCGGTCGCCTTCGTCTCCTACGGCGGCCTCTCCGGCGGCCTCCGGGCCGTCGAGCAGCTGCGGGTGGTCCTGGCCGAGCTGAACGCGGCGACGATCCGCAACACGGTCAGCTTCCACGGCGCCGCCCAGTGCTTCGACGCCGACGGCAAGGCCCTCGACCCGGCCGCCGACGCCGCCGCCAAGACCATGCTCGACCAACTGGCCTGGTGGGCGCACGCGCTGCGCGACGCCCGGCAGACCCGCCCGTTCGCGGCCTGAGCCGGCCGGCGGCGGGGGGCGGACGACCATGACCACGGACACGGACGCAGGCGCGGGCAGGGGCACGGACCCCGGATCGGGGCCCGGGCCGGAGCCGGCCGCCGAGGAGCAGACCAAGCCGCCGCTGCTCGGCGTGATCGGGCTGATGCTCGGCTTCTTCCTCTCGGCCCTCGACGGGCAGATCGTCGGCACCGCGCTGCCGACCATCGTCGGCGACCTCGGCGGACTGGCGCACCTCTCCTGGGTGGTCACCGCCTACCTGCTCACCTCCGCCGCCGCCACCCCGCTCTGGGGCCGGCTCGGCGACCTGTACGGCCGCAAGGGCGCCTACCAGTGGGCGGTGGTGGTGTTCCTGGCCGGCTCGGTCCTGTCCGGGCTGGCGCGGGGGATGGGTGAGCTGATCGCCTTCCGGGCCCTGCAGGGGGTCGGTGCGGGCGGACTGATGGTCGGCGCGCTCTCGGTGATCGGGGTGCTCGTGCCGGCGTCCGACCGGGGGCGGACGCAGTCGGTGATCGGCGTGCTGATGCCGGTCGCCTTCGTGGGTGGGCCGCTGCTCGGCGGATTCCTCACCGACCGGCTCAGCTGGCGCTGGGCGTTCTACGTCAACCTGCCAGTCGGGCTGTTCGCGCTGCTCGCGGTGGGCGTCGGGGTGCGGCTGCGGACCGACCGCGTGCGGGCACCCTTCGACCTGGCCGGGGTCGTCCTGCTGACCACCGGCATCCTCGCGCTCACCCTGGTCGGCAGCTGGGGCGGCACCACGTACGCCTGGACGTCCCCCTGGATCCTCGGGACGGCCGTGGTGGCGCTGGTGGCGCTCGGCTGGTTCGCCCGGGTCGAGCGGCGCGCCCCCGGGCCGTTGGTCCCGCCCGCGCTGTTCCGCAGCCGCAACTTCACGGTGGCCCAGGTCCTCGGCCTCCTCACCGGCGCGGTGATGCTCGCCCTGATCGGCTGCCTGCCGCAGTACCTGCAGCTCGTCCAGGGCGCCTCATCCACCACCGGCGGCCTGCTCCTGCTGCCGCTGATGCTCGGCATGATGGGCGCCCAACTGGTGACCGGGCGGGTGATGGCCCGGCCGGGCGGCGAGCGGCGTTACCCGCTGCTGGGCGGGGCGCTGGTGCTCGCCGGGTCGGCGCTGCTGCTGCTCCTCGGCACCGACACCCCGGTCGCGCTCGCCTCCGGCCTGACCGCCGTCGCCGGGACCGGCCTCGGCCTGCTGATGCAGAGCACCCTGCTGACCTCGATGGGCGCCGTGCCCCGTCGGGACATGGGCGCCGCGATGGGCGTGGTCACCCTGCTCCGCAGCATCGGCGGCTCCCTCGGCATGGCCGGCCTCGGCGCGGTCTACACGGCCCGCCTGACCGGCTCGCTCACCCGGCACCTCGGCCCGGCCGACGCCGCCGCCCTCACCGGTGGCGGCCACCTCACCCCGGCCGCACTGGCGGGCCTGCCCGCCGCCACCCGCGACGCCGTCGGCACGGCCGTGACGGCGGGCCTGCACGGCGCGGTGGCGGGCGGTGCGGCCCTGGCGGCGGTGGCGACCGCGGTGGCCTGCCTGGCCCGCCCGCAACCGGCGGCGGCGGACGCCGACCCGGCCGGCGGCGGGGTCGGGGCCCGGGTGGGGGCGGCGTAGCCCCTCGGGCGGCCCGGGTCAGCCGGTGCCCGCGGGGCACCGGGCGGTGAAGCAGAAGCCGGTGAGCTCGGCCTCCCGGAGGCCCTGGAGCAGGGCGGGCCAGTCGTCCTCGGGCCCGGCCACGATGATTGAGTAGGCGACGCCGTCCGGGCCGACGAGGATGTGGTCGACGGCTCGCCGGCGGGTGCCGGTCTCGGCGTTGTCGTAGGCGTACTCCAGCTCGGCGGTGCCGCCGGCGGTCTGCTCCAGCCGGATGCGGCTGTAGCCCGGCAGCTTCCTCTTGACCAGGTCCGCGTCGGTGGCGACGGCCATCTCGTACGGGGGCTCGGCCTGCATCGAGTACACCTGGACCAGGCTGTGCTGGTCCGGGGTCCGGTAGAACGTGGAGTTGTTCTCCTCATCCCGCTGCCAGCCGTCCGGGACGAGGAGGGTGAATCCGTTCGGGTCCTGGACCCGGTTGAGGTGCGGCCCGGTGGGGGTCGGCGCGGGCGCCGGGGTGGTGGGCGCGGGGGAAGGGGACTCCGTGGCCGCGGGGGAAGGGGCGGCCGAGGCGGACCCGGAGCCGGGGGCGGTGGTCGCCGGGGTGACCGGCGGGGTCGCCGCGGTGGCCGGCCCGCCCCCGTCCTCGTGCCGGGTCAGGAGGTACCCGCCGCCGCCCGCGAGTGCGCCGAGGAGCACCCCGGCGAGGGCGGCCACCAGCACCCGCCGGCGCCGTCGGGCCCCGGGCGTCGGCGGACGCTCGGGCCGGGGGCCGCGCGGTGCCGTGATCAGCGGGGGTTCACCCGGAGGCGGAGGCGGAAGCGGAGCCGAGGGCGGGAACGACGGGGGCGGGAACGACGGAGGCGGGAACGACGGCGGTGGGGGCGTCGTCGGCGACGGGGGAGTCGGCGGAGCCTCCCGGCCCGCCGGCGGCCGGGTGACCCACTGCTGCCGGTTCTTGTCCCAGTACGTGCCCGCCATTCCCGCTCCCCCGTCGACCCTGGTGCCCGATGCCCGATGCCCGATGCCCGCCTGCCACCCGGTGCCTGCGGCCCGGGTGCTTGTCGCCCGCTGTTTTGCCGCCCGCTGCTCGTCGACCGGCGACTCCGCTCAGGGCAGGAACTGCTCGATCGCCTGCACGACCGCCAGCGCGGAGGCGAGCCCGGACACCGCCGTGCCCGAGCTCCGGAGGAGGTCGCGGAGCCGTTCCAGCCGGGTGCGCGGGGCGGTGCCGGTCTGTTCGAGCGCGGTGCCGACGGCGTCCAGCTCCTCTTCCACCTCGGCCACGCCGTTGCCCTCGACCCGGGTGAACATCGGCAGGTGTCCGCGCAACTCGCGGACGGCGGCGAGCAGTTCACGGCCGGACGCGTCGAGGCGGACCGAGGCGTCGACGGCCGTCGCGTCCTCGCCGGTGGCGACCGCCCCACCGGTCATCGCGCCGATCGACACGCCGCCGGGCGCCGGGGCGGGCACCGTCACGCCGCTCACGTCGGGGGGCGGGGCGGGCGCCCCCGCCCCCGGCCACCGGGCCTCCCCGCGGGGGGCGGGGGGCCGGGGGACGGCGCCCCCGCGCCACGCGCCCAGCAGAGACCCCCCCCGCCCCACGGGAGGGCG
>NZ_JBHWBZ010000037.1:46507-59107 GCF_042735475.1 Kitasatospora sp. NPDC059577 | reverse complement strand
CCCCGCGGGGCGCGGGGGGGGGCCCGTTCCCGCGGCTCAGGGGGGGCCGGGGGGGGGGCCCCCCGCCCCGCCGCGACCGGTCCTCCGCGCGGGCGCCGGGGCCCGAGGCGACGGCCCCGCCGGTCATCGCGCCGATCGACACCCCGCCGGGCGCCGGTGCCGGGGGAGTGCTCTCCTCGTCGTGCCGCACGTGCTGCTCCTCGCTCGTGTCGATCCCGAACTCCCCCCGCCGTGGTGGCGAACGGAGGTACTAGGTCCGGACAGGACCTAGGAGGGCTTGCCGCCGGACGGCGGGGCCTCCGGGGCGCCGGACCGGGCCGTGCCCCCGTTGGTGGCGACGGCGCCGCCGCTCATCGAGCCGATGTGGATCCCGCCCTCCATCACCTGGATCACGTTCTGCTCGAAGCGGTCGGTCTCGTACCCGGCCTGCTCCAAGGCGACCCGCAGACCCCCGATGATCCGCTCCTCGATCGACTTCACGTACCGCCTGACGTCCAGCTCCTGGAAGATCGAGACGGCCGGTGAAGTGGCGGCCTCACGCAGCGAGACCACCGGGCGGGCGGCCACGGCCGCCGGTTCGTCGTCGGCGGCCGACCCGCCCGTCGCCCGCCCGCCGCCCGGCCGCAGCAGCGCGCGGAGGGCGGCCGGCCCGGCGGTGAACGCGGACATCGCCGAACCGCGGCGGCCCGCCCGGGTGCCCTGCTGGGCCACCGCGTCCGCCAGCAGTTCGTAGTCGCGCCGGATCGGTCCGAGCACGTGCGGGACGACCTCGACCATCAGCAGGTTCCCCTGGGTGTGCACCCGCAACTGCAGGGTCGTCACCACCTGTTCGTCCCAGGCGCCGACCCGGACGCGCAGGAAGTGCCGACGGCGTTCGCCGCCCTCGTCCACCGCCTCGGCGATGTGCCTGTCGATCTCCGCCTCCGCGCGCGACACCTCGCGGCGCGCCGGACCGTACGGGAGGTAGACGACGTGTGTGATCTCCAGGTCCTTCAGCCGGTCCAGGCTGGACTCGGCGGCGGCCTGCCGCAGCTCGGCCAGGCGCGGGGTGACCAGTTCGAGGACGGTCCGGGCGGTGAGGCCGCCCCCGGGGGCCACCGGGCCGGTCCCGCGGCGCTTCAGCTCCAGGGTGAACGACCAGACCTTGAAGGGGAATCCGGCGCCGAGGAAGGGGTCGGCCGGGTCGTAGACGATGAGCGGCGAGTGCTGTTCGGCGGCGATCGCCCGCCACAGCTCCCGGTAGCGCGGCCGGTCGGGCAGGCGGCGCGGATGCTGCGGGAACGCGGTGCGGGTCAGCTCGCTCCGGATGACCTGGGCGATCCTCAGCCGGTGCAGGCCCACCGTGGCCGCGAGTGCCAGCGGGAACAGCGTGCCCTCCCAGACCCCTTCCTTCAGCGTGAGCAGGGCCAGCGTCCAGTAGAGGACCTGGGCGATCACGGCGAGGGCGGAGAGGAACCCGCCGGCCGTGCGCCGGACGTCGGACGGCCGGGTGCCGGCGGACGAGGCGGGGGCGTACAGCGCGTGCTGCCGGACGTCCGCGGGCTTGGCGTACCAGGACAGCAGGCAGACCACGGCGTAGAGGACGGGGAAGGTGGCCGTGAACGGCGGCATGTACTGGGAGATCGCGGCGAACACGGTGTCGGCCGTCGACTCACTGCCGTACGGACCCCCGTCGTACCCGTGGGTCAGCCCGTTCGCGTACTCCCTCCAGTAGCTGCCGTCCGGCGGGTTCCGGATCAGCGGCCAGTAGACGGTGCAGAAGAAGCCGAGCCAGACCGTGGCGAGCGCCGCGCCGGTGCGGACCTCCAGGGCCCGGGCCCGGAGGGCGTGCGCGAGGACGGTGACCAGGTCGAAGCCGAGCGACGGCGGGACGGAGCGTTCGTCGTGCTCGACCAGTTCGCCGATGACGCGCCGGCGGTAGTCCGGGTCGAGGTAGACGCCGGCGCAGAGCAGCCGGGTGGCCTCGGACGTCGCGTACGGTGACGTCGGTGGTGGTGGTGGTCCGTCGGGCGGTGGGAACGGTGCGGGCGGCTCGTCGGGCCGCACCGGCCCGGGCTGGAAGGTCATCCGCCTCCCCCTCTGGCGTGAACCGACTGGCCGTGATTATGGACCTCCTGACGGACCGTCGGCCAGTAAAAAAGCGCACGGGAATCGCGAAGGCCCCCGGGCGGAGGGGATCTCCGCCCGGGGGCCGGGGCGCGCCGGACCGGTGTACAGTCCGTGACCGGTCAGTTCGGGGTCAGCACTCGATGACGTTCACGGCGAGGCCGCCGCGCGAGGTCTCCTTGTACTTGATCTTCATGTCGGCGCCGGTCTCCTTCATCGTCTTGATCGCCTTGTCCAGCGAGACGTGGTGCCGGCCGTCGCCGCGCAGCGCCATCCGGGCCGCGGTGACGGCCTTGACCGACGCCATGCCGTTGCGCTCGATGCAGGGGATCTGGACCAGGCCGCCGACCGGGTCGCAGGTGAGGCCGAGGTTGTGCTCGATTCCGATCTCGGCGGCGTTCTCGACCTGCTCGGGGGTGCCGCCGAGGACCTCGGCGAGGCCGCCCGCGGCCATCGAGCAGGCGGAGCCGACCTCGCCCTGGCAGCCGACCTCGGCGCCGGAGATGGAGGCGTTCTCCTTGAACAGCATGCCGATGGCGCCGGCCGCGAGCAGGAAGCGGACGATGCCGTCGTCGTCGGCGCCCGGGATGAAGTTCAGGTAGTAGTGCAGTACGGCCGGGATGATGCCCGCCGCGCCGTTGGTCGGCGCGGTGACCACCCGGCGGCCGGAGGCGTTCTCCTCGTTGACCGCCATCGCGTAGAGGGTCACCCACTCCATCGCGTTGGCCGGGCCGATGCCCTCGGCGCGCAGCGTCCGGGCCGCCGCGGCGGCCCGGCGGCGGACCTTGAGACCGCCCGGCAGGATGCCCTCGCGGGTCATGCCGGCCCGCACGCACTCCTGCATCACGGACCAGATCTCCAGCAGTCCGGTGCGGATCTCCTCCTCGCTGCGCCAGGCCTTCTCGTTCTCCAGCATCAGGCCGGAGATGGACAGGCCGGTCTCCCGGCTGAGCCGGAGCAGTTCGTCACCGGTGCGGAAGGGGTACTTCAGCGCGGTGTCGTCGGGCTTGACCCGGTCGGCGCCGATCGCGTCCTCGTCGACGACGAAGCCGCCGCCGACCGAGTAGTAGGTCTTCTCCAGCAGCGTGGAGCCGTCCGCCGCGAACGCCCAGAGGGTCATGCCGTTGGCGTGGTACGGCAGCGAGCGGCGGCGGTGCAGGACCAGCTGGTTGGCCGGGTCGAAGTCGATGGAGTGCTCGCCGAGCAGGTTGATCTTCTTCTCGGCGGTGATCCGCTCGACGTCCTTGTCGGCCTGGTCGACGTCGACGGTGCGGGGGGAGTGGTTCTCCAGGCCCAGCAGGACGGCCTTGGGCGTGCCGTGGCCGTGACCGGTGGCGCCCAGGGAGCCGTACAGCTCGGCGCGCACGCCGGTCACCTGGGTCAGCAGGCCTTCGGTCCGCAGTCGGCGGGCGAACATCCGGGCGGCGCGCATCGGGCCCACGGTGTGGGAGCTCGACGGGCCGATGCCGATGGAGAAGAGGTCGAAGACGCTGATGGCCACGGGGGACGTCCTTGTCTGGTCTCGTGGAAGGACTTGCTGGCATGGGGGCACAGGACGGGGCACCCCGCACTGTCCAGTGTGCGGGGTGCCCCGGGGTGCCACGTACGCGGGAGGGGTGAGCCCGGTCACCTACCGGCCGGTCACCTGCCGGCCGGTGGGCCTGCCGGCGGGTCGCCCCGCCCGCCGGTACCTACTCCTGGTTGGCCAGGGTCGGGTACAGCGGGTACTTCTCGGCCAGCGCGGTGACGCGGGCCTTCAGGGCGTCGGCGACGGTCTCGTCGAAGGCGGGCTTGAGCGCCTCGGCGATGATGTCGGCGACCTCGCGGAAGTCCTCGGCCTGGAAGCCGCGGGTGGCCAGGGCCGGGGTGCCGATCCGCAGGCCCGAGGTGACCATCGGCGGGCGCGGGTCGTTCGGGATGGCGTTGCGGTTGACGGTGATGCCGACCTCGTGCAGGCGGTCCTCGGCCTGCTGGCCGTCGAGCTGGCTGTTGCGCAGGTCGACCAGGACCAGGTGGACGTCGGTGCCACCGGACAGGACGGACGCGCCGGCCTCGGCGACGTCGGCCTGCAGCAGGCGCTCGGCCAGGATCCGGGCGCCGTCCAGGGTGCGCTGCTGGCGCTCCTTGAACTCCTCGGAGGCCGCGACCTTGAAGGCGACCGCCTTGCCGGCGATCACGTGCTCCAGCGGGCCGCCCTGCTGGCCGGGGAAGACCGCGGAGTTGATCTTCTTGGCGTACTCGGCCTTGGACAGGATGACGCCGCCGCGCGGGCCGCCCAGGGTCTTGTGGGTGGTGGTGGTGACCACGTCCGCGTAGGGCACCGGGTTCGGGTGCAGCCCGGCGGCCACCAGGCCGGCGAAGTGCGCCATGTCCACCATGAGCAGCGCGCCGACCTCGTCGGCGACCCGGCGGAACGCGGCGAAGTCCAGCTGGCGCGGGTAGGCGGACCAGCCCGCGATGATCAGCTTCGGCTGGTGCTCCTTGGCGAGGCGCTCGACCTCGGCCATGTCGACCTGGCCGGTCTTCTCGTCGACGTGGTACGCGGCCACGTTGTAGAGCTTGCCGGAGAAGTTGATCTTCATGCCGTGGGTCAGGTGACCACCGTGGGCCAGGCTCAGGCCCAGGATGGTGTCGCCCGGCTGGATCAGCGCGAACATCGCGGCGGCGTTGGCCTGCGCACCGGAGTGCGGCTGGACGTTGGCGTGCTCGGCGCCGAACAGGGCCTTGATGCGGTCGATCGCGATCTGCTCGACCACGTCGACGTGCTCGCAGCCGCCGTAGTAGCGACGGCCGGGGTAGCCCTCGGCGTACTTGTTGGTGAGCACCGAGCCCTGGGCCTCCATGACCGCCACCGGGGCGAAGTTCTCGGAGGCGATCATCTCCAGGGTGGTCTGCTGGCGGTGCAGCTCGGCGTCGACCGCGGCGGCGATCTCCGGGTCGAGGGCGTGCAGGGACTGGTTGAGAACCGTCATGGTGTGTTCTTCCCGGTGGAGGAGGAAAGGGGGCCCCGGTGGGGGCGGGCCGACGCGTGGGCGGCCCGCCCGGTCACGAACGGGTCAGGCCTTGATGAAGGCGTTGTACTCGTCCGCGGTGAGCAGCTTGCCGGTGGACGCGACGCGCACCTTGAACAGCCAGCCGCCCTCGAACGGGGCGCTGTTGACCAGACCGTTGTCGTCCAGGACGTCCTGGTTGACCTCGGTGACCTCACCGGTCACCGGCGAGTACAGGTCGCTGACCGACTTGGTGGACTCCAGCTCGCCGCAGGTCTCGCCGGCGGTCACCTCGTCGCCGACCTCGGGCAGCTGCACGTAGACGATGTCACCGAGAGCGTCGGCGGCGTGCTGCGTGATGCCGATGGTGGAGACGCCGTCCTCGGCGTCGGTCAGCCACTCGTGCTCTTCGGTGTACTTCAGGTGCGAGGGGTTGCTCATGGCGTCATTCTCCAGGATGGGAAGCGGGTACGACGAAGCGGGCCGCCGCGCGGAAAGCTTCGACGTGCGGGTACGGGGAAAGGGGACGGTCGGCGGGGTCGCTCAGCGGGCGCGCTTGTAGAACGGCAGCGCCACGACCCGGACCGGCTCGTGCTTGCCGCGCACGTCCACCGCGACGGTGGTGCCGGGGGCGGCGTGGGCCGCGTCGACGTAGGCCATCGCGATCGGCTGCCCCAGCGTCGGGGACGGCGCACCGGAGGTGATCCGGCCGATCGGGGTACCGTCGGCGGAGACCACGGTGTACTCGGCGCGCGGGACGCGCTTGCCGTCGGAGACCAGGCCGACCAGCACCTTCGGCGGGTTGGTCTCGGCCGCGGCGGCGGCCTGCTCCAGCGCCTTGCGGCCGATGAAGGCGCCCTCGTTGGTGGTCTTGTCGAAGCGGACGACCCGGCCCAGGCCCGCGTCGAACGGGGTGAGGTCGGTGGACAGCTCGTGCCCGTACAGCGGCATGCCCGCCTCCAGGCGCAGCGTGTCGCGGCAGGACAGACCGCACGGGACCAGGCCGCGGCCCTCGCCGGCGGTGGTCAGCGCCTGCCAGATCTCCTCGGCGTCGACCGGGTGGCAGAAGACCTCGAAGCCGTCCTCGCCGGTGTAGCCGGTGCGGGCCAGCAGCACGTCGCGGCCGGCCACCCGGGCCGGGAGGATCGCGTAGTACTTGAGGCCGGGCAGGTCGGCCTCGGTGGTGTCGGCCAGGATCGCGGTGGCCTCCGGGCCCTGGACGGCGATCAGCGCGTAGGTGTCGCGGTCGTCGGTGACGACGGCGTCGAAGCCCTTGGCGCGGGCGATCAGCTCGTCGAGGACCAGCTGGGCGTTGGAGGCGTTGGCGACGACCAGGAAGGCGTCCTCGCGCAGGCGGTAGACGATCAGGTCGTCCAGGATGCCGCCGTCCTCGGCGCAGATCATGGTGTAGCGGGCGCGCAGCACGCCCAGCGCGGAGACGAAGCCGACCAGCGCGTGGTCCAGCATCTCGCCGGCCTGGGGGCCGGTGACGGTGATCTCGCCCATGTGGGAGAGGTCGAACAGACCGGCCTTGGTGCGGACGGCGAGGTGCTCCTCGCGCTCGCTGCCGTAGCGCAGCGGCATGTCCCAGCCGGCGAAGTCGGTCATGGTCGCGCCGAGGGCGCGGTGCAGCGCGTCGAGCGCGGTCAGGCGGAGGGACGACATGGCCAGGAACTCCTCGGTCGGGGCACTCAGGGGTGCACGCGCCGGACCGGACCCGCTCGGGGACCGACCCTGCGCGCGGGCATGCGGCGGCGTGGGTCTCCCCATCTGTCGTCGAACCTGAGAGCTTCACCGCACGCCGGCCCGCAGCTGATTCCAGCTTGGGGGACAGCATGGCGGCTTGCACCGTGGGTGGGCGTACGACAGGGCCGTGCGCCGCTTTCCAGATGTGCCTAACCCGTGCGGTAGGGGGGCCTGAGAGATTCCGGGGAGGACTTGCTCCTTCGGCGCCGGCCGTACCGCTGCTGCGGCACTCCGGGCTCTCCCGCGCGGGTTCGAGCGGCCGGTATGGAGTTGTGGGGCCCGCGGCGCATGCCGTCGGACGCGCACATCATGGCACGTCCCGGGCGAGGAAGGGAGGGGGGACCCGGTCACACGGCGGCCGCGCGCCCGGGCGGACCGCACCCGCCCGAACACGTGCCCCCGTCCCCCCTGCCCCGGGCCCTAGACTGCTCCGCGTCGGCGCAGCAGAGGGCGGCCGACCGGCAGAGGGCGGAGTCGGCGGCGCATGGGGTACCCGGTGGAGCAGCAGCAGGGGTGGGGCGGTCCTGAGGGCGCGCCGGCGGGCGGTACGTGGCCGGCCAACGAGCTGGAGCAGGTACTGACCGCGGCCCTGGGTGACCCGGGCGCGACGCCGCGGGTGATCGAGGTGCTGGCCCGCAGCCAGGTGTGGGTGCCGCTGCCCGCGGGAGCGGACCCGCAGGGGCAGTCGCTGGACCTGCCGACCGTCGAGCTGGCCGGTGAACCGTACGTGCCGGTGTTCTCCTCGCAGGAGGTGTTCCTGCAGCAGGCGCCGGGGATGGCCTTCGCGATCGCGCCGGTCTGGGAGTTCGCCCGCGGACTGCCGCTGGGCGTGGGGATCGCGGTGAACCCGGAGGCGGCGGTGGGCATCCCGGTGCCGCCGGAGGGCGTGGCCGAGCTGCGGCGCGGTCCGCGCGAGGACCGCTGGGAGGGCGCCGAGGATCCGGCGCCGACCGGCGGCCGGGTCGCGCTGCGCGAGCCGGTGCCGGGCGAGGACCCGGAGCACTTCCTGGCCGCCTGCCGGGCCGAACTGTCGGCCCTCCCCGGAGTGTTGACCGCCCGCAGGGCGCTGGCCAGCATCGAGGGCGAGCCCACCGTGATGTTCGTGGGCGTCCAGTTGGATCCGGCGGCCCCGGCCGACCCGGCCGCGGTGAACGACGCGCTCGGCCGAGCGCTGGGAACCGCGCCGCTGCCGGGCGGCGTCCACCTCGTACTGCTCGACCTCGCCGACGACCCGGTGGTCGAGTGGCTGCTCACCCGGGTACTGCCTTTCTACACGCGGGTGTGAGCGGCTTCGTATCACAGGCACGTCGCCGTGGCGGTGGCCGGTGCCGCGCCATAGGGTGCGTGCAGACGGCCGACGGGCCGGCGGGTTCGAGGAAAGAGGCGCGGCGAGGTGGGCGCATGAGTGCGGGAACGGGAGCGGGCGGGGTGCCGGGGCCCTGGAGCCACCAGGCACCGGCCGGGCGCCCGGGAGCGGATCCCGGCGTGTTGGAGCACGCCCTGCGCGAGGTCGCGCCGGAGCGCTACGACGCGTACGAGCGACTGCTGCACGCGCTGGCGGACGGCCGGGTCTGGATGCTGCTCTGGCACGGCACGCCGGGCAGCCCGGACGCGCAGTACGGGAACATGGAGATCAGCGGCCACGGTTACGCGCCGGCCGTCACCTCGCCCGAGCAACTGGCCGCCTCCGGCTGGGCGCGGGCCCACGAGGTCATCTCCGGCCCGGAGATCGCCGCCTCGCTGTACCGCACCCGCTGGGGCCTGTGGCTGAACCCGCACGCGCCCGGCGGCGGCGTCGGCGTGCCCTGGGCCGATCTGCGGCGGGTCGCCGCGGGCCTGGACCGGCTGCCCGCCGGGCCGCTGAAACTGAGCGAGCCGCAGCTGAACGCCCCGCAGTTCTTCGCGTTGCTGGAGCGGCAGGCCGCCGAGGTGCGCGCGGTCCGGGCGCTGCGCCGGGCCTGGGTGCAGCCGGCGGTGGGGGAGCCCTACCTGGCGATCGGCCTGGACCTGTACGAGAGTTCGCCGCCCGCGGTGGAGGCGGTGCGTGCGCTGATGCAGCGGGCGATCGCGGTGGCCCCGGAGGGGCTCGCGGTGTCCACGGTGGCGATGTCGGACGAGTACGACCCGGTGGCGCTGTGGATGCGCGCCAACGCGCGGCCGTTCTTCGACCGGGAGGCCGGCCGCCCGGCGACCGGTCCGTACCCGCCGGTGCCGCCGCCCGCGTACCCGGGGCCGTCGATGCCCGGGCAGCCGACGCCCGGGTGGGCGTACGGCACGCAGCCGCCCGCGCAGGGCTGGCAGCAGCAGCCCCAGCAGCAACAGCCCCAGCGGCCGTGGCCCGGTTACCCCGGGCGCTGATTGCCACCACCGTTTCTCGCCGTAATCTCCACCGCGAAGCCGACTTGATTGTCCGTCAAGTCGGCTTCGATGCTTTCCGGACGAATTTCCGGATTGGGCGTCCGGTCATCTTGACATGCCTGTTACAGCCATGTGAAGAGGGTTATGCCGGAGATCGTGGAGGTGCATGCCTGCAGATCACAGTTGGGCATCTGTCGGTTGTCAGGTCTGGCGTAAGCCAGTTCGCATGGCAGAGAGTTCTGCGCAACGCACCGCGCGTACTGGAACCCCACAAAGGTGATCGCGCACGCCGACCCGCTTGTCCACGCGAAGCCCATCCCGCGTGTGGCAGTGCCCGTGCACGACGCACTGCCGCGAACACCCGCTCCTCCTAGCACCTTTCGCACGTCCGCAGCCGCACCGCCGAAGCCGGCGACCGGCACCCGTGGGCCGGCCACCGTCGGCGAGGGGACCAACTGACCATGACCGCATCCGTGACCACCGCCGGGAACGAGCCGGAGGCAGCAGCCGCCGAGAGCCCGGCCAAGAAGATCGAGGGCCGCTCCCTCGGCCAGATCGCCTGGACCCGCTTCAAGCGGGACAAGGCCGCCGTCATCGGCGGCGCCGTGGTGATCCTGCTGATCCTGCTCGCCGTGCTGGCCAAGCCGATCGAGTCGATGTTCGGGCTCGACCCGGACGCCCTCCACCAGGACCTGCTGGACGCCGACCTCGGCGGCCTGCCGTTCGGTGACTGGGGAGGCATGAGCTGGGACCACCCGCTCGGGGTCGACCCGCTGCAGGGCCGTGACCTGCTCACCCGCGTGATCGAGGGCTCCTGGGTCTCCCTGCTGGTCGCGTTCGGCGCGACCGTGCTGTCCAACACCATCGGCACCGTGCTCGGCATCATGGCCGGCTACTACGGCGGCTGGGTGGACACGTTGATCAGCCGCGTCATGGACGTCTTCCTCGCCTTCCCGCTGCTGCTGTTCGCGATCGCGATCTCGACCTCGCTGCAGGGCGGTGCGTTCGGCCTGCACGGCCTCCCGCTGCACATCCTGGTGCTGATCTTCGTGATCGGCTTCTTCAACTGGCCCTACATGGGCCGGATCGTGCGCGGACAGACCCTCTCGCTGCGCGAGCGCGAGTTCGTCCACGCAGCTCGCTCCCTCGGCGCCCGCGGACCGTTCATCCTGTTCAAGGAACTGCTGCCCAACCTGGTCGGTCCGATCCTGGTCTACTCGACCCTGCTGATCCCGACCAACATCCTCTTCGAGGCCGGGCTGAGCTTCCTCGGCGTGGGCATCCAGCCCCCGCAAGCCTCCTGGGGCGGAATGCTCCAGGACGCGATCCGGTACTACCAGGTGGACCCCCAGTACATGGTGGTCCCCGGTCTGGCGATCTTCATCACCGTGCTCGCCTTCAACCTGCTCGGCGACGGGCTGCGCGACGCCCTCGATCCCAAGAGCAACTGACTCCGCGTCAGGACCCTCCACCGTCTCCACATCCTCAAGGGGTTGATCTTTCCCATGCGTAGGTCCCGTACCGTCGCCCTGACCGCGGCGGCCGCCGCCGCGGTCCTGGTCGTGACCGGTTGTTCCAGCTCGTCGAAGAGCGGCGACGCCTCCTCCTCGTCCACTTCGGGCGGCGGCGGCGGCGCCAACGCGGCCACCAAGAACATCGTGAACGCCTCGGACAAGAAGGGCGGGACGGTCACCTTCGAGATGAAGGGCACCCCGGACTCGCTCGACCCGGGCAACACGTACTACGCGTACATCTACAACTTCTCGCGGCTGTACGCCCGTCCGCTCACCACGTTCAACCCGGCCGCCGGCGAGGAGGGCAACAAGCTCGTCCCGGACCTCGCCGAGTCGATGGGCCAGCCCAGCGCGGACGGCCTGACCTGGACGTACAAGATCCGCAAGGGCCTGAAGTACGACGACGGCACCCCGATCACCTCGAAGGACGTCAAGTACGCCGTCGAGCGCTCCAACTTCGCGCCGGACGTGAACTCCAACGGCCCGACGTACTTCCACGACCTGCTGGTCGACAACGACACGCCGTACGCCGGTCCGTACAAGGACAAGGCCGGCGGTCTGAACTCGATCGAGACGCCGGACGACACCACGATCGTCTTCCACCTGAAGCACCCGTTCGCGGACTTCGACTACCTGGTCAGCGCCCCGCAGACCGCGCCGGTCCCGCAGGCCAAGGACACCGGTGCCGACTACGTGAAGCACATCGTGTCCTCGGGCTCCTTCAAGTTCGAGTCCTACGAGGACGGCAAGCAGGCCGTCCTGGTGCCGAACACCAACTGGGACGCGAGCACCGACCCGATCCGGAAGCAGCTTCCGGAGAAGATCCTGCTCAAGATGAACATCGACCAGGCCACCATCGACAAGGACCTGCTGGCCGGCAACGCCCAGGTCGACCTGGTGGGCGGCGGCGTCGACCCGCAGACCCAGGCGCAGATCCTGCAGAACCCGAAGCTCAAGGCCAGCACCGACAACGCCTACGGCGGCCGTCTGGTCTACCTGGCGATCAACTCCAAGGTCGCGCCGTTCGACAACGTCGACTGCCGCAAGGCCGTCCAGTTCGCGATCGACAAGGTCTCGGTGCAGACCGCCGAGGGCGGCCCGATCCGCGGCCAGATCGCCAACACGGTGCTCCCGCCGGACATCCCGGGCCACCAGGACTTCAACCAGTACGAGACCAAGGACAACAAGGGTGACGAGGCCAAGGCCAAGGACGCCCTGAAGGCCTGCGGCAAGGACAGCATCAACACCGTCATCTCGGCCCGCACCGAGCGCGCCACCGAGGTCGCCGCGGCCACCTCGATCCAGGCCGCGCTGAAGAAGGTCGGCATCAACGCCGAGATCCAGCAGTACCCGCAGGGCAAGTACCTGACCGACAGCGCCGGTGCCCCGCAGTTCACCCAGGACCACAACATCGGCCTGATGATGATGCAGTGGGGCGCCGACTGGCCGACCGGCTACGGCTTCCTGCAGCAGATCGTCGACGGCCGTGCGATCAAGCCCTCCGGCAACAGCAACCTGTCCCAGCTGGACGACCCGGCCGTCAACAAGATGATCGACGACGCCGCCGTCAACCCGGACAAGGCGGCCCGCGAGAAGATCTACGGCGACATCGACAAGAAGGTCATGGACCAGGCGGTCATCGTCCCGCTGACCTACTTCAAGGTCTTCCTGTACCGCCCGGACAACGCCACCAACATCGCCTCCACCCCGGCGTTCTCCGGTGAGTACGACTACCTGAACATCGGCACCACCAAGTAAGAGCCTGGCTCCGCATCCCTGAAGGCAGGTGAAGGCAGCGGCGCCCGCCGCCGCCGGGGGTGCACGCGCCCCGCGGGCCGCCGCCCGCCCCGCCCCCGGGCCCGGGCCGCGATGATCGGGATCATCGA
>NZ_JBHWBZ010000037.1:39052-46497 GCF_042735475.1 Kitasatospora sp. NPDC059577 | reverse complement strand
GCCCCCTAACCTCGCGCGCCCCGGCCCGCCCCCCCGCCGGAGCCGCCCAACTGTGTTTGCCTACATCATCCGCAGGATCTTCGCGGCGGTGATTCTGCTGCTGGTCGTCAGCGCGGTCACCTTCGCGATCTTCTTCCTGCTCCCCCGCGTCGCCGGCGAGACGGCCGACCAACTGGCCGCCCAGTACATCGGGAAGAACCCCTCACCCGACGCGATCGCGGCGGTCAAGCAGAACCTCGGTCTCGACCAGCCGCTGTACACCCAGTACTGGAACTTCCTCAAGGGGCTGGTCAGCGGCGCCGAGTACCAGTTCGGGCCGGAACCGGCCACCTGTCACGTGCCCTGCTTCGGCTACTCCTTCAAGAACCACCTGGAGGTCTGGCCCGAGCTGTCCAAGCGGATCCCGGTCACCATCTCGCTGGCCGCCGGTGCGGCCGTGCTCTGGCTGGTCTCCGGCGTCGCCACCGGCGTCGTCTCCGCCCTGAAGCCGCGGTCGATCTTCGACCGCCTCTCCATGGGCGTCGCCCTCGCCGGCGTCTCGCTCCCGGTCTTCTTCACCGGCGCGCTGCTGCTCACGCTCTTCAGCTACGAGTGGCCGATCCTGGACAACCTGCAGTACGTCGACTTCGCGGACAACCCGCTGATGTGGGCCCGCAACCTGATCCTCCCCTGGATCTCGCTGGCCTTCCTCTACTCCGCGCTCTACGCCCGGCTCACCCGCGCCGGAATGCTGGAGACGATGAGCGAGGACTACATCCGCACCGCGCGGGCCAAGGGCCTCGCCGAGGGCAAGGTCGTCACCCGGCACGGGTTGCGCGCCGCGCTCACCCCGATCGTCACGATCTTCGGCATGGACCTCGGGCTGCTGCTCGGCGGCGCGCTGATCACCGAGCAGGTCTTCTCGCTCCAGGGCGTCGGCCAGTTCGCCGTCCAGGCGATCTCCGACAACGACCTGCCCAAGATCCTCGGCGTCACCCTGCTCGCCGCCTTCTTCATCGTCGCCTGCAACCTCGTGGTCGACCTCCTGTACGCCCTCGTCGACCCCCGCGTGAGGCTCTCGTGACCGACCTCCAGAAGACCACGGCAGCCGATGCGCAGGCCCCCTCCGGGGACCCCTTCCTCTCCGTGCGCGACCTGCGGATCCACTTCGACACCGACGACGGCCTGGTCCGCTCGGTCGACGGGGTCAGCTTCGACCTGCACAAGGGGCGCACCCTCGGCATCGTCGGCGAGTCCGGCTCCGGGAAGTCCGTCACCTCGCTCGGCATCATGGGCCTGCACCGCTCCAAGCGGGCCCGGATCAGCGGCGAGATCCGGCTGAACGGCGAGGACCTGATCGCGGCCGGCCCGGACCGGGTGCGCCAACTGCGCGGCCGCGAGCTGGCGATGATCTTCCAGGACCCGCTGACCGCGATGCACCCCTACTACACGGTGGGGCAGCAGATCGTCGAGGCCTACCGGGTGCACCACCCCGAGGCGAGCAAGAAGCGGGCCCGGGCCCGCGCGATCGAGATGCTCGACCGCGTCGGCATCCCGCAGCCCGACCGCCGCGTGGACGACTACCCGCACCAGTTCTCCGGCGGCATGCGCCAGCGCGCGATGATCGCCATGGCCCTGGTCAACGACCCCTCGCTGCTGATCGCCGACGAGCCCACCACCGCCCTGGACGTCACCGTCCAGGCGCAGATCCTGGACCTCATCCGCGACCTCCAGGAGGAGTTCGGCTCCGCCGTCATCATCATCACCCACGACCTCGGAGTGGTCGCCGAACTGGCCGACGACATCCTGGTCATGTACGGCGGCAAGTGCATCGAGCGCGGCCCGGCCGAAACCCTCTTCGACGCGCCCGAACACCCCTACACCTGGGGCCTGTTGGGCTCGATGCCGCGCCTCGACCGGGAGCTTCAGGACCGGCTCGTCCCGGTCAAGGGCACCCCGCCCAGCCTGATCAACGTGCCGAGCGGCTGCGCCTTCCACCCGCGCTGCCCGTACGCCGCCCTGACCGACGGGCGCTCCACGAGCGAGGTCCCGGTGCTGGCCGAGGCCACCCCCGGGCACCTCGCGGCCTGCCACCTGCCGGCCGACGAGCGGCACCGCATCTTCGCCGAAGAGATCGCGCCCCGGCTGTGAGCCCGGCCTCGTACCACCTTTCTGGAGAGAACCGATGACGGACACTCAGGCGGCGCCGATCCCGTCGCCGGCCCCCGCCCCCGACCGCGAGCCGCTGCTCCGGGTGACCGGCCTGACCCGGCACTTCCCGATCCGCAGCGGGCTCATGCAGCGCCAGACCGGCGCCGTCCGGGCCGTCGACGGCATCGACTTCACCGTCAACGCGGGCGAGACGCTCGGCGTCGTCGGCGAGTCCGGCTGCGGCAAGTCGACCATGGGCCGACTGGTCACCCGGCTCGACGAACCGACCGGTGGGAAGATCGAGTTCGAGGGCACCGACATCACGCACCTGAGCGTCGGGGCGATGCGGCCGCTGCGCCGCGACATCCAGATGATCTTCCAGGACCCGTACTCCTCGCTGAACCCCCGGCACACCGTCGGCACCATCGTCGGAGCGCCGTTCAAGCTGCAGAACGCGGTACCGGCGGGCGGGCTCAAGAAGGCCGTCCAGGAACTGCTGGAGCTGTGCGGCCTCAGCCCCGAGCACTACAACCGCTACCCGCACGAGTTCTCCGGCGGCCAGCGCCAGCGCATCGGCATCGCCCGGGCGCTCGCACTGAAGCCGAAGATGATCGTCGCGGACGAACCGGTCTCGGCGCTGGACGTCTCGATCCAGGCGCAGGTGGTCAACCTGCTGGACGACCTCCAGCAGGAGCTCGGCCTGACCTACCTGATCATCGCGCACGACCTCTCGGTGGTCCGGCACGTCTCGGACCGGGTCGCGGTGATGTACCTCGGCAAGGTCGTGGAGATCGCCGACCGGGACTCGCTCTACCGCAGCCCGATGCACCCGTACACCAACGCGCTGATGTCCGCCGTGCCGGTCCCCGACCCGCGCCGGCGCCAGCGCTCCGGCCGTGAGCGGATCCTGCTCACCGGCGACGTCCCCTCCCCGATCAACCCGCCCAGCGGCTGCCGCTTCCGCACCCGCTGCTGGAAGGCCCAGGACGTCTGCTCCACCCAGGAGCCGCCGCTGGTGGCGCTGAAGTCCGGACACCAGGTGGCCTGCCACTTCCCGGAGAACGCGCCCGAGGGGACGCCGGAGAAGACTGCCGTCTGAGGAGGCAAGCGGAGGGGAAGGTTCCGCGCAGGTCATAGTTGTGTGGTGACCTCGCAGATCTTCCCCTCCGACGTGCAGCAGTCGCTGGACCTCGTCGGCATCTTCGTCTTCGCCCTCTCCGGGGGCCTGCTCGCCGTCCGCAAGAACATGGACATCTTCGGGATCTGCGTCCTGGCCGAGGTCACGGCCCTCGGCGGCGGTGTGATGCGCGACCTGGTGATCGGGGCCACCCCGGTCGCCGCCTTCACCAACCTCGGCTACTTCCTGACCCCGCTCGTCGCCGCGCTGGTGGTGTTCTTCCTGCACCCGGAGGTCGAGCGGATCAACCGCGCCGTGCAGACCCTGGACGCCCTCGGGCTCGGCCTGTTCTGCGTCACCGGCACCGCCAAGGCACACGACTACGGTCTGGGCGCCGTCGCCGCGATCGCGCTCGGCATGGTGACCGCAGCCGGCGGCGGCGTGATCCGCGACGTACTGGCCGGCGAGATCCCCTCGCTGCTGCGCTGGGACCGGGAGATCTACGCCGTGCCCGCCCTGGTCGGATCCACGCTGGTCGCGCTGCTGATCGGCGTGGACCGGCTCACCGGAGTGACCGGCACGGCCGCCGCGCTCACCGCCTTCGGCCTGCGGATGCTCGCCCTGAAGTACGGCTGGCGCGCACCACGGGCCTGGCACCGCAACGGTTCTCGCACCAGCGAGGAATAGGCGAGCCGCCGTACGCGAGCGAGATCGCCTCGGCCGTACAGAGCAGCTCCGGCACCATCCGGGCCAGTTCGGCCGGCGGCACCTGCCCGGCCGGGGCGCTCAGCGCGCACGCCGCGACCGTCCGGCCCCCGCTGCCCGCGACCGGAGCGGCCACGCACGTCACCGCCTCCCGGTGCTCCGCGGACTCCGCCGCCCAGCCCCGGCGGCGCACCGCCGCCAGTTCGGCCTCCTCGCACGGCCCGTCCGCGGGCAGCCCGGCGAGCAGCACCCGGCCGACCGCCGTGCCCGTCACCGGCGCCCGGCGCCCGATCCGGGACGGCTCGGCCGCCGCGGGACCGGCCACCTCGTCCAGGTACAGCACCTCGCCGTCGTGCAGCACGGCGAGCCGGACGGTGTAGCCGCAGCGGGCGTTGAGCGCGGCCAGGTACGGCGCGGCGACCTGCCGGACGTCGAAGTCCTCCAGGGCGCGGTGGGCCAGCGAGAGCACCCGGCCGCCGAGGCGGTAGCGCAGGTCGGGCTGGCGGCGGGCGAAGCCGTGCTCCTCCAGGGTGCGCAGCAGCCGCAACGCGGTGGACTTGTGCACCCCGAGGCTGCCGGCGGCCTGCTCCAGCGAGAGCGGCGCGTCACCGAGCGCGCCGAGCAGGGTCAGCGCGCGGTCGACCGACTGCGACATGGCGCCCCCGTTGATCCGGCTGAGAAGTGGCGCCAGGCTAACCGCTGGGGGGCGTAGTGGTACAAACCGGCGACGGACGCGACTGTCCGGAATTGGTGCAGACCAGTGCGCGGGGCGGGCCCGACGCGGCCGGGCGGGAGGCGTGCGTACAAGCTCCGGGAAGGCCCTGGGAAGGCCCTCGGAAGGCGTTCGGGGGGTGTCGGGAAGGCGCCCGGAAGGCTTTCGGAAGCGCCGTCAGGCCCGGCCCGCGTCCGCGGTCGGGTGCGGCCCGGGCGGGCGGTCGGCGCCGGTCCGACCACGCGATGGCCGGATCGGTACGCAGGGTTGGAAGGCCGCGCGGCGCAGCCCTCTACAATCGGATGGTTATGCCATACCTGGACCATGCGGCGACCACGCCGATGCTGCCCGAGGCGATCGCCGCGATGACGGCGCACCTGGGGGTGGTCGGCAACGCCTCGTCCCTGCACGCGGCCGGCCGCCGGGCCCGCCGGGTGGTCGAGGAGTCCCGCGAGTCGCTGGCCGAATCGCTGGGCGCCCGCCCGAGCGAGATCGTGCTCACCGGCGGCGGCACCGAGTCCGACAACCTCGCGGTCAAGGGCCTCTACTGGGCCCGCCGGGACGCCGACCCGGCCCGTACCCGGGTGCTGTGCAGCCCGGTCGAGCACCACGCGGTGCTCGACGCGGTGCACTGGCTCTCCGAACACGAGGGCGCCTCGGTCGAGTACCTGCCGGTGGACGAGCACGGCCGGGTACACCCGGAGGCGCTGCGCGAGTCGATCGAGCGCGCCCCCGCGTCGGTCGCGCTGGTCACCGTCATGTGGGCCAACAACGAGGTCGGCACCATCCAGCCGGTGCGCGAACTCGCCGCCGTGGCCGCCGAGTACGGCATCCCGATGCACGCCGACGCGGTGCAGGCGCTCGGTCAGGTCCCGGTCTCCTTCGCCGAGTCCGGGCTCACCGCGCTCACCGTCACCGGTCACAAGATCGGCGGCCCGTTCGGCATCGGCGCCCTGCTGCTGTCCCGCGGCGCCGCGCCGGTCCCGCTGCTGCACGGCGGCGGGCAGGAACGCGACGTCCGCTCCGGCACCCTGGACGCCCCCGGCGCCGCCGGCTTCGCGGCCGCCGCGGCCTGGGCCGTGAAGCACCGCGAGGAGCACGCGGTGACCCTCGGCGCGCTGCGCGACGACCTGGTGGCGGCCGTCCTGGCCGCCGTCCCGGACGCCGTGCTCAACGGCGACCCGGCCGCCGAGGGCCGGCTGCCGGCCAACGCGCACTTCTCCTTCCCCGGCTGCGAGGGCGACGCGCTGCTGATGCTGCTCGACGCGGCCGGCATCGAGTGCTCGACGGGTTCGGCGTGCACCGCCGGCGTGCCGCAGCCCAGCCACGTCCTGCTCGCCATGGGCGTCGACCCGCTGCTGGCCCGTGCCTCGCTGCGGTTCTCGCTCGGCCACACCTCGGCGCCGGAGGACGTCACGGCGCTCGCGCAGGCCATCGGCCCGGTGGTCCAGCGGGCCCGCAACGCCGGGCTGGCGTCGGTGCGGCGGTAGGCAGTTCCGGGGCCGGGCAGGTCCGGCGGCCACGTACTCTTGTAGTCACCATGACTGACTTCCCGGGTGCCCCGACCACTCCGTCCACCGGCCGACTGCGCGTACTCGCGGCGATGTCCGGCGGAGTCGACTCCGCCGTCGCCGCCGCCCGGGCCGTCGAAGCCGGGCACGAGGTGACCGGCGTCCACCTGGCACTGTCCGCCAACCCGCAGTCCTTCCGGACCGGCGCCCGCGGCTGCTGCACCATCGAGGACTCCCGGGACGCCTGGCGGGCCGCCGACGTCATCGGCATCCCGTTCTACGTCTGGGACCTCGCCGAGCGGTTCCGCGAGGACGTCATCGACGACTTCGTCGCCGAGTACGCGGCCGGCCGCACCCCCAACCCCTGCCTGCGCTGCAACGAGAAGATCAAGTTCGCCGCGCTGCTGGACAAGGCGGTCGCCCTCGGCTTCGACGCCGTCTGCACCGGCCACTACGCCCGGATCGTCGACCTGCCGGACGGCTCGCGCGAACTGCACCGGGCCGTCGACGGCGCCAAGGACCAGTCCTACGTGCTCGGCGTCCTCGACGCCGACCAGCTCGCCCACTCGCTCTTCCCGCTCGGCGACACCACCAAGGACGTCATCCGCGAGGAGGCCGAGCGCCGCGGCCTGGCCGTGGCGAAGAAGCCCGACAGCCACGACATCTGCTTCATCGCCGACGGCGACACCCAGGGCTTCCTGGCCAAGCACCTCGGCACCGCCACCGGCGACATCCTCGACACCGACGGCACCAAGCTCGGCGAGCACGACGGCGCGTACGGCTTCACCATCGGCCAGCGCAAGGGCCTGCGGATCGGCCGCCCGGCGGCCGACGGCAAGCCGCGGTACGTGCTCGACATCTCCCCGGTGGACAACACCGTGACGGTCGGCCCCGTCGAGGGCCTGGACGTCACCGGGCTCACCGCCATCCGCCCCCGCTGGT
The DNA here is from genome assembly GCF_042735475.1 of Kitasatospora sp. NPDC059577. Lineage (NCBI taxonomy): Bacteria > Bacillati > Actinomycetota > Actinomycetes > Kitasatosporales > Streptomycetaceae > Kitasatospora > Kitasatospora sp. NPDC059577. Next base: position 39,380 of record NZ_JBHWBZ010000037.1, on the reverse strand, counting down.
GCGGTACCGAGCCCCTGGCCGACGGCCGCTACACCGCCCAGCTGCGCGCCCACGGCGAGGAGGTGCCGGTGAGCGCCTCGGTGGTCGACGGCGAGCTGCACGTCCGCCTCGACACCCCGGTGCGCGGTATCGCCCCCGGCCAGGCGGTCGTGCTGTACGACGGCACCCGCGTCGTCGGCTCCGCGACCATCGCCACCACCGAGCGGCCGGCCGTCAGCGCCTGAAACGAACCCGGCGGGGGGGGGTAGAACAGCAGAAACCCCCCCGCGCAACCCTCGACAAGAGACGAGGACTCACTAATAAAAAAGTGATCGATGAGGAGCGCCGC